>CAIMWH010000200.1 GCA_903845065.1 uncultured Rhodospirillales bacterium | reverse complement strand
CACCAATCTCACGCAGGACCTCTACGTCTCCGGCAAACTGCCGACTGGCCGCATCATGGCCAAAGACGAGGACGTCTGCCTGCACTGCGGCCTCTGCGCCGAGCGCTGCCCGACGGGGGCGTGGGACATGCAGAAGTTCAGCCTGGAATTCAGCGTGGCAGGGGCCGCATGCAAAAGTCGCTAGAGCGTATCAACGATTTCGTCGTCAAGTTCGCCAATGTGAACGGATCGGGTTCGGCCAGCGCCAACGCGATGTTCGCCAAGTCGATTCTGCGCATGGGCGTGCCCGTGGCGCCGCGCAACATCTTCCCCTCCAACATCCAGGGCCTGCCGACCTGGTACGAGGTGCGGATTTCCGACAAGGGCTACATGGGCGCCCGCGGCGGCACCGACCTCATGGTGGCGATGAACCCGCAGACCTGGGACCAGGACATCAAGTCCATCGTGCCCGGCGGGTATCTGTTCTACGACTCGACGCGAGTGATCCCGCCGTCGAAGTTCCGTGCCGATATCAACGTCATCGGCATGCCGCTGACCGCGATCTGCAACGCGGAATACACCCAGAGCCGCGAGCGGCAGCTGTTCAAGAACATCATCTACGTCGGCGCCCTGTCGGCGCTGCTGGAAATCGATCCCGACGCGATCAGGGGATTGCTGGCCGAGCAATTCAAGGGCCGCGACAAGCTGATCCAGGCCAACTACCACGCGCTCCAGCTTGGCCGTGACTACGCACTCAAGAACCTCGCCTGCCCGATCGGGCTCCGGGTGCAGAAGGCCGACCAGATCGGCGATCGCATCCTGTTCGAGGGCAATGCCGCCGCCGGCCTCGGCGCGGTGTATGGTGGCGCCACGGTGTGCGCCTGGTATCCCATCACCCCCTCCACGTCGCTGGCCGAAGGGTTCACCAAGTACTGCGAGCGCTTCCGCAAGGACAAGGAAACCGGCGAGAAGCGCTATGCCATCGTGCAGGCCGAGGACGAACTGGCCTCGATCGGCATGGTGATCGGCGCCGGCTGGAACGGCGCGCGCGCCTTCACCGCCACCTCCGGCCCCGGCATTTCGCTGATGCAGGAATTCCTCGGCCTCGCCTACTTCGCCGAGATCCCCGCCGTGTTGTTCGATGTGCAGCGCGCCGGCCCGTCCACCGGCATGCCCACCCGCACCCAGCAGTGCGACCTGCTGTCGGCGGCCTATGCCTCGCACGGCGATACCAAGCACATCATGCTGTTGCCGGAAGACCCGCACGAGTGCTTCACCATGGGCGCCCTGGCGTTCGATCTCGCGGATCGGCTGCAAACTCCGGTGTTCGTCATGCTCGATCTCGATATCGGCATGAATGACCGGCTGTGCGCGCCGTTCAAGTGGGACGACAGCAAGCGGATGGACCGCGGCAAGGTGATGACCGCCGAAGAGCTTGATGCCGGCCGCGACTTCGGCCGCTACCTCGATGTCGACGGCGATGGCATTCCCTACCGCACCTACCCCGGCACCCACCCCACCCGCGGCAGCTTCTTCACCCGCGGCACCTCGCGTGACCGCTACGCGCGTTACACCGAGGAAGGCGCCGCCTATCAGGACAACATGGAGCGCCTGCTCCACAAGTTCGCCACCGCCGCCACCCTGGTGCCGGCCGCCATCCGCCGTGACGCCAAGGAGCCCACCCGGCTCGGCGCGATCTACTACGGCTCGACCGCACCGGCGATGGACGAGGCGATCGACATGCTGGGCGCCGACGGCATCGCGCTCGACGCGCTGCGCATCCGCGCCTTCCCGTTCGGCGCCGAGGTGGAGAAGTTCATCGAGGAGCACGACCAGGTGTTCGTCGTCGAACAGAACCGCGACGCGCAGCTGCGCACGCTGCTGATCAACGAGCTCGAGATCAACCCGAAGAAGTTGCAGCGCGTGCTGCACTATGACGGCTCGCCGATCACCGCCTCGTTCATCGCGGGGTCCATCGAGCAGACCGCCGCTTCCCTCAAGATCGTCCCGCTCCGCAAGGCCGTATCATGACCTTCCTGCCCAAGCCCAAGCTGCATCACCCCAAGCTCGCCGCCAACGGCCTCGGTTTCACCCGGCGCGACTATGAGGGGTCGATTTCCACCCTGTGCGCCGGTTGCGGCCATGACAGCATCTCGGCGGCGATCATCCACGCCTGCTTCGAGCTGGACCTGCCGCCGCACCGCATCGCCAAGCTGTCCGGCATCGGCTGCTCGTCGAAAACGCCGACCTACTTCCTCGGCAATTCGCACGGCTTCAACTCGGTCCACGGGCGCATGCCCTCGGTGCTCACCGGGGCCAACCTCGCCAACCGGGAGCTGATCTATCTCGGCGTGTCCGGTGACGGGGACAGCGCCTCGATCGGGTTCGGGCAGTTCGCCCACTCGATCCGCCGTGGCGTGAACATGACCTATATCGTTGAGAACAACGGCGTTTACGGTCTCACCAAGGGCCAGTTCTCGGCCACCGCAGACAAGGGCGCCAAGTCCAAGAAGGGCGTGGCAAACAACGACGAGGCGATCGATCTGGTCGCCGTGGCCATGCAACTCGGCGCCACCTATGTCGGCCGCAGTTTCTCCGGCGACAAGGCGCAGCTGGTGCCGCTCATCAAGGGCGCGTTGAGCCACAAGGGCGCGGCCTTCATTGATTGCATCAGCCCCTGCGTGACCTTCAACAACCACGAGGGGTCCACCAAGAGCTTCGACTACGTGCGCGAGCACAACGAGGCGGTGAACACGCTCGACTTCGTGTCCGAGCGTGCGCCGATCGTCATCGGCGACTATGCGCCGGGCGAGAT
>CAIMWH010000199.1 GCA_903845065.1 uncultured Rhodospirillales bacterium | reverse complement strand
GAGCCCCTGGACCTCTTCCACTTAGGCAAGGAATGCTCCGAGACTGAGAGGGGGCGCTACGCGATGGTTGCAACCAACGCGTAGCGCCCCCACCCAGTTTCGGAGCCTCTTACTTAAAATGGATGGGGTCTGGGGGATCATCCCCCAGCGGGGTCGAGGGGCAGAGCCCCCGCCTTCCTTCCCGCTTGACCCCCCATTCGCTGCGCCGCACAAAGGGCGTTGATTTGCGCATGGGAGACGCCTGATGGGCTACGAGTGGAGTTTCGGTTTTCTCTGGCGCTATCGCACATTGTTTGTCACCGGCGTCGAGGTGACGCTGGCCTACACCGCCGGCACTATTTTTCTTGGTCTGATACTTGGGCTGTTCGTCGGCATTGCGCGGATGTCGAAATACAAGCTCATCAACTGGCCGTTGATCGGCTTCATCGAGGCGTTCCGCTGCACGCCGATCCTGGTGCAGATCGTGTGGTTCTACTATGCGCTGCCGGTAATCGTCGGCATCCAGATCCCCGCGGTGGCGGCGGCGACGATGGTGCTGACGTTCTACACCGGGGCGTTTTATGCCGAGATTTTCCGCGGCGGCATCATGTCCATCGAGCCGGGCCAGTGGGATGCGGCGCGGGCGCTGGGGCTGAGCCGGTGGCATGTGATGCGCCAGGTGATCCTGCCGCAGGCGGTGAAGCGGATGATCCCGCCGTTCATGAACCAGTCGATCATCCAGTTGAAGAACACCTCGCTGGTCTCCACCATCGCGGTGCCGGATTTGCTGTATCAGGGCCAGTTGATCACGGCGGATACCTATCGCCCGCTTGAGACCTATACCGTTGTGGCGGTGGTGTATTTCGTGCTGCTGTTCCCGGCCACCGTGTTCGCCCAACTCTACGAGCGCCGCATCAGCAAGACATGAACCCGACATACGAAGCCTTCACCTACGGCCTCGTCGCTCTGCTGGTCATCATCGATCCGGCGGGCACCGCGGTGCTGTTCCTCGGGCTGACCCCGCAGACAGCAGCGCCGAACGCGCCCGCCAGGCCCGGCGTGCCTGCCTCATCGCGTTCATCGTGCTGGCGCTCTTCGGGCTGGCCGGCGAGGAACTGCTGCGGGCGCTGGGCATCGGCCTGCCCGCGATGAAGACCGCCGGCGGTATCCTGCTGTTCCTCACGGCAGCGGACATGGTGACGGCCAAGGGCGTGCTGCGCCCCTCGCCCGATGAGCGCGATGCGGCGGTGCGCGAACATGACATCACGGTTTTCCCGCTCGCCATTCCCTTCATCGCCGGGCCCGGCTCGATGACCACGATGGTGCTGCTGCACTCGCAGGCCGGCGGCAAGCCGTGGTCGCTGGTGCTGATCGAGGTGGCGCTGGCGGTGGCGATCGGCATCACGCTCACGGCGCTGCTGATGGCGAAGCACATCGCCCGGGTGCTGGGCGCCACCGGGGCCAATGTGATCGGCCGCGTGCTCGGCGTGCTGCTGGCGGCCCTTGCCGCCCAGCTGGTGCTGGACGGCATCCGGGAGAGTCTGCGCCTAGTCTAGTAGGCGAGGAACGCCTGGTAGGCTTCCGCCATATCGGCCACTGCCGCCTCGTAGAGCAGCTTGCCGTGCTCGGGCGAGGAGAGCGACGGGTCGCTGGCGATGCGGCCATCGGCGTAGCGGGCGCGATAATCGGCGGCCTCAAAGAACTGGCTGCTCGGCGGCGCCACTTTCGGCGTCATCTGGGCGTGCTTGATGTGGGCCTGCTGGTAGTACTGCGCGAGCGACACCTCGGCCGCCGTGGCGTGGGCGCCGTTGACGCCGGGATAAAGCTCGTCCCCGAGGATGCGGCAGCGCATGCCGGCGGACCAGAACGTCATCCGGCAGCGCACGGGTTCGTCGCGGTCCTTCAGGGAGCGGGCGGCGTAGAGTTCATCGAACGCCGCCGTCACGGTGGCGACGTTGCCGCCGTGGCCGTTGATGAAGAAGAACTTGCGGAACCCGTGCAGGGCGAAGCTCTCCACCACATCGCGCACCACCAACATCAGCGTGCTCGGCCGCAGCGTGGCGGAGCCCTTGAAGGCGAGGTGATGCTGGGACATGCCATAGGCCAACGTCGGCGCCACCGCCGCGCCGATCGCGTCGCCGACACCCTGGGCGACGAATTCGGCATCGAGGTGGTCGGTGCCGATCAGTCCGTTCGGCCCGTGCTGCTCGACGGAGCCGATGGGGATGATCATCCCGTCAGAGGTGCGCAGATAGTCTTCGACTTCCTGCCAGGTTGAGAGGGCAAGCTGCATGGGAGCCTCCTTGGTGAGGCGCCCATGCTAGGCCGCGCGCCCGTCAGGTCAACGCGGCGCCTCGTCATGCAGGATGCGGTTGGCGGCGCCCTGGAGATCCTCGTACTGGCCGGTCCGCAGGGACCACAGGAACACCGCGAGCCCGGCGCCGCCGAGCACCAGGCTAAGCGCCATCAGGCCAAGAATCGCAGTCATCAGCGTCTCCGGTTCAAGCGAAAGCTGTTAAGCATGACAATCAGCGACGAACTCGACATCGCCGCCGCGGCCAGCCAGGGGGTCACATAGCCGGCCACCGCGAGGGGCAGCATGACGGCGTTATAGGCGATGGAAAAGCCGATATTCTGCCGCATCACCGCGCGCGCCTGCCGCGCCACCGCGATCACCTCGGCCACCGGGGCGATGCTGTCGCCCTGGAACACCACGTCGGCGGTGGTCTGGCTGACATCGGCGGCGCTCGCGGGCGAGGCCGAGACATGGGCGGCGGCGAGCGAGGGGCCGTCATTCAGCCCATCCCCCACCATCAGCACGTGCCGCCCGGCCGCCCGCAGCCCCTCGACCAGCGCGATCTTGTCGAGCGGGGACTGCCCGGCGCGGGCATCGGTGATCCCGAGCGCTGCCGCAACGGTGGCGACCGGCCCGGCGCGGTCACCCGAGGCGAGATGCAGGTCCAGGCCCATCGAACGTAGCCACCTGACGCACGCCTCGGCGTCAGGGCGCAGGGTTTCCTGGAAGCGGAACACCGCCGGCGGCTGCCCCGGCCGACTGAACCACATCTCCGGCCCGGCATCGGCCGCCGCGGCATCGCCGGCAAAGGCCCGGCTGCCAAGCCGTGCCTCGCCGGCCGCGAGCCCCTGCCCGGCGTGTTCCACCACATCATCGAGCGCCACCACCGGCCCGGCGGCCGCCACCAGGGAGCGCGCCAGCGGATGCCGGCTCGCGGCGGCCAGCGGCGCAGCCTCGGCCAATGCAGCCGGATCGTACCCAGGCGCCAGGACGAGGTTGGGCAGGGTCAGCGTGCCGGTCTTGTCGAACACCGCCGTATCGGCCTCCGCCAGCCGCTCCAGCGCGGTGGCGGATTTCAGCAGCACGCCGGCGCGGAACAGCCGCGCGGTGGCGATCACCTGCACCGCCGGCACCGCCAGCGCCAATGCACAGGGGCAGGTGATGATCAGCACCGCGCAGGCCGTCAGCAGCGCCTGCCCCACCGGCACGCCGCCGATCAGCCACCAGCCGAGAAACGTCGCCAGCGCCGCGACATGCACCGTCGGCGCGTACCGCCGCGCCACCCGGTCGGCCAGCACGACAAAGCGCCCGCGCCGCGCCTCGGCTGCCTCGATCAGGCGCACGCACTCGGCCAGCAGCGTCGCCTCGCCGGTCGCGATGCTGCGCACCGTCAACGCGGCCCCGAGATTGAGTGTGCCTGCAAATACCCGCGTGCCCGGCCCGGCCGTCACCGGCAGGCTCTCGCCGCTGACCAAGCTGGTATCCACCGGCGCGGTGCCACGCTCCACCACCCCATCCACCCCGATGCGCTCGCCGGCAGCGACCAGCACCATGGCGCCGGGCGCGATAGTCTCGGGCGGCCGACGCACCGAGGTGCCGTCCGCCTGCAACACGGCCACATCGCTCGCGCGCAGGGTGATAAGCTGTTCCGCCGCCGCCCGCGCCCGCCCGCGCGCCAGGTGATCCAGCACCCGCCCGATCAGCAGGAAGAAAATCAGCGATACCGCGCTGTCGAAATAGGTGTGCTCGTTGCCCTCGATGGTCTCGACCAGGCTCATCGCGGTGACCAGCACCACACCGATGCTGATCGGCACATCCATGTTGGTGCGTCCGTGCCGCAGCACGGCGTAGGCGGAGGCGAAAAACGGCATTCCCGCATAGGCAATCGCCGGCATCGCCACCAGGGCGGACACCCAGTGCATCAGTTCCCGCGTCGCCGGCCCCATGCCCTGCACCAGCCCCGCCCACACCGCCACCGAGGACAGCATGACGTTGCTGGCAGCAAACCCGGCCACCGCCAGCGCGCGGATCAACTGGCGCCCGGTGCGATCCGATGCCGCGCCGAGGCTGGCCGCGTTGTAGGGGATCAAGCGGTAGCCCAGCCGCTCCACGATGGCGACGAAGCGCTCGGACTCGGCGGCGGCGCCATCCCACACCAGCTTCAGCCGGCGCGTCGTCATATTCACCCGCGCCGATTGCAGCGCCGGCTCGCGCCCCAGCGCGCTTTCGATCAGCCACACGCAGGCACCGCACTGCAACCCATCGACGGCGAGGCTCAGTTCATGCCGCTCCGCACCGCTATCGATGATGTAGCGCCCAAGGTCCCAACGCTCGGCCCCTTCCGGCCGTGGTGCGCGGGCTGCCGGATCGAGCACCCGCTCGGCGTAGTAGCGGCCGAGACCCATGGCCCCGATGGTCTCGAACGCCGCGGCACAGCCTGGGCAGCAGAACCGCGCGCCCTGCGGTGCCACCTGCCCGCAATGGGCACAGACACCGTCCGCCGCGGCCAGGCCGTCGGAGAAAGTCGTCGCGCTCACTTCCGTCCGTGATCGGAGACTTCGCCCGGGAAGGTCGAGATCGCGAGGTAGGCCATCCCGACATTCACCGCCACCACGAGGCCGAGGCCGAGGGCGACGAAATGGGGAAAGAAGCGCCAGGCGGAGCGAACCGGAGCGGTGGTTGCGGGCATGGTATTTATCCTGTCAGTGGGTTGCACGGGCGCCAGGGCCCATGAACACGGAATTATAGGTCTTCTGCTCGCCGGTCAGCGTATTGCGGGCGATGAACGCGAGGTCCTGCGAGCCCTCCACCAGATGCGCCGGCCGTCCGAACACCAGCACCCGGAAGGTGCCAACGCTGTCAGGCTCCACGGTCAGCATCAGGATCGGCATGCGCCCCTCGCCTTCCTCAGCCACCGTCATCTCGGCGGACTCGACACCTTTCATCGACAGGGCAAAATCCGCCGCCTCGTGGGTCTTGTTCGAGATCTTCACCGTGTAGGCGTTGCGCAGGCTGCCGTCACGCACGGTGACGAACAGGGGGGCGCGGTCGCGCTGGATGGCGAGATCGATCTCGGCCCGGTTGGCCATCGCGACGCCCATGATGACGAAGCCGAGCACCAGGGCGGACACGTAGATGAGCGTGCGCGGGCGCAGCAGGTGATACGGCTCGTGGTTGCCGGCGGCGCGGGCCTCCTGGTGGGCGAAGGTATCCCACTTGATCAGCCATTTCGGCTGGCCGGTCTTTTCCATCATCTCGTTGCAGGCATCCACGCACAGCCCGCAATTGATGCATTCGAGTTGCACGCCGTCGCGGATATCGATCCCGGTCGGGCACACATTCACGCAGGCCTTGCAATCGATGCAGTCGCCCAGCGCGGGGGCATCGAGCTTGCGCGGCGCGTCGGCCGCCCGCTTGCCATGGCCGCGCGGTTCGCCGCGCCATGCCTCGTAGGTGACAATCAGGCTGTGCTCATCGAGCATCGAGGCCTGGAAGCGCGGCCACGGGCACATGTAGGTGCACACCTGCTCACGCGCCCAGCCGGCCAGCAGGTAGGTCGTGGCGGTGAACAGGAAGGTGAACACGTAGACCGGCGTGGACGCGGTGCCCTGCCAGAACTCCACCGTCACCGTCGGCGCATCGGCGTAGTACATGATCCACGCGCCGCCGGTCCAGAACGCCACGCCGAGCCAAGCCGCATGGGTGGCGGTCTTGCGCCATATCTTGTCGAAACTCAGCGGCGCCTGGTCGCGCCGCATGCGGGCGTTGCGATCGCCCTGCACCATCCGCTCGATCAGCATGAACAGGTCCGTCCACACCGTCTGCGGGCAGGCGTAGCCGCACCAGGCGCGGCCCACCAGCGAGGTGACGAGAAACAGGCTCACCGCGCCCAGGATGAGGGCGCCGGTGAGGTAGTAGATATCCTGCGGCCAGAACTCCACGTTGAAGAAGTGGAAGCGCTCGTGGCCGATATCCAGCAGCACGGCCTGTCCGGGCTGCCCCGGCCCCCGATCCCAGCGGATCCAGGGGACGAGGTAGTACACGGTCAGACAGAACGTCAGCACCGCCCATTTGAACGTACGGGCCGGTCCCCGCACGGCGCGGGGATAGACCTGGACGCGGTCGGCGTAGAGGCTGGGCTTGCTCATCTTTGCCTCGCCGTCGGCCTTGGGCGGTGCTTTGCTCATCTTGGTCATGATACGCCTAGTTCTCGCCGCCGCCGAGGGCATGGACGTACAACGCCAGGCTCTTGATGGTCGCGGCGTCCAGCCGGGCGTTCCAGTTCGGCATCACACCCATCCGTGGATTGGTCACCTGGGCAATGATCGCCTCGCGGGTATCGCCATACAGGTGAACCGCCCCCTTGAGCGGCGGACCACCCACCTCGCGCTTGCCCTCGCCATTGTCGCCATGGCAGGCGACGCAGTTCTCGGCGAAGATGGCCGCGCCTTTGGCACTCGCCGGGCTCGGCTTCGCCTTGCCGTAGAGTGTGCTGACGAAATCGGCCACCGAGGCGATTTCCTCCGGCTTCAGGATGCCGTCCACCCCGAAGCGGAGCATCTGGCTCTGGCGCGCCTCGGGATGCCCGCTGCGGATGCCGTAGGTGATGGTCTGCTGGATATCCTCGAGCTTGCCGCCCCAGATCCAGCGATCAGCCGCCAGGGCCGGATAGCCCGGACGACCCTCGCCGCCGGCCCCATGACAGGGCTGGCAGTTGTTGGCGAAGGCGATGCGCCCGGCGGTGTTGGCAACCGCCATCAGATTGGGGTCCTGGCGTACCTTGGCGATCGGCACGTCCTTGATCTTGTCGAGCACCTGGGACCGCTGGGCGGCGAGTGCTGCCACGTCCGCCGTCACGGTGGCGCGGGTGGAATATCCCAGCACCCCCTTGAAGTAGCCATGGATGCCCGGCACCGAGGGATAGAAGATGCAGAAGATCACGGCCCAGACGGCGGTGGTGATGAACGTCCACAGCCACCACTTCGGCAGCGGCGTGTTGAGTTCCTTGAGCCCGTCCCACTCATGGCCGGTGGTATCGCGGCCGGAGAAGGCGTCCTTTTCGATTTTTGTCGGCACGTGGGTTCTCCTCAGCGATCGTCTTGGAGGGGGATCTGGGCGTCGCGATCGAAGCGCTCCCGTCGGCCCGGCCAAAAGATGGTCGCCATCAGCATGGCGAAAACGATGAACATCAGCGCGACCGAGTACTGCTTCAGGAAGATCGCGGCAGCGGTAAGTTCTTGCATCTGCCCCTCCCCTAGCGGTTCAGCTGCTCAGGCGTGACGGAGCTGAAATCAGCCATCGTGCCGAGCACCTGGAGATAAGCCACGAGCGCATCGAGTTCGGTCGGCTCGCCGGGCTTGCCCGGCACCTGGATCGCCTTCGGATAGCGCTTCAGCGTCGCCTCGAAGTCGGTATCGGCTTCGGGATTGGCCTGGGCCTCGAGGTCCTTCTTCGCGTTGGCGATGTCCTCGTCGGTATAGGGCACGCCAACCGTCCGGTTCGCCTTGAGGTGCTTGTCGAGGATCTTGGTCTCAAGCGGCGTCTCGGCGAGGAAGGCGTAGCGCGGCATCAGGCTTTCCGGCACCAGCGCCTGCGGGTGGATCAGGTGGGCATAGTGCCAGTCGTTCGAGTACTTGCCGCCGACGCGGGCGAGATCGGGCCCGATGCGCTTGCTGCCCCACTGGAACGGATGGTCGTACTGGCTTTCGGCGGCCAGGCTGTAGTGGCCATAGCGCTCCACCTCGTCCTTGAGGGCGCGGATCTGCTGGCTATGGCAGAGGTAGCAGCCCTCGCGGATGTAGATGTTGCGGCCCATCAACTCGAGCGGCGAATAGGGACGAACCCCTTTCACCGGCTCGATGGTGGTCTCGATGGTGAAGTTCGGGATGATCTCGACGATGCCGCCGATCGAAATGGTGATCAGCGTCAACACCAGCATCAGGATGGCGTTCTTCTCGATGGTCTCGTGGCGAATGAACATGACGATTACACCTCACGCCGTTCTGTTGTCGAACTGTAAACCGTCATGACCATGTTGTAGACCATGATCAGGGCCCCGGTGAGGAACAGCAGGCCACCGAGCATGCGGATGACGTAGTAGGGATGAACCGCGTTGACCGATTCCGAGAACGAATACTGCAGGAACCCGAACTGGTCGTAGGCACGCCACATCAGGCCCTGCATGATGCCGGCCACCCAAAGCGAGGTGATGTAGAGCACGATGCCCATCGTCGCGACCCAGTAGTGCCAGGAGATCAGCTTGGTCGAATACATGCCCGACCGCTTCCACAGGTTCGGCACCAGGTAGTACAGCGCGCCGAAGCTGACGAACGCCACCCAGCCGAGGGCGCCCGAATGCACGTGGCCGATGGTCCAGTCGGTGTAGTGGCTCAGCGAGTTCACCGAGCGGATCGACATCACCGGCCCTTCGAAGGTCGACATGCCATAGAAGCCCACCGAGGTCACGGTGAAGCGCAGCGCCGGATCGGTGCGCAGCTTGTCCCACGCGCCCGACAGCGTCATCAGGCCATTGATCATGCCGCCCCAGGACGGCATCCACAGCACGATGGAGAACACCATGCCGAGCGTCTGCGCCCAGTCGGGCAGCGAGGTGTAGTGCAGGTGATGCGGGCCGGCCCAGATGTACATGAACACCAGCGACCAGAAATGCACCACCGAGAGGCGGTAGGAATAAACCGGGCGGCCAGCCTGCTTGGGAATGAAGTAGTACATCATGCCAAGGAAGGCGGCGGTCAGGAAGAAGCCCACCGCGTTATGGCCATACCACCACTGGATCAGCGCGTTCTGCACGCCCGAGTAGGCGGAGTAGCTCTTGGCCGAGAACACCGAAACCGGCATCGCCACGTTGTTGACCAGGTGCAGCACGGCGATGGTCAGGATGAACGCCATGTAGAACCAGTTGGAGACGTAGATATGCGGCTCCTCGCGCTTCAGCACGGTGCCGATATAGACCACGGCGTAGCTCACCCAGATCACGGTGAGGAACAGGTCGAGGTGCCATTCCGGCTCGGCGTATTCCTGGCCCTGGCTGTAGCCCATCACGTAGCTGAGGGCGGCCATCACGATGAAGAACTGGTAGCCCCAGAAAATGAAGTTCGCCATCGCCTCGCCGCCGAACAGGCGGGTGCGGCAGGTGCGCTGCACGATATAGAAGGAGGTTGCGAACAACGCCGAGCCGCCGAAGGCGAAAATCGCCCCCGAGGTATGGACCGGTCGCAGGCGTCCGAAATTGGTAAACGAAAAGCCCAGGTTCAATTCAGGCCAGCACAGCTCCAGCGCCAGCACCACGCCGACGAGGAACGCCACCACCGCCCAGAAAATGGTGGCGATGGTGAATTTCTTCACCACGTTGTCGTTGTAGACCACGGCACGCGCCGGGGCATGGGTTCCGACGAACCCGTCCATCATGACATCAGACATGACCACCTCCGCCGGCATGCCGCGCGGCGTCCTTGCGGTCGAAATAAGCGCGGATCAGACCGAACTCGAATATCGCCGCGAAACCTGCCAGCGACAGGCCAAAGATATAGATCTCGTTGTCCAGCGCGCCCGAAGCCATAAACAGCCCGGTGCCCCCCAGGATCAGCATGATGATGCCGACGACGATATCGCTCACCTCTTCCATTCCACACCTCGCACACATAGCGGGCCCACCGAGGCGGCGTGCCCATGCGCAGGAAAAGACGCTGTGAGGCCGTATTGCGGCATTGATACAGATCAATGCCGCGCTGCAGCATGGACGGGACGTTAGGAATTCTTCGAAACGGACGGGTCCTGCGTGCGCAAAAGCCGGGTTCGCGCTAGAGTCGCGCGTGACTGATCACATCGCCATGCTGCTGAGCTGGTGCGGCCCCGGCGGGCCCGGCCTGCCGATGGGGCTGTTCCTGGTGGGACTCGCCGGCGGACCGCTGCATTGCGGCCCGATGTGCGGCCCGTTCGTGCTCGGCCAGACCGCCGATCGCCTGGCCGCCCTGCCGTCGTCGCGGCTGTGCGAAATGGCCCGCCTGCGCGCCGGGCTGCTCGCGCCCTATCATATCGGCAGGCTCATCACCTATACCGGGCTCGGCGCGACGGCCGGCATGCTGGGCAGCCTGCCCGCGTCGGGGCATCTGGCCGGGGTGCTGCTGCTGGGCGGCGCGCTGCTGTTCCTTTCCCAGGCGCTCACCCGCCTGGTGCCCAGCCTGCCGCATTTCCTCGCACCCGCCCGCCCGCCATCGGGCTGGATCGCCGGGCTCGGCCGGCTGACCCGCCGCCTGGATCGCACCACCTGGGCCGGCAGCCTCGCCCTTGGCCTCGCCCTCGGCTTCCTGCCGTGCGGGCTGCTCTATGCCGCGGTCGCCACCGCCGCCTCGGCCACCTCGCCTGGTGCGAGCGCGCTGGCGATGCTGGCCTTCGGCGCCGGCACGGTGCCGATGCTCGCCGCCATCGGCCTGGCCGGACAGGCCGCCGGGCGCCGCTGGCAAGGCCTTGCCAACCGCGTGGCCCCGTTCGTGATGCTCGCCAATGCCGCACTGCTGGCCACCGCGGCGATGAATATGATTCTCAGTCGGTAAACCCCTGGATCAGTCTCCCCGCTTCCCGTAGGTTGCGCGTCATGGCCCGGTTACAGGGCCCGCGATCAATTCGGGAGGAGACAAAATGACCACACGCCGGACATTCCTGGGCTATGCGTCCGCCATGGCCGCCGCTACGCCCGCCGCCAGCGCCTGGGCGCAAGCGGTGCAGGCCACCGGCTCGGTCACCCAGTCCGGCTTGGTCGGCAAGCTCGAAGGCCCGATCCCCGGCGGCGGCCCGACGCCCGCCAAATTCAAGGAAGCCCCGCAACTCGCCGAACTCGTCAAGGCCGGCAAGCTGCCGCCCGTCGAGCAGCGCGTGCCGGCCGAGCCGATGGTGATCAAGCCCGTCGAAAGCACCGGCAAGTACGGCGGCACCTGGCGCCGCGCCTTCATCGGCCCGTCGGACGGCGAAAACGGCAACCGCATCATGGCGTCCGACAAGCTGCTGTTCTGGGACTTCACCGGAAGCAAGATCGTCCCCTGCGTCGCCAAGGGCTACGAACTGAGCGCCGACGGCAAGACCACCACCCTGTTCCTGCGCAAGGGCATGAAGTGGGGCGACGGGCACCCGTTCAACGCGGATGACTTTGTGTTCTGGTACGAGGAGATGTACCTCAACAAGGACATCGTCCCCGCCCCGATCGCCGACATGTCGGCCGGCGGCAAGCCGGGCAAGCTCGTCAAGATCGACGAGACCACGGTGCAGTTCCAGTTCGCGAACCCCTATTTCCTGTTCCCGTCCATGCTCGCCGGCGACACCCTGATCGGCGGTGGCCAGGCCACCCGGCAGTCCGCCGGCAACTCCTATGCGGCCTACGCGCCCGCCCACTATCTCAAGCAGTTCCTCCCCAAGTTCTCCTCCGAAGCCGAGGTAAACGCCAAAGCCAAGGCCGCCGGCTACGAGAGCTGGATCCGCATGTTCCACGTCAAGAAGGACTGGGAACTCAACCCCGATCTCCCCACCCTCGGCCCGTGGCGCACCGTGACGCCGATCAACACGCCGACCTGGTCGATGGAGCGCAACCCATTCTATTACGCCGTCGACACAGACGGCAATCAGCTGCCGTACATCGACAAGGTCGTGATGACCCTGGCCGAGAACATCGAGGTGGTGAACCTCAAGGCGATGGCCGGCGAGCTCGATCTCCAGGAACGCCATATCGACCTGCAGAAGCTACCGGTGATCCTGGAGAACCAGGACCGCGGCAAGTATGACGTCCATCTCGACCTCGCCTTCAACGGCGCCGACACCACGCTGCATGTGAACATGGACTTCCGCGGCGATCCGGTGGTGGGCAAGCTCCTCGGCACCGCGGATTTCCGCCGCGCGCTGTCGATGGGTATCGACCGAGACCAGATGAACGAAACCTTCTGGCTCGGCCTCGCCACCCCGGGCTCCTCGGCCCCGGCCGAATCCATGCCCGAGAACCCCGGCCCCGAATGGCGCAAGAAGTGGTCGACGCTCGATGTCGCCGCCGCCAACAAGCTGCTCGACGGGCTCGGCCTAACCCAGAAGGACAGCGACGGCTACCGCCTGCGCCCGGACAACGGCAAGCGCCTGGTCATCGAGCTTCTCGCGGTCAAGGCGTTCATGGACTGGCCGAAGCACGCCGAGATGATCGCCCAGCATTGGCGCAAGATCGGCATCTACGGCGATGTGAAGGAGGCCGAGCGCGGCCTCGCCTTCAACCGCCTGCTGAAGTCCGACCACCACATCTTCGTCTGGACCAACGGCGGCACCGAGCTGCTCTATCTCTACTCGAGCTGGGCGCTGCCGACCGATATCGCCTCGGGCGTCTATGGCATCGAACATGCCAAATGGTACGCCTCTAACGGCGCCCAGGGCACCAAGCCGACCGACCCCAAGATGCTGGAAGCGCTCGAACTGTTCCGCTCGGCGGCCAGCAAGCAGGAGCCGGAGCGCAACAAGATCGCCCAGGACATCTGGAAGATCATGGTGGACCAGCAGTTCACCATCGGCACCTGCGGCCAGTCCCCGGCGCTGATGGGCGTACGCATGGCCAGCCGTCGCCTGGGCAACATCCCCGGCCGCACCTGCATCGCCCAGCATTGCCGCACCCCGGGCAGTTCGCGGCCCGAGACGTGGTTCTACAAGGCGTGATCCACCAAACCGAAAGGGCGGCGGCGTGATCAACTTCATCACCCGCCGCCTGCTGCTCGGCGTGCTCACGGTCTGGATGATCTCGGTGCTGTCGTTCGCGATCATCCAGCTGCCGCCCGGCGATTTTGTCGACGCCTACGTCGCCAACCTCGCCGCCTCCGGCTCGTCGGTCTCAGCCGACGAGGCGGCGGCCCTGCGCAAGCTCTACGGGTTGGGCCAGCCGATCTACATCCAGTACGGCAAATGGATCACCCGCATCATCACCGGCGACCTCGGCGAGTCGATGGAATGGCGCCGCCCGGTCACCGAGGTGATCGGTGACCGCATCTGGATGACCCTGCTGCTGTCCTTCGCCGCCCTCATCCTCACTTGGGGACTGGCGCTGCCGATCGGCATCTACTCGGCGGTGCGGCAGTACTCCTTCGGGGACTACCTGTTCACCCTGATCGGCTTCATCGGCATCGCGGTGCCGAACTTCCTGCTCGCCCTCATCATCCTCTACACCGCCTTCAAGGTGTTCGGCCTCAGCGTCGGCGGGCTGTTTTCCGCCGAATACGCCCTGGCGCCCTGGAGTTGGGACAAGGTGAAGGACCTCGCCTGGCATTTGCCGCTGCCCGCCATCATCCTGGCCCTGTCCGGCACGGCGCAGTTGATCCGCATCATGCGCGCCAACCTGCTGGACGAACTGCGCCGGCCCTACGTGGTCACCGCGCGCGCCAAGGGCCTGTCGGAATGGCGCACCATCCTGAAATACCCGGTGCGCGCCGCGCTGAACCCGTTCGCCAGCAACATGGCCTACCTGTTCCCGCTGCTGATCTCGGGCAGCGTGATCATCTCCATCGTGCTCGGCCTGCCCACCGTGGGCCCGCTGCTGGTCAAGGCCTTGATCGCGCAGGACATGTTCCTCGCCGGCTCCATCGTACTGCTGCTCGGCGTGCTCACCGTCATCGGCACCTTCATCTCCGACCTGGTGCTGATGTGGGTCGATCCCCGCCTGCGCCATCAAATGGACTGAGCGATGTTCTCCTTCCTCCGCGCCAAGGGGCCCGCGCTCAGCAAAGCCGAGCGCTACGCCCAGGCGACCCAACTGCAACTCACCTGGTGGCGCTTCCGCCGTCATCGGCTGGCGATGATCAGCGGCATCGTCGTGGCCCTGTTCTACGTCATCGCCATCGGTGCCGATTTCCTCGCCACCACCGATCCGCACGCCACGGACTCGCGCACCAGTTACATCACCCCGCAGCCCATCCATTTCTTCGAGGATGACGGCAGCTTCCGCCCGCATGTCAGCGGCCTGAAGGGGGTGCGTGATCCGAAAACCTTCAAGCTGATCTACACCGTCGACCCCAACCGCCACGTGCCGGTCGATTTCCTCGCCACCGGCTACGAGTACAGCTTCCTCGGCATCACCACGACGCGCCACCTGTTCGCCCTGCGCGATCCGCAGCGCGGCGACGGCATCTTCATCCTCGGCACCGACCAGTTGGGCCGCGACGTATGGTCACGCCTCATGGTGGCCACCCGGGTGTCCCTCACCATCGGCCTCGTCGGCGTGACGATCAGCCTGTTCCTCGGCGTGCTGCTCGGCGGCATCTCGGCACTGTACGGCGGCTGGGTGGATACGGTGATCCAGCGCACCATCGAGGTCATCCGCTCGATGCCAACCATTCCGCTGTGGCTCGGCCTCGCCGCCGCCCTGCCGAATGACTGGAGCGTCACCGCGGTCTACTTCTCCATCACCATCATCATCTCGCTCCTCGCCTGGACCGACCTTGCCCGCGTCGTCCGCGGCAAGTTCCTCTCGCTGCGCGAGGAGGAGTTCGTGATGGCCGCCGAACTCGCCGGCGCCTCCACCGGGCGGATCATCTTCCGGCACATGCTGCCGAGCTTCATGAGCCACATCATCGCCGCCGTCAGCCTGGCGTTGCCCGCCATGATCATCAGCGAAACCTCGCTGTCCTTCCTCGGGCTCGGCCTGCGCCCGCCCGCGATCAGCTGGGGCATCCTGTTGCAGGACGCCCAATCCATCCAATCCCTGGCCCTCGCACCCTGGCTGCTTGCCGCCGCGGTGCCGGTGATCCTGGTGATCCTCGCCTTCAACTTCCTCGGCGACGGATTGCGTGACGCGGCGGACCCTTATGGCTGAAACTCCCATCCTTTCCGTCCGTAACCTGCACACCGAGTTCGCCGCGCCCGAAGGTACCGTGCATGCGGTGGACGGCGTCAGCTTCGATGTCTTCAAGGGCCGCACCCTCGGCGTGGTCGGCGAAAGCGGCTGCGGCAAATCCGTCACCGCGCGCTCCATCCTCGGCATCGTCGAGCGGCCCGGCCGCGTCACCGGCGGCGAGATCCTGCTGCAACCCGCCGATGGCGGCACCCCGGTGGACCTGCTGAAGATGTCCCCCTGGGACATGCGCGCCGTGCGCGGCCCGGAAATCGCCCTGGTGTTCCAGGAACCGATGGCCTCGTTCAGCCAGTACTACACCATCGGCAACCAGATCATGGAGGGCATCCGCCTCCATATGGGCCTGTCCGCCAAGGCCGCCCGCGCCCGCGCGATCGACCTGCTGGACATGGTGGGCGTGCCGCAGCCCGCGCGGCGCGTCGACGAATACCCGTTCCAGCTCTCCGGCGGCCTGCGCCAGCGCGTGATGATCGCCATGGCGCTGTCCTGCGATCCGCGCGTGTTGATCGCCGACGAACCCACCACGGCGCTCGACGTCACCACCCAGGCGCAAATCCTCGACCTGCTGCGCGAACTCCAGCAGAAGCGCGGCCTTGCCATCATCCTCATCACTCATGACATGGGGGTGATCGCCGAAATGGCCCACGATGTCGCGGTGATGTATCTCGGCCGCGCCGTCGAAACCGGCGCCGTGAAAGACATTTTCGCCGCCCCGCAGCACCCTTATACGCGGGCGCTGCTGCGCTCCATCCCCACCGTGATGGCCAAGCCGCGCACCCGCCTGCCCACCATCGAGGGCTCCATCCCGCAGCCGTTCAACCGCCCGGTCGGCTGCGCCTACCATCCGCGCTGCACCGAGGCCGTCTTCGCCGCCTGCCGCACCGAGCCACCGCCCGAAGTGGGCGTCGCCGGGCGCAACGTGCGCTGCTACCTCCACGGCGGCCTGCCCGGAGCCCGCGCATGACCGGCGCCGCCACCCTGCTCGAAGTGAACGGGCTGAAGAAGTACTTCCCCATCCGCAAGGGCCTCCTGCGCCGCGTCGTCGGCCAGGTCCGCGCGGTCGATGGCGTCAGCTTCGCCATCCGCAAGGGCGAAACCCTGGCCCTGGTGGGCGAAAGCGGCTGCGGCAAAACCACCGTCTCGCGCTGCATCCTGCGCGCCATGATGCCCACCGCCGGCAGCATCAAATTCACCATCGCCGGCAGCACGGTTGACCTCGCCACCCTGCCCCGCAAAACCCTGCGTCCGCTGCGCCGGCACATGCAGATGGTCTTCCAGGACCCGTTCTCCTCGCTCAACCCACGCATGATGGTGGGCGACATCATCGGCGAACCGCTGCTGATCAACGGCATGTCCGACCGTGCGGCGCGCCGCAAGCGGGTGCTGGAGCTGATGGAACTCGTGGGCCTCCCCGGTGCCGCCATCAACCGCTTCCCGCACGCGTTCTCGGGCGGCCAGCGCCAGCGCATCGGCATCGCCCGCGCCCTCGCCCTCAACCCCGAACTCATCGTGGCCGACGAGCCGGTCTCGGCGCTTGACGTGTCGGTCCAGGCGCAGATCCTCAACCTGCTGCTCGATCTGCAGGACAAGCTGCAACTCACCGTGCTGTTCGTCGCCCACGACCTCAGCGTGGTGAAGCACGTCGCGGACCGGGTGGCGGTGATGTATGTCGGCCGCATCGTCGAACTCGCCGAGACCGAGGCGCTCTACCATCGCCCGCTCCATCCCTACACCGAAGCGCTGCTGTCCGCCGCCCCCACCCCGGTGCCTGGCGCGGTCAGCCAGCGCATCATCCTGGAACGCGATATTGCCGACCCGGCCAACCCGCCGCCGGGCTGCGCCTTCCACCCGCGCTGCCGCCACGCCGAGGCGCGCTGCCGGGAAACCCGCCCGGAGCTTGAGGAAATCGAGCCCGGCCGCTTCGTTGCCTGCTTGCGTGCGAATGAGCTGGCACTTCGTGGCATAGCGGCAATGACGGGACCCGCCCTCTAGTTACCTTACGTTTCTTGACCGACCACGCCGCTTGCCGTTGAAGATCAACGCCTTAAATCCGCCACCGCATCGGGGGCGGAGTACAGGAGCGTGTCAATTGCCGGTGTCCCTACAACCAGAACTTGCTGCCGCGATGTTGCGCGATGTCATTGCCGGCCTCGTACGTCGTGACGGTCCGGCACTGTCCGCGCATCAGTTCGCCGTTTTCCTGACCGTCTATACCGAGGAACGCGACCACACCGTGCGCGGCCTCGCGGCCAACCTCAAGGTGTCCAAGTCCGTCATCACCCGCGCGCTTGACCGCCTGACCGACCTCGGTCTCGCGCGCCGCCGCGATGATCCGGCCGATCGCCGCAGCGTGCTGGTCAGCCGCACCGACCAGGGCCATGCGCTGGTCGCCGAAATCACCGGCACCGCCGTCACCACCGCGAAGGCCTGGGACGGCCCGGCCGCCTGATCAAACGGCCGCGGCCGGCCCGGCGTTCAGGGGCAGGCCGCGGCGATCACCCGATCGATCACCTTCAGCTTGGCGGCCCAGGCGTGGTCCCGTTCCACCGCCTCCCGGCTGATCCGCCCCATCTCCGCCCGCCGCCCGCCATCGCGCAGCAGCCCCACCACCAGGGCCGCGAAGGCCGCCGGCTCATCGGCCGCCTCGATCCCCTGCCCGGCCGCGAAATCCGTGCCGCGCCACACCTGCACGCTGGACACCACCGGCAGGCCCATCGACATCGCCTCCAGCACCTTGTTCTGAATCCCGCGGGCGATCCGCAGCGGCGCCACGAACACCTCGGCGGCATCGAGATAGGGCCGCACGTCGGGCACCCGCCCCGTCACCGTCACGCCGGGCAATGCCGCCAGCGCCAGCACCGCCGGCGTGGGCCGGCTGCCGCAAATCACGAAATGCGCCTCCGGCACCTCGGCACGCACCAGCGGCAGGATGTCGGTGGCGAACCAGCTCACCGCATCCACATTGGGCAGGTAGTCCATCACCCCGGTGAACACGAGCCCGCCAGGCGCCTTCGCCACCCCGGCACTGGTGAAATACGCGAGATCCACCCCCGCCGCTGCCGTGCTCACCGGCGCCCCGGGGATCAACCGCTCGAAATCCGCCCGCTCGGCGTCCGTGCAAAGCAGCGAGTGGCTGAAGCCGTAGGCAACCTCACGTTCGTAGGCGAGCAGCCGGCGGCCCTCGATGGCGTAGATCCACCCCATCGGCGGGCGCACCTCATCGCCGTAGCGGGTCCATTTCTGCGAATCGAGATCGGCGAAATGCATCACCCGCGGCGTGCCGGTGAACGGCATCGCGTACTGCGCCACGTTGGAACTGAACACGAACAGCAGGTCCGGCTTCAATCGGGCGAAATCGCGCCGCATCGCCGCGTGCAGCGCCGGCTCGTCCATCATCGCCACCGACAGCGGCCGCCCCGTCACCAACGCCAGCAGCGCCCGCAGCTTGCCGCGCCAGCCCTGCACCGGCACCGCGGTGATGGAGGCCACCATGCCGCGCAGCCCCTCGACATTGGCCATGTCCTCCGCACCATCCGCGGTGCAGTAGACATGCACCTCATGATGGCGCGCGAGGTGGCGCAGGTTGTTGAAGGTGATGATCTTGTCGCCGCGATCGGGCGGGAACGGCACCCGCTGCGCGATGAAGAAAATCCGCAGCCGCCGCGCCTGTGTCACTCCGTCCACGCCGTCCCCACTTTTCATCGCATCGTTCAACGCGCGGCCTGCCGCACCATTCCCGCCAGCCCGTCCGCCGCCCGTGCTGCGGCATCGCGCGCGTCGGCCAGCTTGAGATAGATCGCATAGGCCGCATCATGCGCGCGGCGCCAGAACGGGTCGGGCGCCAGTTGCGCCTGCGCCGGCGACATAAGTTCGATCGCCGCGAATAAATCGGCATGCACCCCCGCCGCCGCCGCCGCCGCCATCGCGGTGCCCAGCAGCACCGCCTCGTCATGCCGCGGCACCACCAGGCCGCAGCCGAGCGCGTCGCGATACAGCCGCACCAGCAGCGGATTGCGCGCCTGGCCCCCCGCCAGCGTCACCCGGTCGATGGCGAAGCCGTGGGCGTTGAAATGACCGATCACCTGCCGCGCCTGCAACGCCAGCCCGCGCGCGGTGGCGTAGTACTCCTCGAGGAAACTGCGATGGTCGCCATCAGCCCCAAGCCCGGTCGCCAGCCCGCGCAGCCCGGCATCGCCCAACGGCGCCCGATTGCCCAGCCAGTCCGGCACCACATGCCGATCAGCGGCAAAGCGCGGCCCCTCAGCATCGAGCAACGCCAGGACCTCGGCCGCCGCCGCATGCCCGGCCACGCTCGCCTCCAGCGGCCCGGCGGGATGGCGCTCCAGCACCGCATCGAGGGCCGCCCCGCTGTAGGATTGGCCCCCTTCGTACACCCACAGCCCAGGCAAGAGCGCATCGGCATACGGTCCCCACACCCCCGGCACCTGCCGCTCCACCGCGGACAGCGCCATGAACGGCGTCGCGCCGTCCCCCACCAGCGCCACCGAGCCATCGAGCCGCCCACGCGGATTGCGCCCGATACTGCCGAGCAGCCCAGCCTCGGCATCGAGCATCCCGGGGCTGACCGGAATACCCGGCGGCAGGCCGAGAAACGCCGCCACATCGGCATCCAGCGCGCCATGCGCCTGCCCCAGCACCACCGGATCGCCCGCCAGCGAACCCAGCCCACACACATCGTCCAGCCCGATCGCGGCGAGGAAGCCGTGCTGCCAAGGATCGGCCTGCCCGGCGTGGTACGGCCACCGCGCCGCCAGCGTCGCCTGCGAATGGCGATCATTGCCGGTCGCCCGCCGCGCCATCTCATCGGCAAGATCGCGCACCGCCGTCACTCGGGCCCAGATGTCCGGGCCATGGCGCTTGAGCCACAGCAGCTTGGCCAGATGCCCCTCCGGCGCCGACACGCCGCTGCCTGGCGGATAGAATGCACCGCCGAGATCACCGATCCCGGCCGCCTCCGCCACGGCGCGCCGATCAGTCCAGGCGAACACATCCGCCCCGCCGTCCAGCGGCGCCGCGCCCTCATAGTCCAGCACCAGCGATGGCGCGGCATCGAACCCGAGCCCCACCACCCGCATGCCAAGCTCCGGCTCCGCGCTCAGGCACTGCCGGATCGCGACACACACCGCGTGCCACACCGCATCCTTGCGATACACCGCCTGGTGCGGCCCCGGATGCAGCAGTTCCAGCGGACACGCGCCCACCGCCACCACCCGCCCGGATTCGTCGAACGCCCCGGCGCGCGCCATGGCGGTCCCGACGTCGATGGCGAGCAGCAGGGCGGACACGGCCGCGCTCAGCCGGCCTTCTTGGCGTCTATGAGCTTCTGGTAGACGTCGACATAGTCCTGCGCCATGCGCCGGCTGGTGAAGCGTTCGTCGAACCGCGCGCGGATCTTGGTGCGATCGAGTTCGCCCAGCCTCCCGCAGGCCGCGATGGCCTCCTCCACGTTGTCGACGATGAAGCCGGTCAGCCCGTCATCCATCACCTCCGGCACGCTGCCGCGCCGCATCGCGATCACCGGCGTGCCGCACGCCATGCTCTCGATCATCACCAGCCCGAACGGCTCCGGCCAGTCGATGGCGAACAGCGTCGCCTTGGCGCGGCCGAGGAACTCGGGCTTCTGCGCGTCGTTGATCTCGCCGATGAACTCGACATGGGCATTGGCCAGCAACGGCTCGACCGATTCCTTGAAATACTCGGCATCCGCCTTGTCCACCTTCGCCGCCACCTTCAGCCGCACGCCACAGGCGCCGGCGATGCGGATGGCGCGCTCGATGCCCTTCTCCGGCGAAATGCGGCCGAGGAAGGCGAAATACTCGCCCTTCTCATCGCCCTTGCCGCTGGCTTCGGGCACATACAGCAGCTTCTCCGGCATGCCGTGCAGCACCGTCGCCGCCCACCCCAGGTCTGGCAGCGGCTTGCGCTGGCTGTTGGAGATCGAAACCAGCGGCACATGCGGGAACGAACGGTACACCGCGGCAAACTCCGGCAGGTCAAGCCGCCCGTGCAGCGTGGTGACGAACGGGATGTTCATACGGGTGAACACCGAGTTCGGCCAGTAGTCGATATGAAAATGCAGCACATCGAACTCATGCGCGCGCTGGGCGACGTGCTCGATCAGGATGGCGTAGGTTGCCACCCAGTCGCGGATATCGGGATCGAGGCGCAGGGCGCGCGGCCAGGGGGCGTCGAGCTTGGCGGAGGTCTCCGAATCGCCCGAGGCGAACAGGGTGACATCATGCCCGAGCTCCACCAGCGCCTCGGTGAGCGAATAGACGACCCGCTCGGTGCCGCCATAGAGCTTGGGCGGCACGGCCTCGAAAAGGGGCGCGATCTGGGCAATACGCATGGCGAATTCTGCCTCCAGGGATAGGGACGCGACGGCTGGTTGCGGCCGGACGCGCCGGCCGTGAGTGGCCGTTGTAAAGGGAACCGGGTCATTCGGCCATTCCCCGATCGCTCCGGGCATCGCCAAGCCCGTATGTGCCCACAGACCTTGTCGAAATCGCGGCGCAGGCTTGACGAAGCGGGGGCGCAAACCGCCACATAGACGAAACGGCCATCGCTGGAGACGCGCCATGACCACCGACCCCGTCGCCGGCGCCACCGCCCTGTGGCGCACCCTCACTTCCGATGTCGATTTTTTCGGCGCCGAGGGCAAGCCGATGCCCGGCGATGCCGCCCTCGACCAGGCCATGCGCGAGGGCGCACTGCTGCTGCCCCATGTATACCAGGACGCCTATATCGGCCCGGTGCAGCGCGCCACGCCCCGCCTGCTCGCCCTCGCGCGCGCCGGGCGCATCCGCATGGGCTCTGTCGAGATCGTCACCGGCGGCATCGCCCAGCACGCCCCGGGCTGGCCGATGACCGACGAACTCCGCCGCTTCGTCGCGGTGATCTCCAATCTGTTCCGCTCCTTCCTCGATTCCGCCCGCCGCAAGGCCGCCGACATGCCCGCGCTGGCCGAAATCCTGCCCCCCCTCGCCGCCTTCCAGCATGACGGCAATGACGGCCCGATCACCATCGCCGCCGACCTCATCCAGGCCTATCTCGGCGGCTCCGTCGGCGTGGTGGCGCTACCCGCCACCTTCGCCGCCCACCCCATCCTCTGGACCGCGCTCGCCCACGAAACCGGCGGCCATGACGTCACCCACGCCGACCCCGGCCTGCTCGACCAGCTCATCGATGCACTGCCCGCCACCCTCGCCCCCCTCGAAGCCGATTGCTGCCTGCCACCCGGCACCCTCGTGCGCCTGTGGTCGCACTGGATGGACGAGGCGGCGGCCGACATCTACGCCCTGATGAACGCCGGCCCCGCCTTCGTCGAAAACACCGCCGTGCTGCTCGCGGCCATGGGCGGCGGCTCCACCCCCGGCCTGCGCGCCGAAAGCCGTGTCGCCGCGGCCAGCCTGCTCGATCCCCACCCCACCGATATCCTGCGCCTGCATCTCGGTCTCGGCGCCATCGACACCCTGCAGGGCTATTCCGGCCGCGCCACCGCCCGCGGCCGCATCACGGCACTGCTCGATTCCTTCTGCCGCGCCGACCACATCACCCTCGCCGGCGCCCTGCCCGATGGCCCGCAGCGCCTGCTGCCGCTCTCCGCCGAGGTGCCGCGCGAAGCCATGGGCCGCGCCGCCGAGGCCGTCGGCCGCCTCATCGCCACCGCCCGCCTCCCCGCGCTCGCCGGCAAATCCATCCAGGACATCGAAACCTGGGAAGACGACGACGAACGCCAGGTCGATGCCATCCGCGACGCCCTGGCCGCCGGCCGCTCCATCGCCGGCCTCGGCGATGACGCCCAGTTGCTCGCCGCCGCCAGCAGCGCCGTGGTGGATGACGCCGCCTCCTATGCCCGCGTCACCGCCGCGCTGAACCTGGCGCTCGACCATTCGTTCCACACCGACCCGGTCTGGGGCTACGAGGAGCCCGACCGCATGTACGTCCGCTACACATCCTGACGCCGTTCACCGATCCATCCAGGAGCCCGAGGCATGTCCAAACGCATCGACCCCGCCACCCTGCCCAAAACCGTCGGCACCCTTTACCCGCCGCCGTTCGACGCCCCCTGCCTGGCGCGCGAACGCACCCGCCTCGGCGACGCGGCGGGGCTCACCCAGTACGGCGTCAACCTGCTGCGCCTGCCGCCCGGGGTGTGGTCAAGCCAGCGCCATTGGCATCCTCTCGGCGATGAATTCATCTACGTGCTGTCCGGCGAAGTCACCCTGGTCACCGATGCCGGCGCCGAAGTGCTGCACGCTGGCCACGCCGCCGGCTTCAAGGCCGGCGATCCGGACGGCCACTGCCTGCAGAACCGCTCGAACGCCGAGGCGCTGGTGCTCGAAATCGGCACCCGCATCGCCGATGACGGCGCCACCTATTCGGATATCGACATGCTCGCCACCGGCGGCGGGCAATACACCCACAAAGACGGCACCCCCTACCCGAAGGCCCCGCGCCGCGCCGCCCCCTGAAACCCGGCCGATGGTGCGGCGGTTCAGCCCCGGCGGCGCCGCCGCACCACGGCCAGCCCGGCCAGGCCAACGCCCAGCAGCGCCATCGACGCCGGCTCCGGCGCACTCAACTGCGTGATGCCGGTGCCGCTGTTGGCGCCGATGCCGAAATCCGCCGCATCGAGGAAATTGCCGACGCTGGGTCCGCCCACCGAGGAAATCGACACGTAGGAGAACTTGATGGTGTCCGTCACCGCCACGCCCGCCACCACCGTGAAGGTGCCGGAATAGAAGCCCCACGCGGTGGTGCCGTCGCTGTAGTTACTGCTGAACAGGGTCTGCCCGGTGGTGATGTCGACGATGTTGAGCTGCATCGTATCCACCCCCGCGCGGCCGCGATGGGCGAAATGCCAGTCCACCGTGTTGCCCACCGCGATACCCGTGGTGGTCTGATACAGCGTGCCCACCGCATTGGCGTTCAGTTCGACGAAATCGGTACCGTCGAACGACGGCACGCCATTGAAGCCGGTGCCCCACACCTCGATCTGGTGATCCGGTTCGGTGGTGAACCAGCCGCCGATAGCGCTGATGCTCGCGTCATTCACGGTGTGCTCGATACCGGCGGAGAGGCCATATTCGAAGCTCGGATTGCTCAGCCCAGCCCAGGCGTCATCGGCGAAAGACAGCGCCGCAAACATCCCGGCGGCAAGCAGAACCCGGCGCAAACCCATACCCGCGTAACCCATCCGCCCGCTCCCCACACACTCGTCGCAAGGACCGACGCAAGCATCGTGCCACCGGGGAACATTCCGCCTTTTCATGACCGTACCGTCCGAGCAACAACGCGATGGGATCACAGTGTAAACAATCCTGACACCGCAGCGACAAACCGCCGGCCGAAATCCTACCCGCCGGCCAGCCCCATCTGCGCGCACAGCACCAGCATGGCCTCCATCATCATGTGCCCACACAGCGCCGCCGCCATCCCGTTCACATCCTGCGGCGGGCTGACGGTGTTGAAATCCATCGCCACGATATCGAGCCCCCCCAGCGCCCGCATCAGCTCGATCCCCTCCCGCGCCGTCAGCCCGCCCCAACTTGGCGTGCACACGCCAGGCGCCACCGAGGGGTCGAAGATATCCATGTCCCAGCACAAATAGACCGGCCGCCCCGCCGCCCCATCGCGGAACTCCGCCATGGTCTGCGCGAACCCGCGCCCCACCAGTTCCTCCGTCGTCACCACCCGGAACCCCAGCCCCTCCGTCCGCGCCCGCACCCCGCCCACATAGGTGAAGCCGCGAATGCCGACATGCCAGGAACGGGCGACATCGATGATCCCCTCGGCCGCTGCATGGGTGAACTGGGTGGCCGGATTGAACGGCACATCCCCCTCATCTTCGGCATAGGCGTCGGTATGCGCATCGACGTGCAGCACCACCATCCCGGGATGCCGCCTCCCCGCCGCCCGCATCAACGGCAGCGACACCGAGCCATCGCCGCCGATTGCCACCGGCACAGCCCCGGCATCAAGGATCAGCCCCGCCGCCGCCTCGATATTGGCGAACGAGGGCTCCACCCGCCCCGCCACCACCGCCACATCGCCGCAATCCACCGCGCCCAGCCGCCTCAGCACATCGAAATCGCCCCGGCTGACATGGAACCGCCGCATCAAGCCGGACTGCGCCCGCACCGCAGCTGGCCCCTGCCGCGAGCCCACCCGGAACGGATGCACCCCCGCATCGTACGGCACCCCCAGCACCGCGGCCCGGCAGCCAGGCCCCGGCAACCCGGCCGGCAATCCACAAAACGTCAGCGGCGGCGTGAGAACACTCATCGCGCGATCGGTGCCACGGTGAGCGGCTGCGCCCCGTTCAGCCCGCCATAGGACCGCCCGCCATGCGCCATCGGCGGCGCGCCGAACCAGCGGTCATCCCGCGCATCCGCCGCCGGCTGGAACCGCACATCGCAGGACAGCCGCACCTTCCCCGCCGCCGAGCGGTTATCGAGGCTGCCATGGAGCAGGAACATCCCGAACACCAGCACATCCCCCGCCCGAAAATCCGCCGACAGCAGCCGCGCCCCGCGCGCCGCCGCCAGATCGATCATGTCCTCGCCGAAACTCCCCGAAAACCCCGCCTCCCGATCCACATCCCGCCCGCGCACCCGCGCCGCCAGATCATCGAACCGGTGCGACCCCTCCACCAGCACAATCGGCCCCTCCGCCAGCGACACGTCCCCCAACGGCACCCAGCAGGTCAGCACCCGCGCGCTGCCCCGGTTCATATAGGGATGGTCGAAATGAAACGGACTGGCCCGCCCCGCCGTCACCGCGCGCAGCCAGGCGAAATCGAACGGCACGCTGGGCTCGCCGAACACCCCGGCGGTCAGCCCGTGCAACGCCGGATGATGCACGCATGCCCGCAGCGCCGCCCCCTCGCACACCGCCCGCCAGAACGCCCCGAGATCGGGATGCAACAACGCCCGCCGGCTATGCCCGGTCGCCACCGGCGCACCATCCGGCCCCGCCACCTCGCCCACCGCGCGCAACTGCCCGAACACTTCCGCCCGCGCCGCCGCCACCGCATCGGGTGGCAACAGACCGGGGAAATACAAATACCCATGCGCCGCCAGTCGCGCCCGCAAGGCATCGATGTCATCGAGCAGCACGCCGGAGGCCACCAGCGGCGCAAGCATCCCCGCCGGCAACTCGCGCCCTCCAACGCCCACGTTCATGACTTCGCCATCACCGCCACCCGGAACGGCGCCACCTCGATGTCCTTCCAAACCCCTTGCAGGACATAGGGTTCCACCGCCAGCCAGGCATCCACCCCGGCCCGGTCGGCGAACTCCACCACCAGCACCGAGCCGATCATCAGCCCGGCATCATCGAGCAGTGCGCCGCCCAGGATGATGCGCCCATCGGCCACCATCGGCCCGATCTTCTCCAGATGCAGCGGCCGCGCCGCCATCCGCCGCGCGGGCGCCCCGGCATCGCCGCCATCCCGCGCCGTCACCACGTATTGCGGCATCGCTCAGCCCCCCAGCGCGCCCTGGGTGTTCACATACAGCGAGTACAACCCGTGGCTCGCCGCCATGAACAGCCGGTTGCGATACACCCCGCCGAAACACAAATTCGCACAACGCTCCGGCAGCTTGATATGCCCGATCGGCGCGCCGCGTGGATTGAAGATGCGCACGCCATCGAGGTCCGGATCGCCCATCCCCCAGCCGCACCACAAATTGCCGTCCACATCCACGCGGAACCCATCCGGGCTGCCGCCGCGCGCATTGATGAACACCCGCCCATTGGCCAGCTTGCGCCCATCCACCACGTCATACGCCAGGATCTCGCGCGGATCGGCCCGCGAGGCCACCACGTAGAGGATCGTCTCGTCGGGCGAAAACGCCAGGCCGTTGGGCCCCGGAATATCATCCGCCATCACCTCCAGCGTCCCGTCCGGATCGAGCCGATACACCGCCGGCGTCACCTCGCTCTCCGCCTTGTGTCCCTCGTAGAAGCCCGAGATGCCGAATACCGGATCGGTGAACCAGATCGAGCCGTCCGACTTCACCACGATATCATTGGGCGAATTCAGCTTCTTGCCCTGGTAGCTGTCCGCCAGCACGGTGATCGATCCGTCATACTCCGTCCGCGTCACCCGCCGCGCGTCATGCTCGCAGGTCACCAGCCGCCCCTGCCGGTCCCGCGTGTTGCCGTTGGCGTTGTTGGACGGTTTGCGGAAGGCCGACACCGCGCCGGTCTCCTCCTCCCACTTCAAAATCCGGTTGTTGGGAATATCGCTCCACAGCACATATCGCCCATCGCCGAACCACACCGGCCCCTCGGACCAGCGGCACCCGGTGAACAGCCGCTCCACCGAGGCCAGCGGCAGGCGATACTTGGCGAAACTCGGGTCCATGGTGACGACGGACGGGTCCGGATAACGCGTGCTCGGTTCCCACATGATGGCTTGCTCCCTCGGGTTGTGGTCGAATGGTGGCCCATGCAGCCCAACCGCGAAAGGGAGCCCATGCAAATCCGTCCCGCCGATGCCGCCGACCTGCCCGCCATCCAGCGGATCGTCGATGCCGCCTACACCAAGTACATCGCCCGCATCGGCAAACCCCCCGGCCCCATGCTGGACGACTACGCCGCCCTGGTGCGCTCCCACGCCATCTGGGTGGCCGCAGATGACGCGGGCATCGCCGGCCTCATCGTGCTGCTGCCCGAGCCCGACCACCTGCTGCTCGACAACATCGCCGTCGACCCCGCCCGTCACGGCCAGGGCATCGGCCGCCGCCTGATGGAATTCGCCGACGCCGAGGCCATCCGCCGCCACTACCCCGAACTGCGCCTCTACACCCACGAGAAGATGACCGAGAACATCGCCCTCTACAGCCGCATCGGCTGGGAAGAGACCGGCCGCGCCGAACAGAACGGCTTCGATCGCGTGTTCTTCCGAAAATCGGTGTGACATGATCGCCGACACCGATATCGCCATCATCGGCGCCGGGGTGGCAGGTCTCGCCGCCGCGGCCACCCTGCGCGCCGCCGGCCATCCCTGCGTGGTCATCGAGGCCGCCGCCCGCATCGGCGGCCGCGCCTATACCACCACCGGCCCGGAAACCGCCGGCCACTGGTTCGACCACGGCGCCACCTGGCTGCACGCCGCCGAGCGCAACCCGCTCACCACCATCGCGCGTGACAACGGCGTCGGCATCATCGAGTCCGACAAGATCCGCCGCTGGCGCCTGCACGTCGGCAACCGCCCGGCCGATGCCGCAGAAACCGCCGCATACCACGCCGCCTGGGAAACCTTCGAAGCCACCATCCGCCCGCGCGCATCCCAAGAGCCCGACATCGCCTTCGCCAACGCCATGGCCCTGATGCGCGACAACCCCTGGGCCGCCACCATCGAACTCTGGGAAGCCGCCCAGATCGCCGCCGCGGACCCGGCCCGCTTCAGCCTGCGCGACTGGCTGGTCAATGATCTCGAAGGCACCAACCTCATCCTCGAAGGCGGCATAGGCGCCTTCGTCGCCACCCATCTCGGCGCCGCCGCCGGCCCGGTCGAGTTGAACACCCCCGCCACCGCCATCGACTGGCGCGACGGCATCCGCATCGAAACCCCGCGCGGCACCATCCGCGCCCGCGCCGCCATCGTCACCGTCTCCACCGGCGTGCTGGCCCACCTGCCCTTCACCCCCGGCCTGCCCGCCACCCACCAGGACGCCCTCGCCAACCTGCCGATGGGCCTGCTGACCAAGATCGCCCTACCCGCGTTGACGCAAGACCGCCTCGGCCTGCCCGACACCATGTCCCTGCGCCGCCAGGCCATCGCCGGCGAACCCTCGATGTCGATCTTCGCCTGGCCCTACGGCGCGCCATTCCTGCAAAGCTTCATCGGCGGCCCCACCGCCTGGGCGCTCGCCAAGGCCGGCCCCGGCGCCACCGAGGATTTCGTGCGCGGCCAGATCCGCTACCTCCTCGGCGCCGACGCCGACCGCGCCCTCGGCCCCGCCCTCATCACCGGCTGGGCGACCGACCCATGGCATCGCGGCTCCTACGCCTACGCCACCACCGGCCATGCCGGCGCGCGCGCCATCCTCGGCACGCCCATCGCGGAGGGCAACCTGATATTCGCGGGCGAAGCCGTCTGCACCGACGGTCTCGCCGGCACCGTCGGCGGTGCTTACCTCAGCGGTGCTGCGGCCGCCCGGCGCCTCATGTCAGGTCGCGCCGCCTGAACCACAGGAACCCTGCCACCGCACCGCCAGTCACCACGGTGAACAGCAGGTTCATCTCCGCCATCGACAGCGGGATGAACGAAATCAGGTAGCTCGGCTCGTCGCACGGCTTGGACGGCCGCAACGGCATCGCCGCCAGCCGCTCGGCCAGGGACTTGCCGGCAAGGTCCGGCCCGCGGCACTCCGGCATCGGGCTCGGCCACGCCTTGTATTCGACGCCCACATGGACCGCCCCCGCCGCGGTGCCCGCCATCATCGCCACCACGAACAGCATCATGAACGGCCACACGAAGCGGCGCGGCATCGCCAGCCCGATCAGTCCGATGCCGAGCGCAATCCGGTACGGCCACCGCTCCACCAGGCACAGCGCGCAGGGAATAAGGCCACCCCACCATTCCGAGGCATGGGCGGCAAACAGCACCGCGCCAACGGCGACAGTGGCGGCAGCGAGGGTAACCCGCATACGGGAGAGCATCATACCCGGTCTATGCCGCCACCACCGCCGTCTTGCAAGTTACGCCATGGCAAGTTGCCCCCAAAACCCATGCCGCCTAACCTCGCCGCGAACCACACCGGGGGACCGCAGCATGATCCGACTTTGGGGCCGCAACACGTCCAGCAACGTCATGAAGGTACTGCACGGGCTCGATGAACTCGGCCTGCCCTTCGAGCGTATCGATGTCGGCGGCGCCTTCGGCGGCACCGCCACGCCCGACTACCGCGCCAAGCAGCCCCTCGGCCTGGTGCCCGCGCTCGAGGAGCCCGACGGCTTTACCCTGTTCGAGAGCAACGCCATCCTGCGCTACCTCTGCAACGCCCACGCGCCCACCAGCCCGCTCTACCCCACCGAACCGCGCGCCCGCGGCGTGGTCGATGCCTGGCTCGACCTGCAACAAACCGCGCTGACCGCCCCGCACACCGTCTTCTTCATCGGCCTCGTCCGCACCCCGCCCGAAAAGCGTGACATGGCCGCCATCGCCGCCGCCGTGCAGCAGGCCGCCGGCATCTGGAAGCTGGTTGACGCCCGCCTCGCTGAACACCCCTGGATCACCGGCGACACCTTCACCATCGCCGACATCGCCTGGGGCATCCACGTCCACCGTTGGATGGCGCTCGACCTTCCCGGCCGCCCGGACCTCGCGAACGTCACCGCCTGGTACCACCGCCTCCTCGCCCGCCCGGCCTTCGCCAGGCACTGCGCCGGCCCGCTCGCCTGAGCGGCGGTCAGAGTCCACCAGGAGACGGCGAGAAGACGAGGAACCGGCCCGGTGCCCGTCCTTCGCGCCGTCTCTTTGTGAAACCGCCTTGCCCGAATCCGCCTTGCCTCATTCCGCCCCCCCTCCTAGCCTCCGCCGCACCACGAAGTGAGGGCCATCGTATGCGACACCATCTTGCCGCCGCAACACTCCTGCTCGGCCTCGCCGCCCCTGCCATCACCCCCGCCATGGCGCAGGACGCCCCCAACCTTCGCATCGCCCTGCGCGAAGACGCCGACCTGCTCGACCCCACGCTGTCGCGCACCTATGTCGGCCGCATCGTGCTGGTCTCGCTCTGCCAGAGCCTGTTCACCTACAACGACAAGCTGCAGATCGTCCCCGAACTCGCCGCCGGCTACGAGTGGACCGACAGCAAGACCCTGGTGCTGAAACTCCGCCCCGGCCTCACCTTCCACGACAACACCCCGGTTGACGCCGCCTCGGTGAAGTACAGCCTCGAACGCCACGCCACCATGGCCGGCAGCGCCCGCAAGGCCGAACTCGCCAGCATGGACCATGCCGAGGTGATCGACCCGCTCACGCTGCGCATCGTGCTGAAATCGCCCGACGCCGTGTTCCTCTCGCAACTCGCGGTCCGCTCCGGCGTGCTGGTCTCGCCCAAGGCCGCCGAGGCGCTGGGCAAGGATTTCGGCACCCACCCGGTCTGCACCGGCCCCTACAAATTCGTCGAGCGTGTCGCGCAGGACCACATCACCCTGGAGAAGTTCGCCGCCCATCCCGATGCCGCGAACTATCACTTCAACCGCGTCACCTACCAGATCATCGTCGACGGCACCGTGCGGCTGGCCAACCTGCGCGCCGGCGGCATCGATTTGTCCGAATCCATCGTCGCCACTGACGCCGAAGCGGTGAAGAAGGACCCCAAGCTCAAGCTCGTGGTGTTCGATGGCCTCGGCTACTCCGGCCTCACCTTCAACCTTGGCCGCAGTGCCCGCAGCCAGACCCCGATCGGCCAGGACGCCCGTGTCCGCCGTGCCTTCGAACTGTCGATCGACCGCGCGGCGATCGTCAACGTCGTCTTCAACGGCATGTACAGCCCCAACGCCCAGCCCGTTCCAGCCTCCTCGCCGTTCTACGCCCAGGGTCTCCAGGCCCCGGCGCGCGATGTCGCCGCCGCCCGCGCCCTGCTCGCCGAGGCCGGGGTGAAAACCCCCTACCCTCTCACCATCACCCTGCCCAACAGCCCCGAGGCCCAGCAGGTCGGCGTGGTGATCCAGTCGATGGCCGCCGAGGCCGGCTTCGAGGTCAAGCTCGACGCCATGGAATTCGCCTCCTCCCTGGAAAAGGCCGATCGCGGTGACTTCCAGGCCTATCTCATCGGCTGGTCCGGCCGCCCGGACGCGGACGGCAACATCCGCGATCTGCTGCACTCCGGCGCCCCGATCAACTACTCCGGCTACGCCAGCCCCGCATTCGACGGCTTCATCGACCAGGCCAAACAGGTCAGCGACATGGCCCAGCGCCGCGACCTCTACGCCAAGGCGTTCGCCCAACTGCACGCTGACCTGCCGATCCTCTACCTCTACACCCAGCGCAACATCGTCGGCATGAGCGCCAAGGTCTCCGGCTTCGTCCCCGTGCCGGACGGCATGATCCGCCTCACCGGCGTCACCCTCACCCCCTGAGTCCATACGGAGCGCCCCATGTACGACCTGCACTACTGGCCGACGCCCAACGGCAAGAAGGTGACCATCCTGCTTGAGGAACTCGGCGTTCCCTACAAGATTGTGCCCTGCAACATCGGCCGCGGGGACCAGTTCACCCCCGAATTCCTCGCCATGAACCCCAACCACCGCATGCCGGTGCTGGTCGACCACGCCCCCGCCGACGGCGGCAAGCCACTCGCGGTGTTCGAGTCCGGCGCCATCATGATGTACATCGCCGAAAAGGAAGGCCGCTTCTTCCCGCAGGACCTGCGCACCAAAACCGAGGTCACCGAATGGGTGATCTGGCAGATGGCCAACCAGGGGCCGAAAACCGGCGAGCGCGGCCACTTCTTCCGCCTCGGTGACACCAAGGGCGACCAATCCTACGCCGTCCGCCGCTTCACCGACGAAGTGAACCGCCTCTACGGCGTGCTCAACAACCGCCTCTACAACCACCCCTATCTCGCCGGGGACCAGTACACCATCGCCGACATGATCGCCTTCCCCTGGACGGTGAGCTGGCAGGCCCAGGGCCAGGACATCGAGGAGTTCAAATACTTCAAGCGCTGGTTCGACGAACTCTCCGCCCGCCCCGCCGTGCAGCGCGGCCTCGCCGTCACCGCCGGCCCCGCCGAAGACCCCGCCACGGTAACGCCGGAGGAACAGGCCCGCCGCGCCGCCATGCTCTACAACCAGCGCGCCCGCCCGGTTCCCGTTTGATGCTGGACGGACCGCGCTGGGGCCCGCGCGACGGCGGCCCCCCGCAGCAACTGGTGATCCTCTGCCACGGCCTCGGCGCCGACGGGCAGGACCTCATCGACCTCGCGCCGCACTGGGCCGAAGTGTTGCCGCACGCCGCCTTCGCCGCCCCCGACGCGCCCGAACCCTGCGACCTCGGCCCCTACGGCCGCCAGTGGTTCAGCGTGGGTGATCGCTCCCCCGCCCGCCGCCTCGCCGGCGCCACCGCCGCCGCAGCAGCACTCAACCCGTTCATCGATGCCGAACTCGCCCGCCTCGGCCTGCCGCCCGGCGCCTACGCCCTGATGGGCTTCAGCCAGGGCGCGATGACCGTCCTGTTCACCGGCCTGCGCCGCCCCACCCCACCGCGCGCCATCCTCGCCTTCTCCGGCGCCCTCATCGGTGCCGATACCATCCCCGACCGACCTGACTTCCCCCCCGTCCTGCTCGTCCACGGCGAGGATGACGGCGTGGTGCCCGTGCGCAGTTCGCGGGATGCCGAGGCCGCCCTGCGGACACGCGGCATCCAGGTCGAGTCGCTCTACCGCCCGGGCCTCGAACATGGCATCGACCACCCCGGTCTCGCCGCCGGAGCCCAGGTTCTTCAACGGGTTTTCGATCAATCCTGAAGCGCCGTGATCGCCATATGACCGCTGGATTAAACCCGCGCCGGTCGGCTTGCGGCACTGCCGGGGAGTTGCGATAGTCCGTTCAGGTTCACGGCGGCGCTCGATGTCTCACGGGTCGACTGGCTGAACGGCCCCATGCCATCGCGCCCCGCTCGGGAAGGAGCGGCGCTTGCCTGACGGCGGACAACATTTCCCGGCTCTCGTCCTCAACGCGGATTTCCGTCCGCTGTCCTATTTTCCGTTGTCCGTGTGGTCCTGGCAGGATGCGGTGAAGGCGGTATTCCTCGATCGCGTCAGCGTGCTCAACGAATACGAGCACGAGGTCCATTCCCCCAGCATGAAGATGCGCCTGCCCAGCGTCATCGCCCTGAAGGACTACATCCCCTCCGCCCGCCGCCCCGCCTTCACCCGCTTCAACGTCTTCCTGCGCGACGCCTTCTCCTGCCAGTACTGCGGCGAACGCCAGCCCGCACCCGATCTCACCTTCGATCACGTCATCCCGCGGTGCCGGGGCGGGCGCACGACCTGGGAAAACGTCGTGACCGCCTGCGGCAGTTGCAACCTCATCAAGGGCAGCCGCCTGCCGCGCGAGTGCCGCATGTTCCCCCGCCACACCCCGCGCCAGCCCTCCACCTGGGAATTGCAGGACAACGGCCGCGCCTTCCCGCCCAACTACCTGCACCAAAGCTGGCGCGACTATCTTTACTGGGACAGCGAGCTCGAAAGCTGAGGATGGCCGGCCGCGAATACGCCTGGCTCACCGCCTGGGACCGCCAGGGCACCCATCGTACCGCCACCCAGGGTGACGAAGCCGGCGCCGACTGGCTCGCCAGCGAAGCCGCCGCAACCGGCGCGAAGGTCACCATCGAGACCTTCTCCCTCGCCCGGGTCGACCCGCTCGAAGCCTTCCTGGACATCGACGGCACCCGCATCGACGGCGTCCCGCTGTTCGATGCCCCGGACGGCGACGTCACCGGCACCCCGGCCGACATCGCCATCCGCGACGTTTCGCCCCTCGCCGTCTACACCCCCGAATTCATCGCCCTGCGCCAGGACGCAGGCCTCCGCGCCATCGTGCTCATCACCACCGGCGGCGCCCCCGGCCTCGCCTTGCTCAACGCCGAACGCTTCACCGCCCCCTACGGCCCCCCCGTGCTGCAAGTGGCGAGCGAACACCGCAACCGCCTCCTCGCCGCCCGCGACACCCCGATCCGCGTCGTCACCAGCGCCCGCCGCACCACCGCCACCGCCCGCAACATCGTCGTCACCCTCCCCGGCCGAGACCGATCGCTCCCGCCACTGGTGGTGATGACCCCGCGCTCCAGTTGGTGGACCTCAACCGCCGAGCGCGGCGGCGGCCTGGTCTGCTGGCTCGCCTGCCTGCATCGCCTCATCGCCACGCCGCCGCAACGCGACGTGATCCTCACCGCTAATTCCGGCCACGAACTCGGCCATATCGGGCTCGACGCCTTCATCGCCCGCCGCCCCGGCTGGGAAACCACCGCCACCTGGGTCCACTTCGGCGCCAATATCGGCGCCGCCGACAGCCACCTCTCGATCGTCTCGGGCCACGACAGCCTCCGCCACCAAACCGCCGCCGCCCTCGCCGCCGCCGGCCAGCCCCATGGCCTCGCCCCCGCCGGCACCATGCCCAACGGCGAGTCGCGCGACATCCACCGCGCCGGCGGCCGCTACATCACACTGGTCGGCGGCAACCCCCTTTTCCACCTGCCGCAGGACCGCCTGCCCCACGCCGTCAATCTCCCCGCCGTCACCCGCAGCGCCGCCGCGATGGCCGAACTGGCGGTCGCCCTGTCGCAGGCGGTATAGACCGGGAGCCCCCACCGATCCGCGAAGTGTCCCATGCTCCGCCGCCTCCGCCACTTCCTCGCCGCCCCGCCCCCCCAGCAATCCGCCCCCGTGCCCCCCCTCCCCGCGCCCGCCGCCGCCACGCCCGATGACCGCATCGACCTCGCCGCCCTCTGCCGCGACTGCGACATCCTGCCCAAGGTGCCCGACGCCGGCACCCTGCGCACCGAACCCGACGGCACCCGCGTGCAAACCATGCACAACGGCCTGCTCATGCGCGCCGACACCGATCGCCGCCCCTGGCTCACCGAACTGATCCGCCGCTGCCATGGCCACCGCGATCCGCAGCGCGAGCGCGTCCTCCACGAAATCCTCGTCCGCATGCCGCCCGACGCCACCATGATCGATCTCGGCGCCGACCAGGGCTTCCACGCCCTGTGGTTCCTACTGGGCCACCCCGCCCGCCGCGCCATCGCCGTCGAGCCCGACCCCACCCACCGCGCCTCCGCCGCCGCCAACGCCGCCCGCAACGACCTCACCCCCATCCTCGTCGAAGCCTGTGCCGGCGGCACCGACGCCACCGCCCACCCCTTTGCCCTCCCCGACGGCCAAACCACCACCGTCCCGCGCCGCAGCGTCCCCGCCCTGATGCAGACCCACGGCATCGACACCCTCGACCTCCTGCTCTGCAACGCCCACGGCGCCGAGTTGGACGTGCTCGCCAGCGTCACCCCCCTGCTGCAAGCCGGCCGCATCCGCACCCTCGTCCTCGCCACCCACCACCACAGCATCACCGGTGACCCACTCACCCACCAGCGTTGCCTCGCCGCCATCGAGGCCTGCGGCGGCGCGGTGATCGCCGAACACGACGTCCACGAAAGCTTCACCGGGGACGGCCTCATCGCCGCCCGCTTCGGCCCCGACCAGGCCGGCTGGCCCACCATCCCGCTCTCCCGCAACCGCTACTCCACCAGCCTGTTCCGCAACCCGCTGTATGACCTCGCCGAGGCCCTCGCCCGCTGATCGCAGCAATCAAGCGTGACTCCGCCGATTTGACGGCCGCAACGGCTTGACGGCGCAACGGCCAGCCTGCGACCTAGCACCGGGCGCCAGTTCTCGCGCGCCAGGGAGGGACCCGGCGTCGTGGCCGAACTGGAATACGATCCCGCTCTGGCCGGCTTCGTCCCCTTCGGCACCGTGCCGACCGCCGGCAGCACCGTGGCCCCCACCGCGGCGGACAACCTGACCGTCCGCTTCACCACCAGCTTCACCCTGCCCACCAACCTCGCCGCCGCCAGCCTCACCATCGGCGGCCTCACCGGCCAGCACCCGGCCGTCACCCTGCCCGAAGGCGCGGTGTTCGCCGCCGGGGTGAACGTACTGAGTGCCGGCACCCTCAACCTCGGCCAGAACCTCGCCCACCCCAACGCCGCCAACCCCGCTCGCCTGCTGTCCGACCTCACCGTCGCCAAGGGCGGCACCGTGCTGATCGTCGACGGCCAGGTCGCCGGCACCCTCACGCCCATCGGCCGCGTCGATATCCGCAACAACGCCACGCTGCTGCCCGACGCCACCCTCGCGTTCCCCTCGCTCGGCGGCCCGCTCGGCCTCGTCACCGAGGCCACCGGCACACTGACCATCGGCGGTACGCTTGACACGCCCACTCTGCTGGCGGTGCTCGCCAATCAGGATTCCGGGTTCAACCCGCTGTTCAACGGCAGCCTCGATTTCGCCGGCACGCTCGACAATTCCGCCGCCCTCCTGCCCCTGGGCAGCCTCGGCGCGCTCCAGGTCACCGGCGCGACCATCCACGGCGGCACCCTCACCGGCGGCCTCACCTTGGCCAATGTCACGCTGGATGGCGTCGCGCTCGGCGGCAGCGTCACCGCGGCGGCGGGATCGCATGACACCATCACCGGCACCATCGGCGGCTTCGGCACCCTCGCGGTGGACGGCACCCTGGCCCTCACCGGCGCCGTCACCCTCGATCCCGCGACGATCTCGGTCGGTGCCGGCGGCACCCTGCTCGGCCTCGGCGCCATCGCCTTCACCGTCGCGCCCGACAGCCTCATCACCTTCGCCGGCCCCGCCACCGTCGATTTCTCAGCCGGCGCCGACGTCACCATCGCCGGCACGCTTGATCTGCCGTCGAACGGCAGCCCGGCCGATGTCACCTGGTCGAGCCCCGCCGGCACCCTCACCCTCACCGCCGCCTCCGTGCTCACCATCGGCGCCGGCATGCGCCTCGCGGTCGATGCTGCCGTCACCGACAGCGGCACCATCACCCTGCCCGGCGGGACTCTCGCGCTCGCCGGCGCCGCCCAGCTCGATACCATCGCTTTCACCGCCACCGGCGCCACCCTTTCCCTCGGCACCCGCGGCGGATCGGTCCGCCTGGTCGATTTCGCCGACGGCTCCCGCCTGCTGTTCTCCGCCGCCGCCGACATCGGCGCCTCCGTCATCATCAACGACGATACCCTCGACATCATCGGCTCCGACGGCACGCTGGATGGCCACTTCACCCTCCTGCGCACCGACGGACAGCACTACACCGCCGGCGACTTCAACCTCGGCATCGAGGGCGATGATCTGCTGGTCTCCACCACCGGCGTCGCCGTCACCGCCTGCTTCGCCTCGGGCGGCCTGATCGACACCGCCCAAGGCCGGCGCCCGGTCGAAACCCTAACCTGCGGCGACCACGTGCGCACCGCCGATGGCACCCTGCGCCCCTTGATCTGGACCGGCCGCCGCACCGTCCGCCTCGCCGGCCACCCGCGTCCGCAGGACGTCAACCCGGTACGCATCTCCGCCAACGCCTTCGGCCCCGGCCTGCCCGCCCGCGACCTCGTGCTCTCGCCCGACCACGCCGTGCACGTCGAAGCCGCGCTGATCCCGATCCGCTACCTCCTCAACGGCGCCACCATCGCCCAGGAATCCCGCGCGGCCATCACCTACCACCACCTCGAACTCGCCACCCATGACGTCATCCTCGCCGAGGGCCTGCCCTGCGAGACCTACCTCGACACCGGCAACCGCAATGCCTTCGAGGGCGGCGACACCCTCCTGCTGCACCCCGCGTTCGCCCGCGCCATCTGGCACGAACGCGGCTGTGCCCCCCTGCTCACCGGCGGCGAAACCGTCGCCCTGGTCCGCCATACCCTGCGCGCCCAGGCAATCGCCCTCGGCTACGGCCGCACCACCGATCCCGCCGCCACCGCCCACGCCACCCCCACCGGCCACATCCTGGCCAGCCGCGCCTTCACCCCCTCCCACACCCGCCCCGACAGCGACGATCACCGCCACCTCGGTCTCGCCATCACCGCCCTCTGGCTCGACGACACCCCGGTCCCCCTCGATGACCCCCGCCTCGGCCTTGGCTGGCACCCCCCCGAACCCGGCTGGCGCTGGACCGGCGGCGCCGCCAGCATCGCCGCCCCACCCGGCACCAAGCTGCGCTTCACCCATGCCGCGACCGGCGCCGAATACTGGGTCCCCCCAGCCGTCGACGCCCCGCGCTACCCCGCGAAACTCCACCCCGCCAGCAGGTGATTGCGCGACGCCATCATACCGCCAGCCCGCTTGCCCTGCGGCGCCCCGTCAAAGTCGCGCTATATCCATTGTTGTCGGCGAAAGTTGCATGAAACGCGCGTTGCCGCGTTGACCGTTGCGGCCAGGAGAGGGCACAAACCACCCCGGTAGAACTGCGTGAGAACTGCGTTGTACTCGAACGCTCGACGCAGATAATCCGGTTGGGGACGTGTCGGCATGTCAGGTTCGAATTTCAGCGTCAGCAGCGAAGCGCAACTCAACGCGGATCTCCTTGCCATCGCCGGCAGTACCGCCGCGAACACCATCACCCTCACCGGCGCCCTGAGCCTCAACACCGACCTGCAAGCCATCGTGCTCGGCAGCGGCGGCAGCCTGATCGTCAACGGCGGCAGCTTCAGCGTCGATGGCGGCCTCGCCCATCGCGGTTTCATGGTGCTCGCCGGACAGGTCACCTTCAACAATCTCTCGATCCAGAACACCCTCGCCCAGGGCGGCGTCGGCGGCGCGGGCGCCACCGGCGGCGGCGGCGGGGCCGGGCTTGGCGGCGGCCTGTTCGTGGCCGGCCTCAATGTGATCAACAACGTCACCATCACCACCGGTGCCTCGGTCACCCTCAACAACGTCAGCTTCAGCAACAACCGCGCGGCCGGCGGCGCCGGTGGCCAGGGTGGCGCCTCGCAGGGCGGCGTCTCGCGCGGCTATGGCGGCGGCGGCGGCATGGGCGGCGTCGGCGGCGGCACCACCTACACGCCGAACGGCACCGGCCTCGGCGGCACCGTCACCCCGGCCCAGCCCGGCGGCGGCGGCGGCCTCGGCATCGCCGCGTCCGGCGGTTCCTACAAGCAGACCGGCGGCATCGGCATCGCGCCCGGCACGCCAAGCGGCGGCAGCGGACTGCCGGCCATCGGCGGCTATGCCGGCGGTACCGCGGGCGGCGGCGGCGGCAATGGCGTCTACCAGGGCGGCGGCGGCGGCATCGGCGCCTACACCACCGCGAGCGGCCTGAACCACGGCGGCTTCGGCG
>CAIMWH010000198.1 GCA_903845065.1 uncultured Rhodospirillales bacterium | reverse complement strand
GGAGGCCGGCCACCCAGATGAGCACAGATGCTAGCTATTGGATCCGAGGCACGCTGCACAAACAGAGCATACCATGAGGCGGTTCGTGCGCGCCCTCTTGCGGGCCGGCTCGGGCGACGTGGTCTGCACGAGGTCATGGACCGATCGAGGGCGGCCGCCCACGGGAAAACGCGCTCGTGGCATGACCGATCAGCTGGCGGCCTGCATACGTCGAATCGATCGATCGATCACGCTCCCCCAACTCGGACTGACCTCGGTGGTCGGCGAAGCGCCCTCGGTGGCCGCGATCTCCGCGAACGTTTTCTTTTCTTTGCTTGATTTCTCGCGCTCCCGGCGCTCGGGGCCCGGCCGGCATTTTTTTTTCTCTTTATGTTCAGTGACGGGGACGCCCGGGCCGTTTTGCGCAAGTTCTGCCTGTGTGCATGCGCGCGAACCACCGTACGGCCCGGTGCCCATCCGACAGCGTTTCGAGCCCGGCATGCAAGCCCCGATCGACCTGTCAGCGTAAATGCAGCCATGATGATGCATGCACCACCGAGTTTCGCTTGAGCTCTGCCGTACCGCCTTGCAGGCGCGCGACTCGAAGATGATGTTGAACGTGTGGCCCACTGCCATGTAGGGCATGGGCGTAGCACGCGCCGCCTCCTCGGAGAACGGGAAGGGCAGCAGGCTGAACAGCCGCCGACCCTTCTCGTCGATGGCCTCCCGAGTGGCGGCGGGCAGGGCGACGATGCGGGCCGACCGGGAGCGGCGGACCGTCGCTGCGGGCGCGGCCGTGGACCAGCCTTCGCGCTGGGCAAGGGCCTCCAAGGCCGCCCACGGGTTCAGCTGCGCCAGGTCGGGTGGTGGGTCGTCGCGGCCGGCGGCGGCGGCGGCAACTGCGGCCCGGAAGGCCTCCGGGACGGCGCCTTGGGCGCGATCGGCCGCGCGGACGGGCTCGGGCTTGGCGGCGGCCTCGTTGGTGGCGTCGGCGTCGGCGGCGTTGTTGGTCGCGTCGACGGCGTCTTCGGTGGCGTCGGCGGCTTTGGCGGCGGCTTTGGTGGCGGCTTTGGCGGCTTTGGCGGCTTCGGCGGCTTTGATGATGTCGGCATCGGCCTTGACCTTGGTCTTGGTCAACTTGTCCACGACCGTGAGGACCCGGTCGCGAGCGGCCGTCAGGGTAGCGCCCTCGAGGCCTAGGTCGAGGGCCAAGACGAGCGCCACCCAGTTGCGCAGGCGGCGCCGTAGAGGCTGCGCCACGGCCTCGGCGGCGTTCTGGGCCAGCTCCACATGGATGTTCTCGAACGTGGAGCCCAGACCACGCATGCTGGCGCGTGCGGGCGGGCCTTGGCCTTGGGGAGCGGCGGCGGTGGCGGCGAGGCGGCTCGGCTCGTAGAGGGCGGCATGGACGTGCGCCATCCAGCTGCCAACGCTGTGTCGGGCGGCCCCTCGTCCAACACCGAAGGGGCGGGCGCCGCGGTAATGCGTCTCTGTCAGTGGTGCGGGCCGCGGCGCCTGGCAAACAGCGCGCCCCCCTGGCAACGAAGCATACCTCTTGGTGCGGCCGCCGGTGGTGACCGCCGACGTCGCCTCCCGGTACGTGTACAGCAAGTAGGCCGGGGCCTTCATGGCTGCGGTGAGGGCGAGGCCGCTGGCGAAGACGGCGGTGAAGAACAGTAGGGCGAGCCGGGCTGCCTCCCACGAAATCTGCGTCTTGACGACGGCGCGGCGGCTCAGCTCGGCCATCAGCGGAGGGCGTAGCACGGTGTTGGACACCTTGACGGTCTTGACTTTCGGGGTCTTGGCCATTTCTGGGTGCCACGGCCCACGCCCACGGTTGTCGTTCGCGAAGCGCCCGCCGCCCAGCTCACCGCCCCCCTCCCGCCCCCCACCACTCGCGTGCTCGCTCAGTGCTCGCTCAGATCCGGTCGGACGATTTTCGCGGCACCGGTCCCCTCCCACGGTCCCCGCCGACGGCGCCGTACTCTTGAGCTTGGCTTGCGTTGCGTTGCGTTGTGTTGCGTGTCGGGATGGGCGATGCGGAGGCGGAGAAGAAGCACGAAGCAGGAAGAAACCAAGCAAGGCGGCGCGGACGAGGCGCGTTGCTAGGGGGGGTGCTTGGAGGAAAACAAAGTCTGCCTGACAACGAACTTGACAATTAACATTCCGGCACCTCGTTGCTTAGCAACCAAGTACGCCCTAACACTGGAAGCCCTAACCCTAGATGGCATGGACACTCGTTTGGCTGGGCGCAGGCCCGGCATGCCCTAGCAACGCTTTGGGTCTGGGCTGTGGTCTGGGCTGCTGGCCTTGGGTAGTGGTCGCTGGCAACGAGATTACGTGCAACCGTACTCATGCGCTTTAATGCATGGATTCAACTCGGTCCGTATACAAGCGTATACAGCACGCCGCCGTGATGATCGATCGATCCAGTGATCGATCGACCGGGCCGCGGAACCCAGCAGATCGGGGCGGCGGAAACGAACGCGGTGATGAAATAAGTAAGCCGCGGTGCGCATATACACAATGTCGTGTCGTTGTTAGCGAGGTACTATGAAAGCTGGATGATGCCGGTGGGTTGACCGTCACGCCCACTCGGTCAATGGTTAGAGAGCTCGACGACGCACGACAGCTGGACGCCGTGACCGTACTCCCATGCATCGCGTCTCTTGTAGCCGCTCGTTCATCCTGTTGCTGGCGGGAATAGGAGCAGACGGGCCTGCTTGCTGAGCACCGACTCGGAGGGCACGGACCCAAGTGATCACGGGGGTGGCGGTCACACCAAGTGCCGC
>CAIMWH010000197.1 GCA_903845065.1 uncultured Rhodospirillales bacterium | reverse complement strand
CTCAGTCCCAGAGCATTCCTTGCCTTAAAGGGTGAGGTCCAGGGGCTCGGCCCCTGGTGGGGTCGAGGGGCAAAGCCCCCGCCTTCCTTCCTACTCCCTCAGGACCCACGCGCCCCGGCGCTACCCCCGTGCGACGGCCACCTCGCGCGCGAGGGCGGCTCGGAGGAGGCCGATATCGGTGTTGATGCACAGGCAGCGGAAGCCTCGTTTGAGGGCTGCGTTGGCTTGGGCGCCGTCTCCGGCGAGCCATCCGAACGGTTTGCCGGCGGCGTTGGCGGCTTCGAGCAGTTGGGCCTCCGCTTTGGCGTAGCGCGGGTCCTCGATTTGCCCGGTGAACCCCAGGCTGTCCGTGAGATCGAAATGCCCAACCCAGCCGAGATCAATGCCTGGCACCGCCATGATCTCGCGCGCGTTGGCGAGTCCGGCGGCGGTTTCGATCAGCGCGATGGTCAGGATGGCCTCGTTGGCCGCTTCGATAGCCGGCAGCAGCGGCCCGCCGGAGTAGTCGTCATGGGCCATGCCGAACGCCAGGCCACGGGTGCCAAGCGGCCGATAGCGACAGTATGACACCAATTCCCGCGCCTGGTCCGCCGTCTCCAGCATCGGCACCATGATCCCCAGCGCCCCGGCATCCAGCACCGGCGAAATCAGATGCCGCGCCAGCCCCGGCACCCGCACCATCGGCACCAACCCGGCCCCGCGCGCGTATGCGATGGCCGGCTTGAGCGTATCCATCCCGGCGCCGCTATGCTCGGTATCGAGGATCACGAACTCCGCCCCGCCCTCCTTCAGCACCCGCGCCAGCCCGGGGGTGAAGAACTCAAACGCCATGGTGCCTAGCGCGGTACCACCGGCAAGGAGCTTGGCACGAACCGGATTGCTGATCATGGCACTGTCCTAGAGGTCGAAATAATCACGAATAGCCCGCGCACAGTCCTCGGCGGACGCGGCCGCGGTATCCACGGTGAGATCATACTCCCGCCCGGCATGCACCCGCGGAAACTGCCAGCGCGCCAGCCCGATCAACCGGTCCCCCCGAAGCGCCTCCCGCGCCTCCAGCACATCGAGCGGACACAGCACGCCCACCCGATACACCACCTCCCCGGCCAGCAGATCGGCATATTCCCGCCACTCGTCCCCGGTGTTCACATCATCCACGATGAGATGGTTCCCCGCCCCCGCCAGCGCCGCCAGGGACAGCCGCATCCCCCGCATCGCCCGCTTGCCCGCCTCCCCGCTGCTGATCACCACCGAGGGATGCCCGTCCTCGATGATGGTCTCGAAGCTGAACCCACCCGGACACTCCGCCGGCAGCATCTCCAGGAAGGCATCCATCTGCACATGCAGGAACACGTCGCGCGTCATCCCCTGCAACGCCCGCGCAATCGAACTCTTCCCGGCGCTCCCCACGCCATTGAGCAGAACGACGGTCAAAATATCAGCCCCGGCGAGGTCTCGGCATCCAGCGGCCAGATCGGCCGGTTCACCTTGGTATACGGGATCTTGCGATAATCCCGCGGGATCGGCCCGTCCGCATCAATATAGATCACCTTCTTGGCAATCGGCCCGAACGCCGCCATGAAATGATTGGTGGACTTCACCACCAGTATTTTCCGCTCCGTCGGCTCGATCCCCACATTGCGGAACAATTCGAGCCCTAGCGCCTGGGTGCGATTGGTGATCAGCACCACCTCCACGCCCCCCATCTTGATCGCCGCGCAATCCCCCAGCGCCACCTGCGTCGGCCCGAAGGACTGCGAACAATCCCGCGCCAGCCCCGTCACCGTCACCATCGCATCCACCGGCGCGCCCGAGGCCGGCCCGATCTTGCCGCCAAACCGCAACGGAAACGTCGCCCCGATCCCGGCATCGAAACACAGCCGTACCGCGATCGGGTCCCAGATCGGCCCCACCGCCGCCGCCTGCGCATCCCGCGCGATAAGATCCCGCAGAATGGTGGTGTTATCCGACGGCGCCCCACCCCCGGCATTATCCGCCGGATCAGCCATCACCACCGGCGAAACATTGGCGGCAATCGCCGTGCTCACCCCCGCGGCCACCTCGAAGTAATCCGGCGCCGTCCGCCCCCGCATCGAGATGAACTCCTCCCCGATCTCGGTCGCCAGCCAATCCGCCTTCTTCTTGTCGCCATCCACCACCACCAAAATACGCCCGCCCAGTTCCGGCACATCGGCATACGGAAAACAGTGCCCGATCGAGATCGACAGGATGCCGTCCTTGCCCTCCATCGCCATCATCCGGTCAACGAACCCGCGCATCAGCGGCAGCGTGGTGGGGTACGAGCCGATCTGCCGGCAATCGAACATCGACATCACCGGCTTGATCTGCTTGCGGATCGCCGCCAGCACCAAAGTCAGCAACTCCTCCGCCCGATCCACCACATCGGTATGCGGAAACTCCTTGTACAAAATGATGATGTCGCACAGGCTCACCCGCTTCACCGTCAAATGGCAGTGCGGATCAAGCTCCATTCCGATCACGCAGTCCGGCCCCACAATGGCCCGCACCCGCTCGGCGATATCGCCCTCCACGTCGTCATACCCATGCGCCACCATCGCCCCGTGCAGCCCGAGCAGCACCCCATCGAGCGGCATCGCCGCCTTCACCTGGCCGATGATCTCGTCACGCATGGTCTCGTAGTCGGCGCGATTGGTATATCCCGCCGGCGAGGCCGCGAAGCAGCTCCCCTCGATCAGCGTGAACCCCTCCGCCGCCGCCCGCTGCCGCGCCACGAACAACGGCGCCGTGCACATCAGCGGCGTATCGGTCGGATGCTCGCCCGGCCGCAGGAAAACCCCGTCCCGATAGCCCTCCATCGAGGTCGGCAGCGGCGAAAACGTATTGGTCTCGGTGGCCAGGGTGCAGGCGAAAATACGCATCATACGGCTCCTCAGAAATACGTCCGCACCGCGGAGATGATGTTGTAGGCGTCATCGACAACGAACAGCACCCGCCACTTGTCGAACGTCAGGCAGGGATGGGACACGCCGAACGAAACCAGGTCCCCCACCCGCAACGGCGAGTCCACCGGCACCGTCATATGCGTATGCTGGTCATTCATCCCGGTACAAACATGCCCCGCCGGCACCGCCACCGGCTTGTCCATCCCGGCGCGAAACCACGTCTCGGGCAACGGCATGGTGTCGGACTGGGTATCCCGCGCCCCCATCGTCAGCAGCACCTTGCCGGGCTCCGGGCGGGACTGCACATACGCCCAAACCTCGATCGCGGTGATCAGCCCGCCGCCCTGCGCCGCATCCGGCGTGCGCTCCACAATCTCCGAGAACGCCCGCCGATACCGCGCGGAGTCATGGCTCAGATAGCACCCGCTGCGGATCAGCACCTTGGCCGGCCGCTTCAGCCCGGCATGGGTAAATCGCGCCAGCACCATGTCATAGAACGCCGAGCCCCCGGCGGTCAGGATCACCTCACCCGGCGCGAACAAATCCTCCGCCTCGCAATCCCGCGCCAGCGTCACCAGCAAATCGAGGAACGCCCGCACCTGGCTCTCCACTTCCGCCCGCGTGCCGCCGAAAAGCCCCTCGAACCCCTCCACCCCGCGCAACGCCAGATACGGCGCCGCCGCCTTCACCGCCCGCGCCACCGCCATTCCCGCCGCCGCATCGCGCACCCCGGTGCGCCCCCCCATCGAGCCACCCTCGAGGAACACCTGCAACGGCCGCCCGATATCCGCCGCACGCGCCGCCTCCGCCAGCGCCGCCACGCCCTCCAGCGAGTCGACCAGGCAATAGAAATCGAACCCCGGATCGCGCTTCAACTCGCCCAGCACCCAATCGATCGCCTGGCGCCCCACCAGCTGGTTGGCCAGCACAATCCGGCTCACCCCGAAATCCCGCGCCACCTGCATTTGCTGCGGCGTCGCCAGCGTGATCGCCCAGGCGCCATCATCAAGCTGCCGCTGAAACAACTGCGGCGCCATCGAGGTCTTGCCATGCGGCGCGATCACCGCGTGGGACCGCGCCAGAAAATCCCGCATCCACGCGCTGTTATGGCTGAGCGCACTGTCCTTCAGCACCGCGATCGGAAAATTCACCTCCTCCCGCAGCAGGTTCCACCCCTTGGCCCCGATCGCATCCAACCGAAACGGCGCCGTCCCCCCCGGAATACCCTTGGTCCGATGATCCAGCATGCTCGCCGCGATGGCTTCGAGATTCATTGTTTCACTCCCAGGCACCAATTTTCGTTGTCATCCAGTCAGGCAAGCCGAACAAAGAGGCGGCGAGACAGCGAGAAGAAACGCGGTTTGAAACCTTCTCGCTGTCTCGCTGTCTCGTTGTGCATCTTGCCTGCCTACCGCAAAGCCGCAATCCGCCGCCCAATCTCGGCGGCCTGATCATCCGTCACCGCCATCGGATTGAACAGCAGCACCCCCTCGTCCGCCCGCCCCATCCCGCAGGCAATCCCCGGCTCCCCCGCCAGCAACCGCGCCGCCATCGCCCGCGCCCCCGCCCCAACCCGCCACGCCAGCATCGGCACCGCCCCATCCGTCACCGCGAACGCATCGCCCCCCGCCCCCATCATCGCCACCACCCGCGCCCGCAACATCGCCGCCCGCTCCCCCGCATCAGCCGCCACGAACCGCCGCAGCGCCACGATCAGCCCGGCGATCTCCTCCTTGCCCACCTTGCAGGACCGCCCGATGCCATGATGCGGCAATCCGCGCATCTGCCCCAGCGCCGCGAACTCCCGCGGCGGCGCCCAGGTCTCCACATCCACATCCAGGTCCAGCATCTGCATCAGCGCCGACGACACCAGGTCCGCCCGCCCACACAAAATCCCCGAAGACTGCGGCCCCCCCAGCGCCTTCCCCCCGCTGAAGCACACCAGATCAGCCCCCTCCTCCAGATACGCCCGCAAATTCCCGGCGGGCGGCAACTGCGCCGCCGCATCCACCAGCACCGGCAACCCATGCCGCCGCGCCACCGCCGCCACCTCCCGCAACAAAGGTTTCGACTGGCTCTGCGCGAGATAATAAATCCCCGCCGTATTGGCCCCTATCGCCTCCTCCACCTCCCACGCCGCCGCGTCGCGCACCCCGGGCCCGGAATAGCGGTCAGGAATCCCCACCTCCACCAGCCGCCCACCCGCCACCACAACCGCGCGGTCGTACATATTGCGCTGGCTGCGCACCACCACGAACTCCCGCCGCCCGTCCGCCACCTCCGGCAGCCGGTTCATCTTCCCCGGATCGAGCCCGGCCATGCACGCCCCCGCCCCCAGCAGCACCGCCGCCGACGCGCCCGAGGTCACAATCCCCGCCTCCGCCCCAGTCGCCGCCCTGATCGCCCGGCACGCCGCGGCCTGCATCTGCGCCATGTCGACGCACGCGAGCGACGCCTGCCGCATCGCCTCCGCCACCTCCGGCGCCATGATCCCGCCCGACAGCCGCGTCACCGTGCCGGCCGCATTGATCAGCGTGGCAACCCCGAGTTCCTCATAGATCATGGCCGCATTCCCCACCTCAGTTGCCCCGCCGCGCCTTGCCCGACAGGATGCCCCGATGAACGCCACAACGCCACCCACCGCCATCCTCGACGGCCTCATCCGCATGGGCCTCGCAATTGGTCCCGTCACGGGTATCCCCCTCACCGGCGGCGTCTCGTCGGACATCTGGCGCATCGATCTCCCCACCGGCCCCATCGTGGTCAAGCGTGCCCTCGAAAAACTCCGCGTCGCCGCCGACTGGCGCGCGCCCGTCGGCCGCAACCGCTACGAAGCCCGCTGGATGCGCCGCGCCGCCGCCGCCGCCCCCGGCTGCGTCCCCGCCCTCCTCGGCCAGGACGAAGCCAGCGGCGCCCTCGCCATGCAATACCTCCCGCCCGAAAACCACCATTTGTGGAAATCCGCCCTGCGCGACGGCCACGCCGACCCCGCCTTCGCCGCCGCCGTCGCCACCACCCTCGCGCGCATCCACGCCAGCACCGCCGCCGATCCCACCGTCGCCGCCGACTTCCCCACCGACGCCATCTTCTATGACATCCGCCTGGAGCCCTACCTCGCCGCCACCGCCCGCGCCCCCCCCGACCGCGCCGCCGCCCTCAACGCCCTCATCGCCACCACCCAAACCACCAAGCGCGCCCTCGTCCACGGTGACGTCAGCCCGAAAAACATCCTCATCGACCCCAACGGCCCCATCTTCCTCGATGCCGAATGCGCCTGGTGGGGCGATCCCGCCTTCGATCTCGCCTTCTGCCTCAACCACCTCCTGCTGAAATGCCTCTGGACCCCCAGCGCCACCCAAGGCTTCCTCGCCTGCTTCGCCGCCATGACCACCCACTACCTCCAGGGCGTCACCTGGGAGCCGCCAGCCGCCATCGAGGCGCGCGTCGCCCATCTTCTGCCCGGACTCCTGCTGGCACGGGTCGACGGCAAGTCCCCGGCGGAATACATCACCACCGACATTGCCCGCGCCCACGTCAGGCGCGCGGCGCGAACCCTGTTGGAACACCCGGTCGATCGCCTGCCCCAGGTGGCGGCGGCCTGGAATGAGGAACTCATCACGTGAGCGACACCGAAATCGTCTACGTCCAGGGCCGCCGCGTATGGGACAGCCGCGGCCGCCCCACCGTCGAAGCCGAAGTGGTCCTCGCCGGCGGCGGCGTCGGCCGCGCCATCGCCCCCGCCGGCGCCTCCACCGGCTCCGGCGAAGCGCTCGACCTGCGGGACGGCGGTACCGCCTTCGGCGGCTATGACGTCCGCAACGCCGTCGAGAACGTCAACGAAGCCATCGGCGACGTCGTCGTCGGCATGAACGGCGCCGACCAGGAAGCCGTCGACCGCGCCATGATCGCGCTTGACGGCACGCCCGCCAAAACCCGCATGGGCGCCAACGCCATCCTCGCCGTCTCCATGGCCACCGCCCACGCCGCCGCTTCCGCCGAGGGCAAGCCGCTCTACCGCCACCTCGGCGGCCAGGACGCCAATCTCCTCCCCCTCCCGCAGATCCAGATTTTCGGCGGCGGCGCCCACGCCGGCCGGCGCGTCGATATCCAGGACTTCCTCATCGTCTGCCCCGCCGCCGAAAACTTCGCCCAGGCGCTCGACTGGACGGCCGAAGTCTACCGCGCCGCCGGCCAACTCATGGCCGAAGCCGGCACCCTGCAGGGCGTCGCCGACGAAGGCGGCTGGTGGCCCGCCTTCACCACCAACGAGCAGGCGCTCGAAATGCTGGTCCGCGCCATCGAGCGCGCCGGCTTCCGCCCCGGCGAACACGTCGCCATCGCGCTCGACATCGCCGCCTCCGAATTCGGCCGCAACGGCCTCTACACCCTCGGCCTCGAAGCCAAACAACTCGACAGCGCCGGCATGATCGACATGCTGTCCGGCTGGATCGACCGCTACCCCATCGTCTCCATCGAAGACCCCCTCGCCGAGGATGACGCCGCCGGCTTCGCCGCCTTCACCGCCAAACTCGGCCACCGCATCCAGATCGTCGGCGACGATTTCCTGGTCACCGAAGCCGCCCGCATCCAGGCCGCCGCCGCCCAGGGCGCCGCCAACACCGTGCTCATCAAGCCCAATCAGCGCGGCACCCTCACCGAAACCCGCGAAGCCTGGGAAGCCGCCAAGGCCTGCGGCTACGCCGGCATCGTCTCCGCCCGCTCCGGCGAAACCGAAGATGTCACCATCGTCCACCTCGCCATCGGCTGGGGCGTCGGCCAACTCAAGGTCGGCAGCTTCGCCCGCTCCGAGCGCATGGCCAAGTGGAACGAAGCCCTTCGCATCGAGGAAGCCATGGGCCATCTCGCCAGATTTGCCGGCGCCACCTGCTTCGGGCGCACCCGCGCATGAGGGTCGTGCTGCACTACAACGCCGCCCCCAGCCTGGCCGCCCGCCTCACCACCCTGCCCGGCCTCGATATCGCCTTCTGCCCCGAACCCGACGAAGCCGCCTTCGCCATCGCCATGCGTGATGCCGAGGTGCTGTGGCATGTCCTGAAACCCTGCACCGCCGAGGTCATCGCGGGCGCCCCCAAGCTCCGCCTGATCCAGAAAATCGGCATCGGCGTGAACACCATCGATCTCGGCGCCGCCCGCGCCCGCGGCATCGCGGTCTGCAACCTGCCCGGCTCCAACGCCCCGGCGGTCGCCGAAATGGCGCTCATGCTCATGCTCGCCACCCTGCGCCGCCTCCCGCAACTCGATGCAGCCCTCCGCGCCGGCTCGTTCTACCCGGCGCCCGACCTGCAGGATCATCTCGGCGAACTCGGCGGCCGAATTGTCGGCCTGCTCGGCTACGGTGCCATCCCGCAACACCTCACCCCCATCCTGCGCGCCATGGGCTGCCGCGTGATCTACCACAGCCGCACCCCCCGCCCCGGCGCCCTGGCCGACTACGTCAGCTTCGACGATCTCGTCACCCAGTCCGACGTACTCTCCCTGCACATCCCCCTGCTCCCCGAAACCGCCGAAATCATCAACGCCGCCACCATTGCCCGCATGAAACCCGGCGCCATCCTGGTCAACACCGCCCGCGGCGGCCTCGTCGACCAGCGCGCCCTCACCACAGCCCTCGAACGCGGCCACATCGGCGGCGCCGGCCTCGATGTCTTCGTCCACGAACCCCCCGCCGCCGACGATCCCCTCTTCACGCTGGACAACGTCGTCGTCGCCCCCCACGTCGCCTGGGTCACGTCCGGCACGTTCGACCGCAGCTTCGCCACCGCGGCCGAAAACTGCCGCCGCCTCGCCGCCGGTGAACCCCTGCTGAACCAGGTGGCATGACCAAATTCCGCCTCCTGGCGGACGACCTCACCGGCGCGCTGGACAGCGCCGCCCGCTTCGTGCCCCGCTTCGGACCCATCCCGGTCTCGTGGAAACGCTCCACCGAAGCGGCGGCCGCCGGCTACACCACCGAAACCCGCGAAGCCGCCGACCCGCAGCCCGCCATGCTCCGCTGGGCCCCCTATCTGCGCGGCGCCGACCTCACCTTCAAGAAAATCGACAGCCTGCTGCGCGGCCACGTCGCCGCCGAAATCGCCGCCTGCCTGCGCCTCGGCCCCTTCGCCCACGCCATCATCGCCCCCGCCTTCCCCGTCCAGGGCCGCATCACCAGCGGCGGCCGCCAATACGCCCACGGCACCGATACCGGCGTGGACCTGGCACTCGACCTCGCCCTCCACGGCATCCCCGTCAGCCACTGCCGCCCCGGTGACGCCCCCTCCCCCGGCGTCTCCCTGTGGGACGCCATCGACGAAGCCGACCTCGACCTCATCGCCGCCGCCGGCCGAACCCTCCCCGGCCCCGTCCTGTGGTGCGGCACCGGCGGCCTCGCCGCCGCCCTCGCCGGCCACGTCACGCCGCCCTGCCCCACCCTCCCCCATCCCATCGTCGCCCTCGTCGGCTCCAACCATCCCGTCAGCACCGCCCAGTTTGACGCCTGCCCCGCCACCGCCACCCTCCTCGGCCCCGCCGGCGCCCGCGCCATCGCCCCCAGCCTCGCCGGGCAGGACGCCGTGCTGCGCGTCCACATCCCGCCCGGAACCGATCGCGCCGCCGCCGCCCAGGAAATCGCCACCACCTTCGCCGCCCTCGCTTTCTCCCTCCCCAGCCCCGGCACCCTCGTCGTCACCGGCGGCGAAACCCTCCGCCGCCTGTGCGATGCCCTCGGCACCCACCACATCACCGTCATGGGCGAACAAGCCCCCGGCGTGCCGATCTCCTCCATGGAAGGCGGCGTGTGGGACGGCGTGATGCTGGTTTCCAAATCGGGCGCCTTCGGACGGCCGGATTTTCTGGCGCGATTGATGGCAGGGTAGGGCGGAAGCAAGGCTCCGCCGGGCAAGGGGCTTGCCCCTTGCAACCCGCCACGCCTCGCGGCCGGATCAGCAGCCTTCAGTTGATGCCGACCGCCTTGCGCCGCAGGCAATCAACATCCGCCCACACCTGAAGGCCATCGCCCCAACCGCAAGCAGTCACGGGTTGCAAGGGGCGAGCCCCTTGCCCGGCGGAGCCTTGCTTCCACCCTGCCCCTCCCCGCCAATCCGTGCTTAAAAATCCCCCACCCCCACGAAAGCCCCCCGCCATGGCGAAACACATCCCCCACCTCGCCATCACCATGGGCGACCCCGCTGGCATCAGCGCCGAGATCATCGTCAAAGCCGCCGCCCGCCTCGCCCCCCGCATCGCCGCCGGCGAACTCCGCCTCCTCGTCATCGGCCACGCCACCGCCCTCGCCGCCGCCACCGCCCAACTCGGCACCCCGCCCATCCCGACGACCACCGCTGACGCCCCCTTCCCGAACCTCGCCATCCTCCCCGCCGGCGACGAACTTGCCCCCATCGTACCGGGCGAAATGACCGCCGAAGCCGGCCGGTTCTCCTATCTCGCCGTCGAGCAGGCCGTCCGCCTGGCCCAATCCAAGCGCATCGACGCCATCGTCACCGCCCCCCTCAACAAGGAGGCGCTGAACCTCGCCGGCTACCACTACGCCGGCCACACCGACATGCTCGCCGCCCTCACCAACACCAAGTCCTCGGTCATGCTCCTCGCCCACGGCAACATGCGGGTGAGCCACGTCACCACCCACGTCCCCCTCGCCAAGGTCCCCGCCCTGCTCACCCCGGAGCGCCTGCGCCGCACCATTGACCTGACGCAGGACGCCCTGCGCCGCCTCGGTTTCGCCCGCCCCCACATCGCGGTGGCCGCCCTCAACCCCCACGCCGGCGAAGGCGGCCTGTTCGGCCGCGAGGACATCGAGATTTCCACCCCGGTGATCGCCGAATGCAACGCCGAGGGCCTGCGCATCTCGGGCCCCATCCCCGGCGACACCGTGTTCGTGAAACTACGCGCCGGCCAATACGATGCCGTCGTCGCCATGTATCACGACCAGGGCCACATCCCGGTGAAACTCCTCGGCTTCACCATGGACCCCGCCACCGGCAAGTTCGAAGCCCTCTCCGGCGTCAACATCACCCTCGGCCTACCCGTCATCCGCACCTCGGTCGACCACGGCACCGCCTTCGACATCGCCGGCCGCGGCATCGCCAACGCGGACAGCCTGGTCGAAGCGATCGACTACGCCGTCCAGATGGCCGCCGAGAAACGCGCTACAGCCGCTTAAAATCCTCGGTCGCCTGCACCAACTGCCGCAGCGTCCCCGGCTCCATCCCGCCATGCCCGGCATCGGGCACGATATGCAGCGCCGCCTCCGGCCACGCCCGATGCAGGTCCCACGCCGAACGCGGCGGGCACACCAGATCGTAGCGCCCCTGCACAATCACCCCCGGGATATGCCGGATGCGATGGATGTTCTCCAGCAGCCAGTTGTCGGTGGGGAAGAAACTGTTGTGCTGGAAATAATGGCACTCGATCCGCGCCAGCGGCAGCGCCCGCTCCGGCTGCGTGTTCTCCTCGATCGCCTGCTCCTGCGGGATCAGGAACGACACCGCCCCCTCCCACTTGCTCCACGCCGCCGCCGCCCGCAGCCGCACCGTCACGTCATTGCCGGTCAACTGCCGGTAATACGCCCCCACCATGTCATGCCGCTCCTCCGGCGGGATCGGCGCGAGATATTCCTCCCACGCGTCAGGGAACATGTTCCCCGCCCCCTCCTGATACAGCCACCGCACCTCGGACGGCCGCGCCAGGAAAATCCCCCGCAGGATCAACCCCCGCACCCGCTCCGGATGCGTCTCGGCATAGGCCAGCCCCAACGTGCTCCCCCACGAGCCGCCAAACACGATCCACCCGGCAATCCCCAGCGCCTCACGGATACGCTCCATGTCGGCCACCAAGTCCCACGTCGTATTCTCGTCCAGATCGGCGAACGGCGTGCTGCGGGACGCCCCGCGCTGCTCGAACAGCACGATGCGATAATGCGCCGGATCGAACAGCCGGCGCTGCCGCGGCGAAACCCCGCCCCCCGGCCCGCCATGCACGAACACAATCGGCATCCCGTTCGGATTGCCGCATTCCTCCACATACAGCGTATGCCGCGCTGAAACCGGCAGCATCCGCGTCGCATACGGCTCGATCTCGGGGTACAGCGGGCTCGCCTCGGTCACAGCGTCAACCCCCCATCCACCACCAGCGTCTGCCCGGTCACCATGCTGGCGCCAAACCCCAGGAACACGATCGCCTCCGCCAGGTCCTCCGGCGCGCACCGCCGCTTCAACGCCGCCTTCTCGATGGAAGACTGCCGCGCCGCATCGCCCCACTCGATCTGCCACGAACTATCCACCGCCCCCGGCGCAATCGCATTCACCCGCACCTCGGGCGCCAACCCCCGTGCCAAATTCTTGGTCAAATTCACCACCCCCGCCTTGGACGCCCCATACGCCAGCGAAGACCCCGCCGAATGCACCCCCGCGATGGACGCCACGGACACAATGGCCCCATGGCACTCCTTCAACATCGGCGCCGCCGCCTTGGAGAGCCGGAACAACCCGATCAGGTTGGTCTGCATGATCGTCTCCCAAAGCTCATCGGTAATCAGATCCAGCCGCGCCGGCGGCACCACCTTGGTCACCCCCGGCGTACCCGCATTGTTGACCAGCAAATCAAGCCGCCCCAGCCGCCGGATGGCATCCTCGATCATCGCCGGCCCGCCCACCGGATCGCTCACCGAACCCGGCGCCACGATCACATTGAGCCCCTCCTGCCGCAAATTGGCCACCGCCTCCGGCCCGCGCGCATCCCCCTCGAGGAAGTTGATCGCCACCGCGCAACCATTGCGCGCCAACATGGTGGCAGTCGCCAGTCCGATGCCGGACGCCCCGCCGGTCACAATGGCAGCCTTCCCGGCAAGGTCGTAACGAACCTTGTTCGCGGCGGTAAGATTGGTCATATCCACTCCGATCTAAACGGATAAAAGTTTTTTGGTTCTTTTTTTCAAAAAAGAACAGCGCTTCTTTTTGAAAAAAGAAGCAAAAACTTCTTATCCATTGTGTTCACTAAGTCTCCCGCGGCGCGGGGTGGCGGGGCGCGCGGTAACAGCGCCCCCCGCCGGTTTGCGTCAGAACATTCCGCCGCTGTTGGCCACATACGCCAGATGATGATCCGTCGAGCCGAACATCTGCTCGATCATCGTCATCCGCTTGAAGTAGTGCCCAACCTTGTATTCCATCGTCATCGCGATACCGCCATGCAGTTGCACCGCCTCTTCGCCGATATGCTTACCGGACTTGCCGATCTGCACCTTCGCCGCCGAGATCGCCTGCCGCCTTGCCTTGGCATCGTCCGACGTCGCCATCATCGTCGCCAGCATCGCCATCGACTTCGCACCCTCAAGCGCCGCGAACATATCCACCGCCCGATGCTGCAACACCTGGAACTCGCCGATCGCCCGGCCGAACTGCTTGCGCTGCTTCATGTAGTCCACCGTGATGGCCAGCATCTCGCCCATCCCGCCCACGGCCTCCGAACACAGCGCCGCAATCGCCTCGTCCACCACGCGGGACACCACCGGAAGCGCCCCCCCGGCATCGCCGATCGCCACGCCACGCGCGTTGGCGAACGAAACCTCCGCCGCCCGCAGCCCGTCCTGGGTCGGATACCCCTTGCGGGACACCCCGGCGTCGGACGCATCCACCAGGAACACCCCGATGCCGCCCGCGTCGCGCTGCGCACCCCCGGTCCGCGCCGTCACCAACAGCTTGTCCGCGCAGTCGCCATGCAGCACCACGCTCTTCTCGCCGTTGATCACATAGCCCGAACCATCGGCCTTCGCCGTCACCGCAACGTCGTTGAGGTTCCACCGCGAATGCCGCTCCACATGCGCCAGCGCCAGCTTGAGGTCCCCGGCCACGATCTGCGGCACCAGTTCCTCCTGCTGCTCGGCACTCGCGCCATGGCGAATAATCCCGCCGCCCAGCACCACGGTCGCGAGATACGGCTCCAACACCAACCCCCGCCCGAATGCCTCCATCACCAGCCCGGTCTCGATGGCCCCGCCACCAAACCCGCCATGGTCCTCGGAAAACGGCAGCCCGAGCAACCCAAGCTCGGCATACTGCGCCCACATCTCCGCGCTCCAGCCATTGGCCTGCTTGGCAAACCCCTTCCGGCTCTCGAACCCATACCGGTCCGCCACCAGGCGATCGACGCTGTCCTTGAGAAGACGCTGGTCTTCGCTGAAATCAAAATCCATGTTCGTAAATCCTGCTGACTAGAAACCAAGGATCGCTTTGGCGACGATGTTGCGTTGGATCTCGTTCGAACCGCCGTAGATCGAAATCTTGCGCCAGTTGAAATAGGTCGGCCCGGTCCCGGCGGCATATTCAGGCCCATACCCGGTCTCATTGCGCCCATCGCCCTCGTCGGATTCCGCGAACGGCATCACATACGGCCCGACGATTTCCATCATCAGTTCCGTCGTCGCCTGCTGGATGGTCGAACCCTTCAGCTTCAGGATCGAGGAAGCCGGGTTCGGCTTGCCCTTTGCGTGGTTCTTCTCGTCCGCCACGATGCGCAACTGCGTCATCTCCAGCGCCTTCAACTCGATCTCCACCGCCGCCAGCTTCTCGCGGAACTTCTCGCTCTCGATCAACGGCGTACCGCCCTCGAACTCGAGTGCCGCCAACTCCCGAATACGCTTCAACCGCGCCTTCGATGTCCCCACCCGGGCAATCCCGGTGCGCTCATTGCCCAGCAGGAACTTCGCGCAATCCCACCCCCGATGCAGCTCGCCCACCAGGTTCTCCGCCGGCACCACCACGTTGTCGAAGAAAATCTCGTTGACCTCGTGCCCGCCATCGATGGTCTGGATCGGCCGCCGCGTAATCCCCGGCGTCTTCATGTCGGCGAGGATGAACGAAATCCCCTCCTGCTTCTTCGCCGTCGGGTCGGTCCGGCAGAGCACGAAAATCCAGTCCGCATGCTGCGCCAGCGTCGTCCAGGTCTTCTGCCCGTTGATCACCCAGGTATCGCCCACCCGCTCCGCCTTGGTCCGCAGCGAGGCAAGATCAGAGCCGGCGCCCGGCTCGGAGAACCCCTGGCACCACCAAACGTCCAGATTGGCCGCCTCGGCCAGATAGCGCTTTTTCTGCGCATCGGTGCCGAACTGCGCGATCACCGGCCCCACCATCGAGGTATTGAACGCCAGCGGCGAGGGCACCCCGTTCAACTGCATCTCGTCCTGGTAGATATAAACCTGCACCGGCGACCAATCCTTGCCGCCCCATTCCACCGGCCAGTTCGGCACCGCCAGCCCGTTCGCATTGAGAATGCGCTGGGCGGTGATGATCTCTTCCTTGGTCAAATGCTGCCCCTCCAGCACCTTGGTGCGGATGGACTGCGGAATGGCGGTGGTGAAGAACGTCCGCAGTTCCTGACGGAACGCGACTTCCTCCGGGGTGAAACTCAGATCCATGGCGATCTCCTCACGCTTGATTAGGGGCTGAAATTAGACCGGTTGCGCCGAAGCGCAACCGCATCAGGCAACGCGCGCCTTCTCCTCGTCCGACAACTCCTTGCGCGACAACTTGCCCACCGGCGTTTTCGGCAGACTGTCGCGGATTTCGAGCGCGCTCGGCATCTCATGCCGCCCCACCCGATCCTTCAGGAACGCCTTCAACGCATCATATGTCAGCTCCGCCGCACCGGCCTTCAACGTCACGAACACCTTCGCCGCCTGGCCGCGATAAGCATCGGGAACGCCAATCACCGCGCATTCCGCCACGTCGGGATGCTCATAGACCGCATCCTCGATCATCGCCGGATACACGTTGAAGCCGCCCGAAATGATCATGTCCTTCTTGCGGTCCACCAGATAGAAAAACCCCTGGTCATCCATGTGCCCGACATCCCCGGTCAGGAACCAGCCATCGACAAACGCGCGGGCATTCTCCTCCGGCCGCCCATAATACCCCGGCGTCACATTCGGCCCCTGGATCGCAATCTCCCCCCGCTCATTCGCCCCCAGTTCCAGCGTCGGATCATCGAGCGAGACAATCCGCATCACCAGCCCCGGCACCGGCAACCCGATCAGCCCCGGCCGATACGCCACATCCGTCGGGATCAACGCCCCCACCGGCGAGGTCTCCGTCATCCCCCAGCCCCCACCCAGCCGGCACCCTGTCGCCGCCTCGATGCGCACCGCAATCTCCGCCGGCAACGGCGCCCCACCCGATCCGGCGAACTTCAACGACGAAAAATCCCGCGCCTCCAGATCGGGCAACCCCGCCAGCGCAATCCACATCGTCGGCACCCCGGGAAACACGGTGGCCCGCTTGCGCTCGATATCATCCAGCGTCACCGCCACATCGAAGCGCGGCCGCAGCAATATCTCCGCCCCGGACGACAACGCCCGCAGCAACACCCCGGTCAGCGCATAGATATGAAACAGCGGCAGCACCCCGATCACCCGGTCCCCCACCCCGATGGAGAACGGCGTCGAGGTCGAAGCGCTCCAGTTGTCGAGCATCGAAATCGCCGCGGTCAGATTGCCATGCGTCAACATTGCCGCCCGCGGCAGCCCCGTGGTCCCCCCGGTATATTGCAGGCACGCCACATCATCCGGCCCCAACCCGGGATCAGGCACCGCCTCGCCGCCCTCGAACGCCGACCAGGCAATCGCCCCCGCCGGCACCGGCAACCCCGGTGACGGCGTCCCCCACGCCTCGTCCTCCCCCACGATCAGCCGATCCGCATGCCCCTCGGCCAGCAACCGCTCAGCCACCTGCAACATGCCCGGAATATTGCTCGCCAGCAGCGTCCGCGCCCCGGAATCCTGCATCTTGTGCGCCAGCACCCGCGGCGCATCGAGCGGGCTCAACAGCACCACCCGCAACCCGGCCTGGAACGCCCCGAAAAACGCGATCGGATGATACGGCGTATTGTGCAGGTAGAACGCCACCGTCTCGCCCCGCGCCAGCCCCAGCCGGCGAAACCCCGCCGCCGCCAACGCCGCCCGCCGCGCCAACTCGGCAAAACTGATCTGCCGATCCCGAAACTCGATCGCCGGCAAACCCCCAAACTTCGCCACCGCCGCCGCCAGCAACCCCGGCAACGTCCCCCGCAGCACCGGCGCATCCCAGCGGACACCTTCGGGATACGAAGCTTCCCACGAATAAGGTCGCGTCAATGCCATCTGGTGCCGTTCCTCTAGCGTGTTTTTTGTATTGCGGCGAAACTCGCCTGTCTCGGCCGCCTTGTCCACCTCCACGACTCCCCTTGCCTCCCGCCACAATCCGCGCCATGCCGAGGCCAACAGCAACACCCGGAACGTCCCATGTCCCTGCCCGCGATCCTCCAGCACCTGCGCATCCCCGTCATCGCCTCGCCGATGTTCATCATCTCCAACCCCGACCTGGTGATCGCCCAGTGCAAGGCCGGCATCGTCGGCTCCTTCCCCGCCCTCAACGCCCGCCCCGCCGAAATGCTCGAGGAATGG
>CAIMWH010000196.1 GCA_903845065.1 uncultured Rhodospirillales bacterium | reverse complement strand
GGGGGGAGGGGGGGGGAAGGAGGATTTACAACGAGGCGGCGAGACGGCGAGGAGGGGGGTTTGCGGGGAGCGGGAGGGGGTTGTTGTGGGGCGAGTTGCGGTGGCGGAAGGCGCTTCGCTTTTCCGCCCTACAAGTCGCTACAAATGATGGCGGTTGGGGCGGTGGGGGGATTGGTGGAGGGCGATGCTGCGCCAGAGGCGGGGGGTGGCGAGGGGGGCGGGCTGGAGCGGGGTTGGGGTGGGGGGTTTCATGGGGAGGTTCCTTGCAGGGGTTTGGGGGGATTATCGGCGGGGGGAATTTCGTTGCAAGGTTTTGTTTCCTACGGCGTTGAATTGCCTATTTTGGCGGCGATCTGGTTGGACAGGCTGGGGCTGACTCGTTCGATGACGGTCATGAGGAACAGCGCCTTGCCGCCACTTTGGGCTTCCCAGAGGGCGCCGATGTTGCGCTTCTGATTGCTGTCATCGTTGGTGGCGTAGACTTCGCCCTTGTGTGCTCATGGGAACGGCCGCTCCGTCAGCACTATCAACGCGCGGCCCTATCTACGGTCACATCGAGCAGGCCCAAGCCGAACTGGTGATTGCCCCCGGTCACTTCTTGTAAAAGTCAGCGATGGAAATTGCATGGGATCGCGCGTTGCCATTACGAACCGGATAGAGCGTGTAGCTGATCGACTGAAGTTTATGCATGTTCACTGCATCATCGAATTCACCGACCCCAGTCGGTTGCACGAACGTCGTACAATCTGCATTAAGTAAATCACCAAATATCCACTGAATGCGAATAGCATCATCCGGTACATGAGAAAAAACAGCATACTCACCGGAAGCCACAAAGAAAGAAGCTACAGTTTTTCCCGCAGATACACTGTGAACATTGATAATAGCGTTACCTTGCGATCCATTGTAAATTTCTACTTTGCGCCAGTCTTTTACGTCGAAATTAGTTCCAATGGCCAAGACAGACCCGCTCGTCACCGGAGATTCGCATGTTGGAACCGGCTGCGTAGGGACAGGCGGCACATATTCTTGAATGTGCCCCGCCGCTCCTGGGTTAACCCGCGAAGACCGAACTCCTGCGTTAACCCGCGAAGACTGGGGCACGCGCGCTGGGTCGTTGATGAACAACCATCCCATCACGCCGAAGAAGCCGACAAAAGCGGCCAACCAGATCACCGCCGGCAAATGAGTCTGAACGCCGGGCCTCCATTGAGAGGCCTTTGCGCTCAGGAATGGCAATTTATCGGTAAGCCGATTCTTGCCCAGCCGAATGGTGACGCCACAGCCGGCGCACTGCATCGTCGCATTCGCCCGAATCCAACCAATCGTTTTCTTGTGCAGTTCGCCACACTGCGGGCACCTGACACCAACCGACTTCATGTCTTGAGGAGTAATTGACATGCCAGACTCCGTCATTCAATCGGTGGATTCACCAAAGGCGTAAGACAACGGGACAATTGGCCCAAGCACTGATTCGAAATAATCACATTCAATTGCCGATCAATTCCCAAATCCAGGCAAATACACACTTTTTGTGTTTCTTGATCAATTGATACCGATATAACTGCTTCAGCAATTGGCGCACTATAACGGACACCATCGTTTAGTTCTAGAAGCTGTATCCTGGATTCCGGCATGACGATTCCCTCACTACCGTAGCCAAGGTAGCGAGGGACCGCGCCGTTGTCATTCTGATTCAATGATTGACCAAAACCCGCTTGGCGTTGTTCCCGGTCCCGATCTGCACGACCACCCCGCGCTTGCCACAATCGGCAAACATCTGACTCAGGCGACGGCGCGTCAGTCCAGACGTCCTGGGATCGGGAAGCGGTACGCCGTTGGGTGGCGCGTGGGAATTTGGGGGGTGCGGGAGGGATTGGGTTTAGGGCGGCTTGCGGCGGCGGAAGGCGCTTCGCTTTTCCGCCCTACAAGGGTGATGCGGGACGATGGGGGTGACAGGGTTTGTTCGCTGGGGGTGGGGTGTTGGGGGCCCCGCGGGGTGCTAAACGGATGAGAGTTTTTTGCTTCTTTTTTGCAAAAAAGAAGGCCTTGGCTGCGCTTGAGCGGATCGCGGGAAGTGATGCTAGTGTGGCGGACAAGGGCCGGTTCACGGCCAGGCATGAGGGAGCATTCGCGATGAAGCGTCGGACATTGTTGGCGGCTGGGGCGGTGGCTGGATTGGCGCGGCCGGCGATTTCGCGGGCGGCGGCGCCGTTGATTTTCGTGCCGCAGGGTAACCTGGTGACAATGGACCCGGTTTGGACCACGGCGACGGTGACGCGCAATGCGGCGGCCATGGTGTACGAGACGTTGTTCGGGCGGACGGATGCGCTGGTGCCGAAGCCGCAGATGGTGGCGGGCGCGGTGATGGAGGATGGGGCGCGGCGGTGGACGCTGACGTTGCGCGAGGGGTTGCGGTTTCATGATGGGGAGCGGGTGCTGGCGCGGGATTGCGTGGCCTCGCTCAATCGGTGGATGAAGCGCGATCCGGCTGGGCAGACGATGCAGGAGCGGTTGGATGTGCTGGAGGCGACGGACGATCGGACGCTGGTGTTCCGGTTCAAGAAGCCGTTCGCGAGCCTGCCGGCCGTGCTTTCGAAGACGCAGCCGACGCCGGTGATCATGCCGGAGCGGCTGGCCAATACCGATCCGTTCAAGGCGGTGACGGAGGTGGTGGGGAGCGGGCCGTTCCGTTACGAGGCCAAGGAGTATGTTTCCGGCAGCCGGGCGGTTTTCACCCGCAACGAGAAGTATGTGCCGCGCGACGAGGCGATGAATTACAGCTCGGGCGGGCTGCGGGTGCTGGTGGACCGGGTGGAGTGGCATGTGATCCCGGACCCGGCGACGGCGGCGAATGCGGTGGTGACGGGGTCCGTCGATTGGCTGGAGACGCCGTTGCCGGATTTGTTGCCGCTGCTGCGCAAGGCGCCGGGGGTGACGGTGGGGGTGCTGGACCGGACCGGGTACTACGGCGTGTTGCGGCCGAACTGGGAGCAGGGGCCGACCGCCAATCTGGGGGTTCGGCAGGCGATGCTGGCGGCGATCGACCAGGTTGAGGTGATGACGGCGACGATGGGGGAGGATCGGAGCCTCTACAACGCGCCGGTGGGGTTGTTCGTGCCTGGCTCGGCCGGGGAGAACGAGGCGGGGATGGAGAAGGTTCGGACCCGCAAAAGTGTGTCCGAAATCAAGGCGATGCTGGCGGCGGCGGGATACAAGGGGGAGAAGGTGGTGCTGTTCCACCCGACGGACCAGGTTTTCTATAACGCGATGATCGGGGTGGTGGGGCAGGCGTTCCGGCAGATCGGGCTGAATGTGGACGAGATTTCGACCGACTGGGGCACGGTGGTGGAGCGGCGGACGAGCCACGCGACGTTGGACAAGGGGGGATGGTCGATGTTCCCGTCGGGCAATCCGGCGGCGGAGTATGTCGATCCGCTGTTGCCGAGCGGGGTGCGGGGGAACGGGAAGAAGGCGTGGTTCGGCTGGCCGACCGACGACAAGCTGGAGGCGCTGCGCGAGGCATGGCTGGATGAGACGGATGCGGGCAAGCAGAAGGCGCTGTGCGAGCAGATCCAGGCGCGGGCGCTGGAGGTGGTGACGATTATTCCGTTGGGGCAGTATTTGCCGCCGGCGGCTTGGACGAAGAAGATTTCGACGCCGCTGAAGGGGATGATGCCAGTGTTTTGGGGGGTGGAGAAGGGGTAGTCAGGCCGCCGCGCCGGGGTTGAAGGGCGCGAGACCGCGGAAGTCGCGATCGTTGAGGGTGACGATGGTGCAGCCGTTGGTGATGGCGGTGGCGGCGATAACCATGTCCAGCGGGCTGCGGGGTTGGCCGGTGCTGCGGCCGTCTGCCATCAGGGTGGCCCAGGTAAGGCTGGCTTGGGTGTCGAAGGGGAGGATGCGGCCGGCGAAAAGAGATTGGGGGCCAATGGGACCGTCAAACCAGTGTTCCAGTTCGGTGCGCTTGCGGCTGGCGGGGAGGGCGAGGATGCCGCGCTTGAGTTCGCCGAGGGTGAGGGTGGCTATGAAGAGGTCGGCGTCGGATTGGGCAGTGAGCCAGGCGGCGACGGCGGGGGAGGGCGTGGGTTTAGTGGCTTCGCTGAGGATATTGGTGTCAAGCAGGTAGCGGGTCACAGGTCGAGCGGGCGGAGTTCGGTGGGTTCGCGGGTGAGGTTGATGTCGGCGCCGACGAGGGGGGAGCGGCGGAGGGTGGCGTAGAGGTTGCCGCGAGGCGGTTCGTTGCCAGCGAGCTGGGCGCGGAGGGAGGCGGCGAGGGTTTCATCCTCGACGAGGCGGCGGGCGAGTTCGCGGATGAGGGTACGGTCCTGTTCGCGGGCGACGACTTCGAAGCGGGCCATGCCGCGGGCGGCGAGGCGAGCTCGGTGGGCGGTGACGGCGGTGCGTTGGGAGGGGGAGGGCATTTGGGGCCTCGGGGATGTTCTGGTTATATAGCCGGATGCGCTCATGAGCTTCAAGAGGGTTGGCGGATTCTACCGCCTTACGGCCTAAATCTTCGACGCTTTCTCGAGTAGGATTTTGAAGGCAGACTCGCGTCCCGGATCACCTTTGAAATCCTTTTTTTGGTCGATTTCACTAATAATCGCTTTGAGTTCACCCCGCTCGTGTGGGGCTGCCGGTGCTGTTAGTGTTCGTTGTAACGCACCGATGGCATGAAATCCGATGAATGGGCGCTCCTCCAAAATGCGCTCACGGAGCCATTTGGACAGATCGAGATCGGGTGTGACCTGCAACGACGCAATTACGAGTAATCGCCGACCAGGCGACGCGGCATCAATAAAATCGTATCGATATAAAAATATAACAGCACCTAACGTTCGCATCTTTGCTATGACACCCGTCATTGCCCGTGTCCGGTCGGAACCAGATGGCATAGTAGCACGAATTCTGTCATATTCTGCGGCTAGTTCTAGTGCAATGACCCGAATATTGTCCCACCCGACATTGGATGCAGCAATTCTCTCCCCGCGTTCAAGTTCTGCAGTAGTTGGTTTATCGGGCATCTTCTCTGCATTGCGCGCTTCAGCTTCCGACATCGCGAGAGCCTTTTGGAACTCGACGCTGAGCTTACCTTTGTCAACCTTTAGTGTCTGTAGTCGACCAATCAAATCTCTGGTTGGCGCTCGAAACATAATAATCGCGCTACTGACGACGAGTGGCCATGCAAGCCCGACAAAAAGATCAACTATCGGTTCGTTTGCCATCTTGACTCCGTTATTATAGATCGTACAACCCACGAATAGTCCTGCCTCTCGCCGGCGACAAGCACCCACGCGGATAAGCACGCGGCGTCAACGCCGTTTGTATCGGCGGGATGTCGGCTATCGCCGTGATGATGTCCTGGACCCATTCGTCATCGGTGCGCACCATCAGAAGATAAGGATGCGGTTACGTTCGAAGGCGGCTCGGACCTGGGGGCGGAAGGAGATGATTTCGCCGAGGTCGACGGGGCGGTGGAGGGTGTCTTCGAGAAGGAGGCGGGCTTCTTCCAGGCGGATGATGGAGAAGGGGCGGTTGTCCTCGATTTCGACGGCGAGGTCTATGTCGCTGTCGGCACTGTCGTCGCCGCGGGCCACGGAGCCGAAGATGGCGAGATGGCGAACGCCGCGACGGCGGAGTTCGGGTTCGGTCGTGGCGAGTTGTTGGCGGATGGCGTCGAGGGTGCTGGTTGCCATGGTTGGGGTCCGGACGGGCGGCGTCCGTGTAGACTAGTAGGGTTGACGGGTGGTTGCCAGTGGAGTGGCGGGCCGGGGTTAGCCGGCCCGCTCCCGCTTAGCCCATCTTATTCACGGCGTGGCAGGGATTCGCTGGCGGGCGTCGCGTAAGGCGTTGATCACGTTTAAGGACTGGGTGTCGAAGCCATCCTTTCCACGCGAACGCGCCGAGCCACACCCGCCATGTCCGACGATACT
>CAIMWH010000195.1 GCA_903845065.1 uncultured Rhodospirillales bacterium | reverse complement strand
GGTGGGCAGCACGCTGGCAGCCTATAATCTGACCGCCTTCGTCGGCAGCCTCACACAGACGGCCTGGGGGTATTTCGGCACCACGACCCCGATCGCAACGACGGTCGATGTCTGGTCCGACACGCGGCAAGGCATCGAGGGACCGGGCTGATGCCATATAACGCACAATCACTGAATTATCGCGGTCTCGCCTATGTCGCGGCGGGGCCAATGCCGCTCGGCTCGTCACCGTCGCTGCCAAACCTGACCTATGAGGTGACGTTCAGCACCGACACCTATGGCATTGCCGGCCAGCCCGATGTGAACCCCGCGACGGTGATCGCCGACTACCTCAGCAATCCCGCCTATGGCGCCGGCTTCCCGTCCGCCTTCCTCGGCAATCTGACGGCGGTGCGCTCCTACTGGCAGGCGGCCGGCTTGGTGGTTTCGCCGGTGTTGATCGACCAGGCCGAGGGGCGGCAATTCATCAAGGATCTGCTCGCGGCGACCAACGCCGAGGCCGTATGGTCCTCCGGCGTGCTCAATTTCGTCAGCTACGGCGATGCCAACCTCAGCGCGAACGGCGCCACCTATACCGCACCCTCGGCGCCGCTCTACGCGCTGGGTGATGCCGACTTCAAGCCGCTCCAGGGCGGCAATTCCAACAGCACCGGCAGCGGCGGCATCGGCCCCGTCGCCTATACTCGCAAGGCCCCGGCGACCCAGCAGAATAGCTGGACGGTCGAATATCTCGACCGCTCCAACAACTACAATCCGGCCGTCGCCGCCATCCAGGATGACGCGGCGATCGCGATCTACGGCCTGCGCCCGGCCGACCGCAAGCAAGCGCATTTCTTCTGCCTGCAATCCGCTGCGGTGATGAGCGCCTCGCTCACCATGGGCCGCGCGCAGGTCCGCGGCACCTACGCCTTCACCCTCGGCGCCGAATTCATCCTGCTCGATCCGATGGATATCGTCTCCATCACCGACAGCGCGCTCGGTCTCGTCCAGCAATGGGTACGGATCACTGAGATTACCGAAAACTCGGACTCGACCTTGTCGATTCAGGCCGAGGACTATCTCGCAGGCACTGGCTCGGCGCCCGCCTATGCCATGCAGACCGGCGCCGGATATCAGCCCGCCTATGGCGGCACGCCGGGCACCGCGACGGCGGTGATTTGGCAGCCCACCTTCGCCGTCGCCGGTGCCTTCGAGGTCTGGATTGCCGCGGCGGGCCCGACAAACTGGGGCGGCTTCGATCTCTGGGTCTCGACCGACAACGCCACCTATCGCTACGCCGGACGGCAGAGCGGGATCGCCCGCCTCGGCGTCACCACGGCGAGCCTCGCCGCCGTCACCCCGGCGACCAGCGGCCCGACGATCGATAGCACCAACACCCTGGCGGTCGATCTCGCCGCCTCCGCCCAGCAGTTGATATCCGGCTCGATCACCGACGCGCAGCAAGGCAACACGCTCTGCTACTGTGGCGGCGAATACCTCGCCTACGAGACCGCGACCCTCGGCACCGGCGCGGCCTATGCGCTGAGCTATCTGCGCCGCGGCATGTATGACACGGCGCCCGGCGCGCATGCCGCCGGGGTGCCGTTCGT
>CAIMWH010000194.1 GCA_903845065.1 uncultured Rhodospirillales bacterium | reverse complement strand
CCTCGGCCTGCAACGCCACCGCGACAGCCTGATCGCCAACCTGCCTTACGGCGTGCGCAAGGTGGTGGAACTCGGCCGCGCCCTTTGCACCCAACCCAAGCTCCTCCTGCTCGACGAGCCCTCCTCCGGCCTCAACGTCGAGGAAACCGAGGAAATGGCCTTCTGGATCGACGATATCAAGAAAGACCTCGGCATCACCGTCATCATGGTGGAGCACGACATGAAGCTGGTGAGCGCGGTGTCTGACCGCGTGATGGCGCTGAACTACGGCCGCATCCTGGCGATGGGCACCTCGGCGGAGGTCCAGTCCGACCCCGAGGTCATCCGCGCCTATATCGGGGGCGAGCCATGATCGAGCCCCTCCTCAAGGTCTCCAACATCGAGACCTTCTACGGCCCCATCCAGGCCATCCGGGGCGTATCCATCGAGGTAAAGCCCGGCAGCATCGTGGCCGTGCTGGGCGCCAACGGAGCCGGCAAAACCACCATCCTGCGCACCATCTCGGGCGTGCTGGACGCCGAGCGCGGCGCGGTCTCCTTCGACGGCCGCAGCATCGCCGGCCTCTCGCCCGATCGGGTGATGCGCGCCGGCATCTGCCATTCACCAGAAGGGCGCGAGATTTTCCCGTTCCTCTCGGTGGCCGAAAACCTGATGATGGGGTCCTACACCCGGCACGACAAAGACGACGTGGCGCGCGACCTGGAGATGTGTTTCGACTATTTCCCCCGCCTGAAGGAACGCGCCACCCAGCGTGCCGGCCAGCTTTCCGGCGGCGAACAGCAGATGCTGGCGATCTCCCGCGCCCTGATGGGCCGGCCCAAGCTGCTGCTGCTCGATGAGCCCTCGCTCGGCCTCTCGCCCCTGCTGGTCACCCAGATCTTCGAGATCGTCAAACGCATCAATCGCGAGCGCGGGGTGGCCATCCTGGTGGTGGAGCAGAACGCCCACATCGCGCTGAAAACCGCCGATTACGGCTATGTGCTGGAAGTCGGCCGCATCGTCATGGAGGACACCTGCGCCGCCCTGATGGAGAAGGACGACATCAAGGAATTCTACCTCGGCCAGAAGGACGAGGGCGTGCGCGGGCAACGGCGCTGGAAGAAGAAGAAGCTGTGGCGATGACCGACCCCACCAGCCTCCCCGCCTTGCTGCTCGCCCGTGCCGCGGCGCATGGCCCCGAGACCATCCTGCGCAAGAAGGATCGCGGCATCTGGCAGGCCATCACCTGGGCGGCGCTGGCAACCCGGGTGCGCGCGATCGGCCTGGCGCTGCGGTCCGAGGGCATCGGCCCCGGCACGGTCGCCGGCATCCTGGCCGAAACCGGCCCGGACTGGATCGCCGCCGACCTCGCCATCCAGGGTGCCGGTGGCATCTCCCTCGGCCTCGCCCCCACCGATCCCGGCGAACCCACCGCCATCACCCTGGCCGCCTCCGGCTGCCGCCTGCTGTTCGTCGAGAACGAGGAACAACTCGACAAGGTGCTCCACATCCGGGAACGCTGCCCGGCCCTTACCCGCATCGTTATCATGGACATGAAGGGCCTGCGGGACTTCGCGGACCCCATGTGCATCAGCCTCGCCGCCTTCGCCGCCGGCGCGGATGACGCGGCGGGCTGGGCGGACAGCATCGGCGCCATCGCCCCCGCCGCCATCGCCATGCTCGCGGTCACCTCCGGCACCTCCGAGGCACCCCGCCTGGTCGCGCTCAGCCACGCCAACCTGATGACGCAAATCAGCCAGGCCGCCGGCCTCACCGGGCAGACCGCGCAGGACGAACGCCTCGGCTTCCTGCCCCTCAGCCTCGCGGGCGAGCGGGTGTTCGGGCTCTATCTGGCCCTGTGGTGCGGCACCGTCAGCAACCTGGTGGAAAGTGCCGAAACCGTGCCGGAGAATCTCCAGGAGGTGCGCCCCACGGTGATGTTCGCCATTCCGCGCATTTGGCAGAAACTCCATTCAACCGTCACTATGTCCGCCGGCGGTGCCACCTTCGTGCAGCGCCACCTGTTCGCCTGGGCGATGAGCATGGCGGCCGCCCGCGCCGAGGGCCAAAGCCTCGGCGGCCTCGCCGCACTGGCCGACTGGCTGGTTCTGCGCCCCGTCCGCGCCGCCATCGGGCTCGACCGTGCCCGCCTCGCCTTCGTCGGCGGCGCGCCGGTTTCGGATGAACTGGTGCGCTGGTACCTCACCCTCGGTGTGAAACTGCGCCAGGTCTACGGCACCACCGAATGCGGTGGGCTTGCCGCGCTGTCCCCAGCCGATGCCATCCGCCCCGGCGCGGTGGGCCAGCCGGTGCCATGGGGCGAACTGACGCTCTCGCCCGCTGGCGAAATCCTGCTGCGCGGCCCCCATGTCTGCGCCGGCCTGTGGCACAACGGCGCCCTGGTGCCGGCCACCGACTCCGAAGGCTGGCTCCACACCGGAGACCTCGGCCGCCTCGATGCCGGGCAACTCGTCCTCACCGGCCGCCAGGGCGAGGCCATCACCACCGCGGACGGCCGCGAAACCCTCCCCGCCGCCTTCGAAACGCGCGTCAAACTCTCCCCCTTCATCGCCGACGCAATTCTGGTGGGCGAAGGTCGGGACCGCCTGGGCTGTCTGGTGATGCTGGAATTCGATGTGGTGGAGAAGTGGGCGCAGGACCGCAACGTGCCCTTCACCTCCTCCGCCTCGCTGGTGCGGGCGGAGGCGGTGGTGGCGCTGATCGGGGCCGAACTCAAGGCCCGCGCCCCCGATACCGGACTGGCCGCCTTCCGCATCCTGGCCAACCGCATCGAGCCCGAAGACCCCGAGGTGACGCCCGCGATGCGGCTGCGGCGGCACTACGTGCTACAGAAATACCAAGACCTGATCGACGATCTATATCGCGCGGCCTGACGGCCGACAGACGCGCGAAGACCGGGTTAAACATCGGCACGCAACAGGAGGAACGGATGCGTCGACTGCTTCTGGCTACGGCCTTTGCCGCCGGCATCACGGGAGCGGCGCTTGCCGCCGACCCGGTGCGCGGCGTCACCGACACGGAAATCACCATCGGCACCTACACCGACCTTTCGGGCGTGACGGTGGCCTGGGGCGTCAACAACTCCAATGCCTGGCGCATGGGGTTCGACGAGATCAACGCCAAGGGCGGCATTCACGGCCGCAAGATCAAATATATCGTCGAGGATAACCAGTACCAGGTGCCGCGCTCCATCCAGGCGGCCAACAAGCTGATCAACCGCGACAACGTGTTCTTCATGGTGGCCAACGGCGGCACCCCGATGAATGACGCCGTGATGCCCGACCAGCTCGCCAAGAACGTGCCCAATATCTTCCCGCTGACCTCGGCGCGGTCGATGTACGAGCCGTTCCATCACCTGAAATTCGGCCTGCTCTCGTCGTACTACGACCAGATGCGCTCGGCGGTGAAGTACTTCGCCGAAAAGCGTGGCAAGAAGAACATGTGTGCCCTCTATCAGGACACCGATTTCGGCAAGGATGTGATTGCCGGCGTCAATGACCAGATGAAGGTGATGGGCCTCAAGCTCGCCGCCGAAACCAAGCACCGCCCGACGGACACCGATTTCACCTCCGCCGCGGCCAAGCTGCACGATGCCAACTGCGACGTCATCTTCTTCGGCACCATCGTGCGCGATACCATCCAGGCCATGTCGGCCATCCGTAAAATGGGCTGGAATGTCGACCTCGTCGGCCAGGTTGCCTCCTACGACAGCGCCATCGCGGAAGTGCCGGGCGGCATCACCGATGGCTACTATGCCATGGCCTCCTTCATCCTGGTCGGGGCCGAGAACCCCAACCCCGACGTGAAGGCATTCGTGGCCAAGTACCAGAAGATGTTCGGCAAGGACCCCAATCCCGCCGCGCAGGTCGGCTATACCTCCGTCGCGGTGGTGATCCAGGCCCTGGAGAACGCCGGGCGTGACCTCAACGTCGACAGCTTCATCGCCGGCCTGGAGAAAGTGAAGGGGTACAAGGACATCTTCGGCAGCCCCCCCATCACCTTCGGGCCCGACCGGCACTGGGGTTCCAACGAGTCGTTCCTGGCGCAGGTCAAGGGCGGCAAGTGGATCAAGGCCGATCCCAATCCAATCGGCTACTAACCGCTTGACTCCGCGGCGCCACCTCGGTGGCGCCGCACTGCAGCATACAGGTTATCCACTTGCGCCTGACTCCAACGACTTAGCCCATCTTATTCACGGCGTGGCAGGGATTCGCTGGCGGGCGTCGCGTAAGGCGTTGATCACGTTTAAGGACTGGGTGTCGAAGCCATCCTTTCCACGCGAACGCGCCGAGCCACACCCGCCATGTCCGACGATACT
>CAIMWH010000193.1 GCA_903845065.1 uncultured Rhodospirillales bacterium | reverse complement strand
TGTCGATGGCTCCGTGCTCGGCCTCGATGCGGGCGACGCCGGCCAGCACGGCGGCGGCGTCGGTGACGTCAAAGGGGGCGAGTTCCACCGTGATGCCGGCCGTGCGCAGGCCGGTCGCGGCGCGCTCGAGCTTGCCGGCGTCCCGTCCGTTCAGCACCACCGTGGCGCCAGCCCCGCCGAGGGCGGCCGCCAACGCGAGGCCGATGCCCTGGCCGGAGCCGGTGACGAGGGCGCGCTTGCCGTGAAGGTCGAACAGGCGGTGCATCGGGTGGTCCTCCTAGGGGGCGCGCAGGTCGGCGCAGAATGCGGCGATCCGGGCGCAGCCTTCGCGCAGGCTGGCGACATCGGTGGCGTAGGAGATACGGAAATATGGGCTCATGCCATAGGCCGCGCCCTGGACGGTGGCGACCTGGTGTTCCTCCAGCAGCGCCATGGTGAAATCGGCGTCCGTCTCGATGCGGCGGCCACCGGCGCTGATTTTACCGATGCAGCCGGCGATGTTGGGGAACACGTAGAACGCGCCCTGCGGCTTGTGGCAGACGATGCCGGGGATGGCGTTGAGCAGGCCGGCCACCAGATCGCGCCGGCCGGCATATTCGGCGGCGCGAGCGGCCAGCAGGTCCTGCGGGCCATCGAGGGCGGCGACGGCGGCGGCCTGGGCGACGGTGGTGATTCCGCCGGTGGATTGCCCCTGGACGTTCTCCATCGCCGCGATCAGGGCGCGCGGGCCACCGCAGTAGCCGACGCGCCAGCCGGTCATCGCGTAGGCCTTGGAGGCGCCGTTCACTGTCAGCACCCGATCGCGCAGGGCGGGCACCACCTCGGCGATGGTGGCGAAGGCGATGCCGTCATAGATCAGGTGTTCGTAGATATCGTCGGTGAGGATCCAGAGCTGGGGGTGCTGCAGCAGCACGGCGCCGATGGCGGCGATCTCGGCGCGCGTGCACACGGCGCCGGAAGGGTTGCTGGGCGAGTTCAGGAACACCCACTTAGTGCGCGGCGTGATGGCGGCGGCGATATCCTCGGCGCGCGGCTTGAAGCCGTTGTTCTGCGGGCATGCGACCGGGACGATGGTGGCGCCGGCGAAGCGGGCGATGTCGTTGTAGCTGATCCAGGCCGGGGTGCAAACCAGCACTTCGTCGCCCGGATTGCAGGTCGCCATCATGGCATCGAAGATGATCTGCTTGGCGCCGTTGGCGATGAGGATTTCGCCGGTGGCGTAGTCCAGCCCGTTGTCGCGGGCGAACTTGCGCTGCACGGCGGCCTTGAGCGCGGCGGTGCCGTTGTTGGGGGGATACTTGGTGTCCCCGGCGCGGGCGGCGGCATCGGCGGCGGCGATGGCGTGGTCCGGGGTGGGGAAGTCGGGCTCGCCCGAGGACAGGGAGATCACCTTGGCGCCGGAGACGCGGAGCAGGCGGGCCTTCTCGGTCATCGCGGCGGAGGCCGATTCTTCCACGCCGTCGAGACGCGTGGCGAGGCCCGGGTGAAGAGTCATGGCGTTTACTCCGGCCGCCCGTAGTCGCGGCTGATTTCGATGTCGGCGGACTGGTCGCGCTGAAAGGTGGGGGCGACGGCGATATCTTCGATCAGGGCGCGCGGCGGCAGGGTGCAGCAGAGCAGCACGATGCGGGCGACATCCTCCGGATCAAGCATGCGGGCGCGCTCGGCTTCGGTGGGCGGGCGAACGCGGGTGTCGAGGATGGGGGTGTTCATTTCGCCGGGCAGGATGGTGGTCGCGCGCAGGCCCTGGTTGCGGTAGGTGGCGCGCAGGTAGCCCATGAAGTTCTTTACCGCCGCTTTCGCCGCGCCGTAAGGGGCCCCGCCGAGGAGGTTGGGGCGCTCGGCGGCCAGCGAGGAGATGGTGACGATGGTGCCTTCGCCGCGCGCCAGCATGTCCGGCAGCACGGCCTTCACCGCGGCGTAGACGGCGGTGAGGTTGACCGCGATGGTGCGGTCCCAGTCGGCATCGCCCATCCAACGCAGGTTCTTCACGTTGGGGGCGGAACCGGCGTTGTTGATGAGGAGATCGATCGGGCCGAGTTCGGTGCGCACGCCATCGAACAGGGCGGTGACGGCGGCGGGCTTGGTGAGGTCGGCGGCCTTTGCCCACGCGGCACCGCCTTCGGCGGCGATGAGCGCCACGGTTTCGCCAAGCGCGTCGGCGCGGCGGCCAACCAGCACGACGCGGGCGCCTACGCGGGCGAGCAGGAGCGCCACCGATCGGCCGAGACCGCCGCCGGCGCCGGTGACCAGAGCGAGTTTGCCGGCGAGCGGCCTGGTGGCGTCAGACATCCGCGTAATCCCGTGCTGCGCCTTGCGGCGTGATCAGGCCCTCGGCGAGGTCATGGTCGACCAAGGCGCGCGCCCGTTGCCTTGGGTCGCCCCAGCCGCCGCCGCCGGGGGTTTCGATGAGGAGGGTGGCATCGGGTTGCAATACCACGCGGCCCTTGGTGGGGGCAGGTTCGTTGCCGAGCGTCACCCGGCCAGGCGCGCCATCACCGCCGCCGAGGACGCCGAAGCAGGGGTGGCGGACGTGTTCGGTGTTCAGATAGATGTTCATCGGCACGCCCGAGATGTTGCGCACCACGCCGCGCTGGCCAAGGCCGCCGCGATAGGCGCCGGCGCCGCCGGAATCGGGGATGAGTTCCTTGCGCTCGATCAGCACCGGGACGGAGCGCTCGTAGATCTCCACCGGGGTGACTTTGCAGTTGGAGGGGAAACTCAGCGTGTCCAACCCATCCAGCCCCGCGCGGCCGCCCTGGCCGCCGTGGAAGTTCTGGATCGAGCTGTAGTGCTGGCCATGCCGGTTGGTGCCGGTGCAGTTGATCCCCCAGATCGGCGCGCCGCCGCTGTCGGCCTGGACGCGATCGGGCAGCACTTCGGCCAGGGCGCGGAAAATCAGGCTCGGGATGGTGTGGCCGACGAGGTTGCGCGCGGCACCGGCGGCAGTGGGGTGCGGGTTGAGGATGGAGCCCTCGGGCGCTTCGTCGGTGCAAGGCAGGGTGCAGCCCTCGTTGTTGGGCGAGCCCGGATCGAGCAGGCATTTCAGGGCGTAGAGGGTGTGGGCGATGCGGTAGTGCGGCATGACGTTGATACCGTTGGGCACTTCGGGCGAGGTGCCGGCGTAGTCGACATGGATGCTGTCGTCATGCACGTGCACCGCGGCGTGCAGGGTGATGTCGGCGTCGATGCCGTCGAGCAGCATCTGGGCGCTGTAGATGCCGTTGGGCAGCGCGCGGATGGCCTTGCGCATGTAGGCTTCGGAGCGGGTGTAGATGGCGTTGGCGAGCGGATCGAGGCTGTCGAGTTTGTACTCGTCCAGGAAGGCCACCACTTCGCGGCGCATCACCTCGTTGGCGGCGACCATGCTGTTGATGTCGCCCAGCACTTCCTCGGGCAGGCGCGAGCAGGAGGCGATGATGTCGAGCACGTCCTGGTTCGGCACCCCCTCGCGGAACAGCTTGAGGATGGGCAGGCGGATGCCTTCCTCGAACACGTCCACCGAATCGGGCGATTGGGGGCGGCCACCGACGTCCGGCAAATGCGCGATGCAGCCGGCGTAGGCGACGATGGCGCCGTTGCGGAAAATCGGCGTCACCATCACCAGGTCGGGCGGGTGGCCGGTGCCGATGCGGGCGTCATTGGTGGCGATGATATCGCCCGGCCGCAGGGTGTGCGGCGGGTGGGCGCGGAAGAAGTGCTCCTTCACCGCCATCGGCAGGGTGCTGATGAAGACCGGGATGGCCAGCGTGCATTGGGCCAGCGCGTTGCCCTGGGCGTCCATCAGCACCGTCACGTAGTCGTGGTTCTCCCGCACGATGGGGGAAAAGGCGGTGCGGCCGAGGGCGAGGTCGGCCTGGTCGGTGATGAAGACGAGGCGGTTCCAGAGGACCTGGAGGGTAACGGGGTCGTTGAAATCGAGCGCCATGGCTGAGGGTCCGTTCAGGCGATGTCGATGACGAGGTTGGCCCGCGCGTCGAGCCCGGCGCTGCCGGACGGGCCGATGACGGCGGTGGATTCGCGCTGCTCGACGATGGCGGGGCCGTGGATGCGGGTGCCGGGTTCGAGCGCGTAGTGGTCGTAGACCGGGGTGGCGACGAAATCACCGGCTTCCTCGAAATAGACCGGGCGATGGCCGCGCAGCGCGGTGCCGTCACCGCCCGATTGCCGGTGGGTCTGGATGGCGCCCACCGCGCCGAAGGGGCCGCTGGCGCGCAGGCGCCAGGTGATGATCTCGATGCCGGTGCCGGCGACGGCGCGGCCGTAGAGGGCGAGGTAGGTCTTGCGGAACGCCTCGGTGACGGCGGCGCGGAAGACTTCCAGCGAGACGTCAGGCGCCGGGAGGTCGATATTGATTTCGTAGCCCTGGCCGACATGGCGCATGTCGGCGGAGAAGGCGTGGGTGACGGCATCCGGGGTGAGGCCGGCGGCGGCGATGGCCGGTGCCGCGTCGCGGATCAGGCCGGCGCGCACCGCTTCGAGTTGGGCGGCGGTGCAGTCGGCCAGGGCCGCCGGGGCGCTTGAGGCGACATCGACCGCCACCGGGGCGGCGAGCAGGCCGAGGGCGGAGTTCACCCCGGCACCGAGCGGGCAGATCACCCGGCTGATGCCGAGCTTGCGGGCCACGCCGTAGGCATGGACGGGGCCGGCGCCACCGAAGGCGATCATCGAGAGGCCGCGCGGATCGACGCCGCCATCCATGGCGTGCATCGCGGCGGCGCGGGCCATGGCTTCGTTCACCAGGTCATGCACGCCGTAGGCGCAGCGGGTGGGGGTGAGGCCGATTTCGTCGGCCAGGCGGGCGATGGCGGCCATCGCGGCCGGGCGATCCAGGGTGAAGGTGCCGCCGAGGAAGGAGGCGGCGTCAAGATAGCCGAGGGCGAGGTCGGTGTCGGTGACCGTCGGATCCATGCCGCCGAGGCCGTAGCAGGCCGGGCCGGGGGCGGCACCGGCGCTGCGCGGGCCGACGGCGAGCAGGCCGAGGGCGCCGACATGGGCGATGGAGCCGCCGCCGGCGCCGATCTCGATCATCTGCACCGACTGGATCTTGAGCGGCAGGCCGCTGCCACGGCGGAAGCGGGCGGCGTGGGCCACTTCCAGTTCGGGGGCGATGCGCGGCTTGCCGTCGATCAGCATGCAAAGTTTCGCCGTGGTGCCGCCCATGTCGAACGACATCAGGTTGGCATCTCCGCTGCGCCGCGCGTATTCGCCCGAGGCGACCACCCCGGCGGCGGGGCCGGATTCGATCATCCGCACCGGCAGCGTGCTGGCGGTGATGCCGGGGACGATGCCGCCCGATGAGGTCATCCACAGGAGCTGGCCAGTTTCACGGTGGGCCAGTTCGCGCTCCAGATGCGCCACATGGGCCGACATCAGCGGGCGGGTGTAGGCATTCACCACCGTGGTGGAGGCGCGGTCGTATTCGCGGATTTCCGGGCACACCACCGAGGACAGCGAGACGCTGACGCCGGGGAGGTGGGCGAGCAGGAGATCGCGGATGCGGGCTTCATGGGTGACATAGCGATAGCCGTGCAGCAGGCACACCGCGATGGAGGTGATGCCGCGCGCCTTCAGTTCGGCGGCGATATCGGCGATGCCGGCCTCATCGAGCGGCACCACCACATCACCATCCACGGTCACCCGTTCGCGGGCGCCGAAGCAGTTGCGCCGGGAGACTAGCGGTTCGCTGAACTGGAGTTTGAGGTCGTAGAGGTCGTAGCGGCCTTCGGTGCGGATGCGCAGGATGTCCTGGAAGCCGTCCGTGGTGATGAGCGCGGTGGCGGCGCCGCGACGTTCCAGCACGGCGTTGGTCACCACGGTGGTGGCACCGAAAATGGCCGTCACATCCCGCCCTTGGCCGTTGCGCATGGCGAGCAACTCATCGATGCCTTGCAGCACTGCGCGGGAGGGATCGTCCGGCGTGGACAGCACCTTGTGCGGGTGCACCACGCCGACATCGTCGAGCAGTGCAAGGTCGGTGAAGGTGCCGCCGGTGTCGAAGGCGAGTTTCATGGCTGGCCTCTTGTCTCGTCCGGCGCGCCGGGAAGGCGGCCGGTCATGAAGATTTCGCCCAGTTCGGCGAAGGAAATGGCGGATGGTGGCCCGGTCCAGATCACCTGGCCCAGGCGCAGCACGGCGGCGCGGCTGGCGACTTCCATCGCCTTGCGGGTGTTCTGCTCGACGAGGAGGATGGTGCAACCGGCCTGGTTGATGCGGATCATCTCGGCGAACACCTTCTGGATGGTCTGCGGCGAGAGGCCGACCGAGGGTTCGTCGATGAGGAGCAGGCGGGGGCGGAGCAGCATGGCCATGCCCATTTCGAGCATTTGCTGTTCGCCGCCGGAGAGGTAGCCGGCGGGCATGCGGCGGCGTTCGCGCAGGATGGGGAAGAGGTCGAAGACATAGTCGCGCTCGGCCTTGCCCACGCCTTTCGGCGCCGCGTAGGTGGCCATGTCGAGGTTTTCGTCGACGCTCATTTGGGGGAAGTTGCAGCGGCCTTGGGGGACGTAGGCGATCCCGGCGCGCAGGATGTGGCCGGGTTTGCGGCCGCGCAGGTCCTGGCCTTCCCAGCCGATCCGGCCGTCGGTGACGGTGGCCATGCCGAAGATGGATTTCAGCAGGGTGGATTTGCCGGCGCCGTTGGGCCCCATGAGGGCGACGAATTCGCCGGCTTCGACCTTGAGGTCGAGGCTGCGGATGATTTCGAGCGGGCCGTAGCCGGCGCGCAGGGCTTGGATGTCGAGTGTGCCAGATTCAGCCGGCAAGATAGGCCTCCACCACTTCGGGTTGGCGTACCACCACATCGGGGGTGTCGTCGGCGATGATGCGGCCGCGGCTGAGCACGACGAGGCGGTGGCAGAGGGCTTTCATGGCATCGAGATTGTGTTCCACCACCACGAAGGTGATGCCGTCCTCGCGGTTGGCGCGGTTGATGTTCTCGATCATGCGTTCGATCAGCACCGGGTTGACGCCGGCCATCGGTTCGTCGAGCAGGATCACCCGGGGATCGGCCATCAGCATGGTGGAGAACTGCAACAATTTCTGCTGGCCGAAGGAGATCTTGCCGGCCTCGGCATGGCGCATGTGGGAGAGCCCGACGAGTTCGAGCACATGGCCCGCCCGCTCGCGCAGGCCGCGGATACGGGCGCGGCTGGCGGCGCCGATGGCGAAGGTGCCCGCGAAACCGGGGAAGGCCACCATCTGGCCGGCGAGGACCAGGTTGTCCTCGACGGACATGGCGCGCAGCACCACCGCCTTCTGGAAACTGCGGATGACGCGGGCTTCGCGGACGATGCGGTGCATCTCCCAGCCGGTCACCTCGGTGCCGGCGGCGAAAACCCGTCCGCCCGTCGCCTTCTGCAACCCGGTGCAGCAGTCGAACAGGGTGGATTTGCCGGAGCCGTTGGGGCCGGTCAGTCCGCAGATCTGGCCGGTGGGGATATCGAGGTCCACCGCGTCGACGGCGATGATGGAGCCGAAATGCTTCTCGATGCCGCGCATCGAGAGGGCGGCGGTGAGATCAGGTTGCATGGGTCGGCCTCCGCAGCTTGCGCATCAGCAGCGGCAGCAACCCCTCGGGGCAGCCGAACACCACCACGATCAGCAGCAATCCGTAGGCGATCATGCGGATATCGGGCGCCACCCGCAGCACTTCGGAAAGCGCGACGAAGATGAAGCTGCCCGCCACCACACCGCCCAGGGTGCCGACGCCGCCGCCGAGCACGATCACCAGCAGGGTGTTGCCGTAGTAGGGGTCGAAAATCGTCGGGCTGATCACGGTGTAGTAGTGGACGTAGAAGCTGCCACCGCAGCCCGCGAACACGCCGGACAGCACGAAGGCGGCCATCCGGTAGCGCCAGGTGGGCGCGCCGACCGAGGCGGCGAGAGTTTCGTCCTCACGAATGGCGATCATGTAGCGCCCGGCCGGGGAGGAGACGATGGCGAGGAACGCCAGCACCGCGATCACCGACAGGCCAAGCGCGAGGTAGTAGTAGGAGGTGATGCCGCGGATTTCGATGCCGCCCGACCACAGGCCGAGCATCGGGCGCGGCACGTTGGACAGCCCGAGGTCCCCGCGGGTCACGCTCACCCAGTTCTTCGCCAGGGTCTGCGCGATCACCGCGAAGCCGAGCGTGCACATCACGAACGAATACTTCCGCAGCCGCAGCGCCGGTATCCCGAGCGGCAGCGCCACCACGCCCGCCACCACGCCGGCGGCGAGGAAATTCAGCCAGAACGGCGTGCCCCAACGCATCGCCATCAGGGCCGAGACGTAGGCGCCGATGCCGAAGAACGCCATCTGCGCGAAGGACAGCATGCCGGCGTAGCCGAGGATGAGGTTCAGCCCCAGCGCCGGGAGCAGGAACGTCAGCGAGACGATGAGCGCGTGCACCTGGTATTCACCGAGGAATGCCGGCGCCACCAGGAGCAGGGCGAGGAAGCCCGCGAAGCCGCCGATGCGCAGCCGCATGTCGCTGCCCATCAGAAGCGCTCCCGCCGGCTGAACAGTCCGCCCGGCATCACGGTGAGCACCGCGATCAGCGCCACGAACGCCACCGCGTCGCGGAATTGCAGGCCAAGGTAGCCCGCCACCGCGCTCTCCATCAGCCCGAGCAGCCAGGCCGCCAGCAGGGTGCCGCCGACATTGCCGACGCCGCCCATGACGATGATGGCGAAGGTTTTCACCGTGATGGCGGTGCCCATGCCGCCGTAGAGGCTGCCGGTGACCGGCGCGGTAAGCGCCCCCGACAGCGCGGCGAGGCAGCAGCCCAGCACGAAGGTGCCGGTGACCACGCGGGGCACGTCGACGCCCATGATCTTGCAGGCCTCGATATTCTGCGCCACCGCCCGCATGGTTTTACCGAAGCGGGTGCGCCGCACCATCAGTTCCAGGCCGCCGAAAATCACCAGGGCCGCGATGACGATGATGATGCGCTGTTGCGACACGCCGGCACCGAAGATGTCCACCGGCTCGATCCAGCCGCCATCGAACATCTTGTAGCTGCCGCCGAACACCAGGATCACCACGTTCTGCAACACCAGGGACACGCCAAGGGTGGCGACAACGCCGATCTGGAATGGCGCGTCGATCAACCGCCGCATCACCAGCACGCCGATGGCAAAGGCGATTACGCCGACGATCACCACGGCGGCGGGGATGGAGACCAGATAGGGCAGTTCCACAGTCTCGATCGCCCACCAGGCGCCGAAGGTACCGAGCATGTAGTATTCGCCATGGGCGAAATTGATCGCCCGCAGCACGCCGAAAATAATCGTCATGCCCACGGCCACGAGGGCATAGACGGACCCGGCAGTGATGCCGTTGACCGCAACATCCGTCAGCATGATGGTTCCAGTTCTGGTCCAGGGTGCCGGGCCCGCACGGGCCCGGCGCAGCCTACTGCGATCAGGTCGGGTAGTTCACCTTGGCGGTGAACGCGCCCTTCTCGATGGCTTTGCCGCCCTCGACTTCGTAGATGATCATTGGCAGTTCGGCCTGGTGGTGGCTGTCGAAATGCACCCGCCCGGTGGCGCCGGCATAGTCGACCTGTTCGAGCGCGGTGCGCAGGGCCTCCGGCCCGGTGCCGGTGGCGGCCTTGGCGGCGGCGGCGAGGAGGTAGAGCGCCTCCCAGTGGGTGTAGGAGTGCACGTTCGGCACCTCGGTGCCGTAGGCCGCCTTGTAGTCGGCGACGAATTTCTGACTCCGCGGGCTCGCCAGGTCCGGCGACCAGGCGGCGGCCTCGATGGCACCGTTCAGCACCGAGGGTGCAACCTTGATGGTGTCGGGGTAGGTGAACTCGCCGTTGCCGGCCAGCGTCACCTTGCCGGCGAGGCCGAGTTCCAGCATCTGGCGCACGATGAGGCGGGTGGTGTCGGGCAGCCCATACATCAGGATGGACTGCGCGCCGAGGGACTTGATGCGCGACAGGACGGGGCGGAAATCGGTTTCGTCGTCCTTGTAGTAGTCCTCGCTGAGGATGGTCGCCTTGAATTCCGGCAGATACTTCTTCGAGAAGGCGATGGCGCCGCGGCCGTAATCATTGTCGACGGAGAGCACCGCATACTTGGTGATGCCGCGCTTCTCGGCGGCGTATTGCAGGATGACGCGGGCGCGCAACTCGTCGGTGGGGTAGGAGCGGAATGTGTATTTAAAGCCGCCGACGCCGGCCTTGTAGGTGATGTCGGGGTTGGACGAGGCGCCGTTGAGCAGCACCACCTTGGCTTCCTCGACCACCGGCTGCAGCGCGATGGTGGCGGACGAGGCGATGTCACCGAGGATGACGTTCACGCCGTCCTGCGAGATGAGCCGCCGCGCCGCCGAGACGGCCTCGACCGGGGTGCCCTGGCTGTCGCCCTTGAGAAGTTCGATGGGCTTGCCGCCGACGCCGCCCGCCGCGTTGATCTGCTTCATCGCCAGTTCGGCGCCATGCGAGGCGAACCCGCCCCAGCGCGCGGAGGGACCGCTCAGCGGCACCACGAGGCCGATCTTGAGGGTGATGGCCGACTGCGCCCGCGCGGTGGCGGGCAGTCCGAGCAGGGAGGCGGCACCGCCGCCGGCAAGAAGAAGACCACGCCGCGAGAAAACACCCATATCAGCCATCCCCTTGTTTCATCCGTTGCAACGCTCATACGGGGCGGCGCGGCGGGGTTCCAAGACTGATTGCGTCTTGGGGTATAGGGGTTCTCTATACTGCATCGCACCACTCTCCTTGTCGTGGAGCCGGCCATGGACCTCAAGCGCCTGCAATTCCTCGTCCGCATCATCGACATGGGCAGCATCACCCGTGCCGCCGATGCGCTGGGGATCGCGCAGCCGGCGCTGAGCCAGCATGTGCAGGCGCTGGAGCGGAGTTTCGGCGCGCCATTGCTGGTGCGCGGGCAGCACGGCGTGACGCCGACGGCGGCCGGGCAGGTGGCGTATCGCAATGCCAAGCTGCTCGCGCGCCAGATGGAACGGGCGCGGGCGGAGGTGAAGGTGCTGGCCGGTGCGCCGGCCGGGCGCGTCACCGTCGGCGTGGCGCCGCACAGCCACGCCCGCTTCCTGGTGCAGCCGTTGCTGGCGGAGGTGCGGGCGCGCTACCCAGACGTGATCCTCCACATCAACGAGAACTTCGAGGGCGTGCTGGCCGCCGACCTGCTGCTTGGCCGCGTCGATATGGCATTCCTCTACGAAATCGTGCCCCGCACCGGGTTGCACTACCGCCCGGTGACTGACGAACGGCTCTGCCTGGTCGGCCGCGCCGATGCGCTGTTCAGCACCCGTCCCCGCGCCGCCCGTCCGCTCGACACTGTGCCGCTGCTGCTGCCCGGCACGGCGAATGCGCTGCGACAGGTGATCGATGCGGTGTTCGCCCGCCAGCACAGCCAGCCGCATATCCTGGCCGAAATCGAGTCGTTCCAGACCCTTTCGGCCGCTGTGCTGCGCGGCCTTGGCGCCACCATCCTGCCGCGCTCGGTGGCTGTCACGCTGGGCGAACAGGCGCCGCTCGCCATGCGCCCGTTCGGCGCCACCACCACGCGCGCCGCGCTCACCCTCTGCACCCCGGCCGAGGAAATGGATTCCGAAGCTGGCCGCGCCGTCTACCGACTCGCCTGCGACCTCGCCGATCGCACGCCGCTCACGCCGCCCGCACCCCCGCCCAGGCGCCCACCGCCAGCCGCTCCTGCGTGAGGGAGGTGATCATCGCCGCCAGCGCCTCGATCGAGGCGGTCATCGGCAGGTCGGCCGAGGTGCAGAGCGACACCGTGGCCTCGATGCGCTGCGGCCCGATGCGATGGATCGCCAGCCGCGCCTCCTCGCCAGGCTCCAATGCGGCGCGCGGCAGGATGGCTAGCCCTGCGTTGTTGTCGAGCGCGCCGAGCAGCCCGGCGAGCGAGTCGATCTCGGCCACCACGCGCGGCCGGAAACCGGCCGCGGCGCAGGCCTGCTCGATCACCGGACGCAGGAAATGCACCGCGCTCGGCATCACCAGCGGAACGTCGCGCAGCGCCGCGATATCCACCACCCCGTCGGCCCCCGCCGCCAGCGCACGGCACGGCGGCGCCAGCAGGAACAACTCCTCGACGAACAACGCGTGCCGCCGGACGCCGCGCGTCGAGCCGGCGCCATAGGCCAGTGCGAGGTCGATGCGTCCGTTCATGATGCTGTCGCCGAGGGAGCCGAGGAAGTTGTCGAATATCCGCAACCGGAACCCCGGCCGCTCCGCCAGCACCCGCTCCAGGATCGGCAATGCCAAGGTTGCCGCCGCGCCGCAGGTGGCGAGGCCGAGGGCGATCTGGCCACCGCTCGCCTCCTCGATCCGCTTCACCTCGGCCTCGGCGGTGGCGAACTGCTTGGCCAGTCCCTGGGCGTGGCGATAGAAGGCGCGTCCGGCCTCGGTGACGCTCACCCCGTGCACGCTGCGCACCAGCAGGCGGCGGCCGAGATACGCCTCCAATGCGGCGACCTGCTGGCTCAACGTGGGCTGGCTCACGCCGAGATCGGCGGCCGCCTTGGCGAAGGCGCCGCAATCCACCACCTTGAGGAAATATTGGATCTTCCGCGGACTGAGCACGACAGGCTTTCACAGCAGCACGGCCGCTCCTATACCACGCCGCCTCATCACTCGGAGAACCCCCCATGATCGGCGACACCCTGCGCTCCCGCCTCGCGGCCGGCGAGAACCTGCTGATGGTCAACGCACACCACGTCTCCTCGGGCCTGGTCGCCCGGCTGTGCGAACTGGGTGCCGACGCGGTGTTCCTCGATGGAGAGCATGGCAGCGGCAGCTACGAGGACATGCGCGTCATGGGCGTTGCCACCCGCAGCGGTGGCGGCGCGGCGATCGTCCGGCCGGACAGCCACCAGCGCTCCACCATGATCCGCTACCTCAATGGTGGCGCCGACGGCTTGATGGTGCCGATGGTGGAAACCGCCGAGCAGGCGCGCACCATCGTCGAAACCGTGCGCTACGCCTGCCCCGCGGACCACGAGAAACGCCTGGTGATCTGCATGATCGAGACGCTCACCGCGATCGCCAACCTTGACGAAATCTGCGCGGTGGACGGCGTGGACGTGCTGTTCATCGGGCCGGGCGATCTTTCGCAGTCGATGGGCTACCTGCCCAGCGTGCCCTACGGCGAGGAACGCCCGCAGCCGGTGCAGGATGCGGTGGCCGCCGCGGTGGCGAAAATCCGCGCCGCCGGCAAGATCGCCGGGACGCTGGTGTTCAAGCATGAGATGGCGCGCTGGGTTGAGGCGGGGGTGCAGTTCTTCTACGTCCATTCCGACCCGTTCCTGCGCGAGGGTCTGCGCGAGCTGCGCAGGCTGTCGACCCCGCGGGGTGGCTAGCATCCAGGGCCATTCCGCCTCCTGTTACGTCGCTGCCACCAACATCCCTGAGGACCTTCCATGACCCCTCCCGATCGCCTGCGTGCCCTGCTGGCACAGCCCGACTTCGTCGTGATGCCCGCCGTGTGGGACGGGCTGAGCGCCAAGCTCGCCGCCGCCGCCGGTTTCAAGACCGCCTTCCTGTCCGGCTCCTGCGTGGCCGCCAGCCGCCTCGGCGGCCCGGATCTCGACCTGGTGTCGTTCGGCGAGATGTTCGACTCGTTTAACATGGTGCATTCCGCCGCGCCGGACACCCTGGTGCTGGCCGACGGTGACCACGGCTACGGCAATGCGATGAACGTGCAGCGCACCGTGCGCGCCTATGGCCGCGCCGGCGCCGCCGCCGTGCTGATCGAGGACAAGATCACCCCGCGCGCACTCACCGCCGCCGGCAAGCCCTGCCTCACCCGCGAAGAGGCGCGCATGAAAATCCGCGCCGCCGTGGAAGCCGCCAAGGATTCCGGCATCCTGGTGCTCGCCCGCACCGACTGCCGCCCCACCCAGGGGTTCGAGGAAGCCGAGGCCCGCATCGCGATGTATGTCGATGAAGGCGCGGACATCCTGTTCCTCGACTCGCCCGAAACCGACGAGGAAATCCGCCGTGCCGTGGCCGCCGCCAAAGGCCGCCCGTCCTTCTCGGTGCTGTCGCCCGGCGCCCCGCGCGCCACGCCGAACAACGAGCAGGCCGCCGCCCTCGGCCTGAAGATCGGCACCTACCCCACCGGCTTGCTGTCGCCGATGGCGGCCGGGATCAAGGCCGGTCTCGCCGCCATGGTGGCCGGGCTGCCCGAAGCCGCCAGCGCACTGCCGCACGCCGAGTTCCGCGCCACCATGGGCTATGGCGACTACGACACCGAGGCCAAGCGCTTTATCATCCCTGGCTGAGCTCCGCCACCGACTGGGCTATGCGATCGGCACCGTCCATCAGGATATCGATGGCGGTGGCGATCGACAGCCGGAAATACGGCGAAAGGCCGTAGGCGGTGCCGGCCACCACAGCCACGCCGGCGTGTTCGAGCAGGTACATCACCACGTCGCCGTCCGTTTCCAGCAGCTTGCCTTCGGGCGTGCGGCGGCCGATCACGCCGGCGCAGTTGACGTAGAGATAGAACGCCCCCTCTGGCATGGCGCAGGACAGGCCGGGAATGGCGTTGATGCGCTGCGCCATGCGGTCCCGCCGCTGCTTGTAGATGGCAACGCTCTCGGCCACGAAGGACTGGTCGCCATTCAGCGCGGCGGCGGCGGCCGCCTGGCTCACCGCGCAGCAATTCCCCGCCGCCTGCGACAGCAGCGTGTCGACGGCGCCGATGATATCGCGCGGCCCGGCAATCCAGCCGATGCGCCAGCCGGTCATGGCGTAGGTTTTCGACACGCCGTTGATCGCCAGCGTGCGGTCGCGCAGTTCGGGCGCCGCGACAAGCAGATGCACCACCGGCTGCCCATCGAAGCGGATGTGCTCGTAGATATCGTCGGTCATCACCATCACATGCGGATGGTCCGCCAGCACATCGGCAAGCCTGCGATATTCGGCCGCGCTGTAAGTGGCGCCGGTGGGGTTGGAGGGCGAGTTCAGCATCAGCCAGCGGGTTTGCGGCGTGATGGCGGCTTCCAACTGGGCCGGGGTCAGCTTGAACCCCTGGCTTTCCGGGCAGGCCACGGTGATCGGCGTGCCCTCGTTGGCCAGCACCATGTCGGTGTAGGAAACCCAGTAGGGGGCCGGGATGATGACCTCGTCACCGGCCTCGATGGTGGCGGCGAGGGCGTTGTAGATGGCGCTCTTGGCCCCGTTGGTGGCGATGATTTCGGCCGGCGTGTAGGTAAGCCCGTTTTCGCGCAGGAGCTTGGCCGCAATGGCCTGACGCAGTTCGAGCGTGCCGGCGTTGGGCGTGTAGCGGGTCGCGCCCGCCTCGATCGCCCGCGCGGCGGCCTGGCGGATACTGACGGGGGTATCGAAATCGGGCTCGCCGACCACCAGATTGACGATCATTTTGCCCTGCCGCCGCAACTCATTGGCGCGGTCCGCCGCGGCCGTGCTGGGGGAGGGCTTGATGCGCCTGATGCGCGACGCGATCCGGGACGTGTTCACGGTATGCCTGACCTCGGCTTGATGGAGCGTGCAGGCTAGGAGGCCATTCTTCCCGTGGCCAAGACGCCTTGGCTCTGCCCAAATAGGCAAGTCTTATGGATATTCCGCCATGAACCTCCGCCGATTGCAGTATTTCGTGAAGATCGTCGATATCGGCAGCCTCACCCAGGCCGCCGACATCCTCCATGTCGCCCAACCCGCCCTCAGCCAGCAGCTTGCCACCCTGGAAGGCGAGGTGCGCCAGCAACTCCTGTTGCGCACCAAACGCGGCGTGACGCCCACCGAGGCCGGGCGGGTGCTGTATCGCCACGCCCAACTCATCCTGCGCCAATGCGAACAGGCGCGCGTGGACATGATGGCGGCGCATCAAGGGCTCTCGGGCGCCGTCTCGGTCGGCCTCGCCCCCGGCACCGCCGCCGCCGGGCTCGCCTTGCCGCTGCTGCGCACGGTGCGGGCGCGCCACCCCGGTATCCTGCTGTATTTGAACGAGACCTACGGCTCCACCTTGTCCGAACTCATCATGAACGGGCGGATGGACCTCGCGGTGCTCTACGGCGGGAACACCACCGTGCATGGCCTGGCCTTCACGCCGCTGTTGAAGGAGCAGCTTTTCCTGGTCGGCCCGGACGCCATGCCCGCTTTGCCCGCCGAGGTGCCGCTGCGCCTGCTCGGCGAGATCGATCTCTATCTCGCCCGCCCCTACAACGTGGTGCGCCGCATGGTGGACGAAGCGTTCGCCGGCGCCGGCATGGCGCCGCGCGTGGTGGCCGAGGTGGAATCGGCCAGCACCCTCACCGCCGTCATCGCCGAAGGTCTGGGCGCCACCATCCTGCCGGAATCCATGGCCCGGCAGATCGTCGCCTCCTGCGGTGCCTGGCAGTGCCGCATTGTCGAGCCCATCATCTCCGCGCCGTTGGCACTTTGCGAGTCCGACCACCTGCCGCTGTCCGAGCCGGCGCGGGCCATCCGTGACATCCTGCTCGAACTGGTGGCCGGCCTGCCCGGGAACCTTCTCGCCCCGTCATAAGCCCCCCTTATAGCGACAGAGACATTCAGTCTTGGCGCCGCGCACGGCCGCCCGATAGCGTCCGGGGCTAGCGAGGGCGCATGGACCTGGACCACATCAAGGCTCTGATCGACACGATGGCCGCCTCCGATCTGTCGGAGATGGAGGTCAGCGAGAAAGGCTGGACCCTGCGGCTGTCGCGGCGGGCGTCCACGGTGGCGGGCACGCCCATCGCGCCCCCCCGGCCGCGCCCGGTCGCGGTTGCCGCTACCGCAGAAAGCACCCACCTGCACGCCCCGCTGTCCGGCGTGATCCATCTCCAGCCGGCCCCCGGCGCCGCGCCCTTCGTGCAACCCGGCACCACCGTCGCGGCCGGCGACATCCTGTGCTTGATCGAAGCGATGAAGGTGTTCAACACCGTCCGCGCCGAACGCAGCGGCATTGTAACCGCCGTCCTCATTGCGTCCGGCAGCGAGGTCGAAGCCGGCCAGCCGCTGATGCACTTCGCGTGAGCCGTCCCGCCTTCGACACCGTGCTGATCGCCAATCGCGGCGAGATCGCGCTGCGCATCCAGCGCGCCTGCCGCGGCCTTGGCCTGCGCACCGTCGCGGTGTTCTCCGAGCCCGACCGGGACGCCCCCCACGTCCGCCTCGCGGACCAGGCGCTGTGCATCGGCCCGGCCGCCGCGCGCGACAGCTATCTCGACCAAGCGGCCCTCCTGTTCGCCGCCGAACTCAGCGGCGCTCAGGCGATCCATCCCGGCTATGGCTTCCTCGCCGAGAACGCCGATTTCGCCGAACGCGTGGAGGCGGCGGGCCTCACCCTAATCGGCCCGCCCTCCGCCGCCATCCGACTGATGGGCGACAAAATCGCCGCCAAGCGCGCCATGCGTGCCGCCGGCGTGCCCTGCGTGCCCGGGCCGGACGCCGCCCTGCCCGACGACCCCGCCGCCCTGCACGATCTGGCGCGCGCCATCGGCTACCCCGTCATCGTCAAGGCGGCCGGCGGCGGTGGCGGGCGTGGCATGCGCCTGGTCCGCGATGCCGCCGCGTTGTCCGAGGCCGTGGCCCTCACCCAGGAGGAGGCGCGCCGCGCTTTCGGCAACTCCGAGGTCTACCTCGAAAAATTCCTCGGCCATCCCCGTCATGTCGAAATCCAGGTCCTGGCCGATCACCACGGCACCACTCTGTGGCTCGGCAGCCGCGACTGCTCGCTGCAACGCCGCCATCAGAAGGTGGTGGAGGAAGCGCCCGCGCCGGGGATTCCGGCCGAAACCATCGCCGCCATCGGTGAAAGCTGCGTCGAAGCCTGCCGGCGCATCGGCTACCGCGGCCTCGGCACCTTCGAATTCCTGGTGGAGGACAGCGCGTTCTACTTCATCGAGATGAATACCCGCGTGCAGGTCGAGCACACGGTCACCGAAATGGTGAGCGGGCTGGACCTCGTCCAACTCCAGCTCCGCGTCGCCACCGGCGAACCGCTCGCCCTGCGCCAACCCGATATCGTGTGCCACGGCCACGCCTTCGAATGCCGCATCAATGCCGAACATCCCGAAACCTTCGCGCCCTCCCCCGGCCGCATCATCGCATGGCACCTGCCCGGCGGTCCCGGCGTGCGGATCGACACTCACATGGAAGCCGGCGCCACCGTCTCGCCCCACTACGACTCGATGATCGCGAAACTCATCGTCCACGGCGCCACCCGGGCCGAGGCGCTGCACCGCCTGCGCGCGGCGCTTGATGAAATGCGGGTCGGCGGCATCGATACCAACCTACTGCTGCACCGCCGTCTCGTCCGCGAGCCCGGCGTGATTGCTGGCGGCTTCGATATCCATCACCTCGAACGCTGGCTTGCCGCATGACCGTCCCGGTGATCACCCTGCTGGGAACCACCGCCCTGCTGTTCGATGCGCCGGGCGAAACCGACCTGCCGACGCAGCAGCGCATCTGGGCCCTGGCGCTGGAGGCCGAAACCTGGCCGGAAGTGCGCGAGGCGGTGCCAGGCATGAACAATCTGATGCTCGCCTTCGCCCGTGCGCCCCGCAATCTCGACGCCCTCGAAGCCCGCCTCCACCAAGCCTGGGAAGCCGCCGCGCCGCTGCCGCTGGACGGACGGCTGATCGAACTCCCCGTCACCTACGGTGGCGACGGCGGCCCGCACATGGCCGACGTCATCACCCATACCGGCCTCGGTATCGATGACATCGTCGCCCTGCATACCGCGCCCGAATACCCGGTCTTCGCCCTCGGCAGCCATCCCGGCTACTGCTACCTCGGCGGCATGGACCTGCGGATCAGCACACCGCGCCGCAAGGTTCCGGTGCTCAGCATCCCCGGTGGCGCGGTTTCCATCGGTGGCGCGCAAACCGGCGTCTCCGCCTCCAGCGGCCCGAGCGGCTGGAACACCATCGGCACCACCGCCATGGTGTTTTTCGACCCCGCGCGGGACCCGCCGGCCCTGCTGCGCCCCGGCGATGCCATCCGCTTCCGCGCCGAACGGGTGATCCGATGATCGAAATCCTGTCCGACACCGCGCTCGCCACCGTGCAGGACCTCGGGCGCACCGGCGCGCTCAACTGGGGCGTCGGCACATCGGGCGCGATGGACCCGCTGGCCCTCGCCGCCGGCAACCTCCTGCTCGGCAATCCGGCCGGCGCCGCGGCGATCGAAATCCAGGTCTTCCCCTTCCTGGTGCGGTTCACCGAACCCTGCGCCTTTGCCCTCACCGGTGCGGACTGCGCCGCCCGTCTCGATGACCGCCCGCTCCTGCCGTGGTGGTCCGGCGCAGCCACGGCGGGACAAACCCTCCGCCTGGGCCTGCCCACCGGCACCACCTGGCGGGCGAGCCGCGCCTACCTGTGCGTGGCCGGCGGGATCGACGTGCCGGACGTGCTCGGCTCCCGCAGCACCCAGTTGCGCGGCGCCTTCGGCGGCCATGAGGGCCGCGCCCTGCGCCAGGGTGACCACCTCCGCACCGGCACCGCCGCCGCCCGCATCACCGGCTTCGGCGCCATGCCCCCCGCCCTCGCCTTGCCGCTTGAGCGTGGCGGGCTGCCCGCCATCCGCGTGCTGCCCTCGGCCGAATACGCCCGCTACACGGCCGCCTCCCGCGCCGCCTTCTGGGCCGAGCCCTGGCGCATCACGCCGCAGAGCGACCGCTACGGCTACCGCCTTGCCGGCCCCACCCTCACACCCGAGGCCCCCATCGAACTCCGCTCGCACGGCATCGTCCCCGGCGTCATCCAGGTGCCGCATGGCGGGCAGCCCATCGTGCAGATGCGTGACGCCCAGCCATCCGGCGGCTACCCCAAGATCGGCACCATCATCGAAGCCGACCTCTGGCGCCTCGGCCAGGCCCCCATCGGCAGCCGTTTCCATTTCATCGAGACCGATTGGACCAGCGCCCTGGCCGCGCGTGACGCCAACGAAGCCTGGCTCGCCGGACTGGACCGCCTCGCCGGCCTGCACCGCATGCGGAGTGCCGCACGATGACCCTCTCCGCGCCCGATATCGCCCGCCTCTCCGCCTGGCTGGCCGAGACCGACCTCGCGGAACTCGAACTGCGCGGCCCCGGCTGCCACCTCCGCCTCCGCCTCCGCCAGGATGCCGGCCATGTCACTCCCATCGCGGAACCCGTCACGCTTCATAGCGTGACGTCCCCCTCGGTCGGCGTATTCCTCCCCGCCCACCCGCTGCACGATACGCTGCTCGCCCCGGCCGGCACCCTCGTCGAGGCCGGCCAGCCGGTGGCGCTGCTGCGGATCGGCGCCCTGCTGCTGCCGGTGACGGCCCCGGTGCCCGGCATCGTCGCTGAAATCCTCGCCACCTCCGGCGCCACCGTCGGCTACGGCACGCCGCTCGTCGCCCTTCACCCTGTCGCGGAGTAGGCCCCATGGATATCGACCTCAACGCCGACCTCGCCGAGGGCTACGGCGCCTGGACCATCGGGGACGACGCCGCCCTGCTCGATATCGTCTCCTCCGCCAACATCGCCTGCGGCTTCCACGCCGGGGACCCGCTGATCATGGCGCGCACCGTACGCCTCGCCGCCGAACGTGGCGTGGATATCGGCGCCCATGTCGGCTTTCCGGACCGCCAGGGCTTCGGCCGCCGGGTGATGCAGATCGAAACCGAAGAACTCGCCACCATGGTGATCTACCAGCTCGGCGCCCTGGCCGGCATCGCGCAGGCGGCGGGCCAACGGGTGACGCATATGAGTTTCCATGGCGCCCTGGGCAATCTCGCCGCCGGGGACGCCGCGCTGGCACTCCCCCTGGTCCGCGCCGTCGCCGCGTTTGACCCCGCCCTCACCATCATCTCCTCCAGCAGCCAGGCCATCGAGGGCGCCGCCGCCAGCGCCGGGCTGCGGGTGGTGACCACATTCCTCGCCGACCGCGCCTATGATGACGCGGGCCTGCTGGTGCCCCGCAAACTGCCGAATTCCGTCATCCACGACCCTGCCCTGGTGCTCGAACGCGTCCGCCGGATGCTGGACAGCGGCACCGTGATCACCCATTCCGGCAAGCCGCTCGCCATGCGCCCGCGCTCCATCCTGCTCCACGGCGACACGGATGGGGCGGTTGATCTGGCGCGCCGCATCCGGGCCGAGATCGAACACGGCGGCGGGCGGATCGTCCCGGTTTCCCGCCAGACATAAGCGCCTCTTATCGTGCCAGCGCCAATCCGTCTTGGCGCACTGAAATCGCCATCGATAGCGTCATCATCAAGCTTGCGGGGACTGCCATGCCCTTTTCCGATTATCGCACCGCCCTGGTCACCGGCGCCTCCTCGGGCATCGGCGCGGCCGTGGTGGAACGCTTCCGCAGCGAGGGGCTTGAGGTGCACGCCGTCGCCCGCAGCGCCGAAGCGCTGGCGGACCTTGCCGCCCGCACCGGCTGCATCGCCCATGTGCTGGACGTGACGGACCTCGCTGGCATCACCGCCCTCACCACAGCGGTTCCCTTCGATATCCTGGTCAACAACGCCGGCGTGGACCGCCCGCGCGGCATCCTCAAGGCCGAACCCGCCGATATCGACCTCCTGGTCGACGTGAACCTGCGCGCGGTGCTGCACCTCTGCCGCCTGGTGGTACCCGGCATGATGGCGCGGGACCGCGGCCACGTGATCAACATCAGCTCCATCGCCGCGGCCTATAATTTCGGCGGCAACACCACCTATCACGCGACGAAGGCGGCGATCTCCATGCTCTCGCGCCAGCTTCGCATCGATGCATTCGGAAAGCGCGTGCGCGTAACCGAGATCTGCCCCGGCCGCGTCGCCACCGATATCTTTGCCCATGTCCATGGCGACAGCCCCGAGATCCACGAGCGCTTCATCCGTGGCTTCGAACTGCCGGAAGCCCGTGACATCGCCGATGCCATCGCCTTCGCGGTGGCCGCCCCGGTGGCGGTGAATATCGGCCACATGGAAATCACCCCCACGCTGCAAGTGCCGGGCGGCCTGTCCACCGCCCGTCCCGAGCCGGCATGAAGGGGTTCGACCTCCTTGCCATCCTGCTGAACCCCGGGTTCAGCGCCATGCTGCTGCATGGCATCGGCATGACGTTCGTCATCGCCATCGGCTCCTGGGTGCTCGCGATGTCGCTCGGCATCCTGCTGCTCGCCGTCCGCCTGCTGCCGCTTGGCCATATCGGCAGCCGCATCGCCGAGGGCGTGGTGGCCGCATACATCTCCTACCACCGCAATGTGCCGACGCTGGTGCAGCTGATGCTGTGGTATTTCGGCATTTCGAGCCTCTTCCCGGATGCGATGCAGGAGTGGCTCAGCGACCACAGTGGCGAGGCGATTTTCGCCATCGTCGGCCTCGGGCTCTGCCAGGCGGCCTATTTCAGCGAAGACCTCCGCTCCGGCCTGCGCTCGGTTTCCCCTGGCCAGGAGGAAGCCGCCCGCGCCCTCGGGCATGGTTATGTCGGCACCATGCGCTTCGTGCTGATGCCGCAGGCATTCCGCAATGCGCTGCCGGCGCTGGTGAACCACACCGTCTCGCTGTTCAAGAACAGCAGCCTCGCCATGGCGATCGGGGTGGCCGAACTCACCCACGCGGTGAAGGAGGTGGAGAGCGAAAGCTTCCGCACCTTCGAAACCTACCTCATCGCCACCATCCTCTACCTCGCGTGCTCGCTGCTGATGATGGCGGCCGGTGCCGCACTCAGCCGCCGCGCCACCCTGGCCGGGGCGCGCTGAGCGATGTTGCAGGGCGCGATCTCCATCATCTCGGAAAACTGGCTGCTCTTGCTGGTCGGCCAGTACCCCAACGGCCCGCTCGGCGGCATCGCGGCCACCCTGATGCTGTCGGTGCTCGGCATCGTGCTGGCATTCCCGCTCAGCGTGCTGATCGCGCTGGCACGAATTTCCCGCTGGCGGCTGCTGCGCGCGCCCGCCACCGCGCTGGTCTACCTGGTGCGCGGCGTGCCGCTGCTGATGATCATCTTCTGGGTGTACTTCCTGTTCCCGCTGCTGCTCGGCGCCAATGTGCCGGGCTTCGCCACCATGGTGTGCACGCTGGTGATCTACGAGGGCGCCTTTCTCAGCGAGGTCGTCCGCGCCGGCATCCAGTCCCTGCCCGCCGGCCAGATGGATGCCGCCCGCGCCCTCGGCCACTCCTATCCGCGTGCCATGCGCTACGTGATCCTGCCCCAGGCCCTCTATAACATGCTGCCGGCGATCCTCAGCCAGTTCATCTCCACCATCAAGGAAACCACCCTCGGCTACGTGATCAACGTGCCCGAGCTCACCTTCGCGGCCAGCCAGATCAACAACCGGCTGCTGACCAAGCCGTTCGAGGTCTTCCTGATCCTGGCGCTCACCTACTACGTCGTCTGCTTCGGCCTTACCGCGGCGGCCACCTGGCTGGAACGCCGCATCGCCACCCGCCGCGCCGGCCCCGGCGCCGCCCCCCTCGCCATCATGGAGACAGCCGGATGATCCGGTTCCAGGACGTCAACAAATGGTTCGGTGACTACCGCGCCTTGGTGGACATCAACGCCAATGTCGATCGCGGCGAGGTGGTGGTGGTCTGCGGCCCGTCCGGCTCGGGCAAATCCACCCTGATCCGCACGGTGAACCGCCTGGAGGAAATCCGCTCCGGCGCCATCCTGTTCGAGGGGCGCAATGTGCACGCCAAGATGAGCGGCGCCGAGTTGAACAAGCTGCGCAGCCGCATCGGCTTCGTGTTCCAGAGCTTCAACTTGTTCCCCCATCTCTCGGCGCTCGACAACATCATTCTCTCGCCGCACCGGGTGAACGGCCTCGGCCGCGCCGCCGCACGGGACCGCGCGATGGCATTGCTTGACCGCGTTGGCCTCGCCAACCGCGCCCACTCCTTCCCCGCCCAGCTCTCCGGCGGCCAGCAGCAGCGCGTCGCCATCGCCCGCGCGCTCGCCATGGAACCGCCAGCCATGCTGTTCGACGAGCCGACCAGTGCACTTGACCCGGAAATGGTGGGCGAAGTGCTCGCCGTCATCCGCGGCCTGGCGCAGGACGGCATGACCATGATGTGTGTCACCCACGAAATGAGCTTCGCCCGCGATGTCGCCGATCGCGTGTGGTTCATGGATGCCGGGCGGATTCTCGAAACCGGCACCCCCGACGCCTTCTTCGGCGCCCCGCAGCACCCGCGCGCCCAGCGCTTCCTGTCGGACCTGCGGTCCCGATGACACCCCGCTTCAATCAACAGAGGAGACCCTAGATGCAGTTGAAAACCCCGCTCGCCCTCGCCGCCCTGGCGCTGGCTTTCACCGGCGCGGCCCTACCCGCCCAGGCCGACCAGCTCGGCGATCTCATGGCCCGCAAGGAGCTGCGCTGCGGCACCTTCGCCGACGTGCCGCCCTTCGCCGCGCCGGACGTGAAAACCCGCGAAATGGTCGGCTTTGACGTCGATCTCTGCAACGCCATCGCCAAGCATTGGGGTGTCACCGCCAAAATCACCCCGCTCTCGGTCGAAGGCCGCGTGCCCGAGGTGAAGCTCGGCCGCGTCGATGTCACCATCGCCAACCTCGCCTACACCCTGAGCCGCGCCGAGCAGATCCAGTTCAGCGACCCGTACTACTTGGCTAAGGAAATGCTGGCAGTGAAGGCGACCGACGCCGGCACCAAGAAGGCCGATTTCACCGGCAAGCGCCTGGCCTCCACCAAGGGCTCGACCTCGGAGCTGGCCATCAAGCTGAACAACTCCGATCCGCTGACCTTCCAGGACACCGGCTCCGTCTACATGGCCGTGCAGCAGAACAAGGCCGTCGGCATGGTCGCCAACACAATGACCATCACCAAGCTGGTCAATGAGTCCAAGACCGCCGGCGTGCCGCTCAAGATGATCGCCGAGCCCATGGTCTACCAGCCGATCGGCGTGGGCATGAAGAAGGACGAGCCCGCCCTGCTCGCCAAGGTCAACGCAACCCTCCTCGCGATGGACCAGGCCGGCGAAATCAACACCCTGTGGGACAAGTGGCTCGGCCCGAACACCGAGTTCAAGATGGTGCGGACGGACAAAGTGGTGCCGTTCAAGGACCTGCAGTTCACCCCGCTGCCCTGATACCGGACCAGGTGGCGGGCCATCCGGTCCGCCACCCGCCGCGCGCGGTCAGCCGGTTTCGATCGGCAGCGACGTATCCCGCGCCCATTCGCCCATCGACGCGTCATACAGCGTGATGTCGTCGTAGCCGAGCTGGTGCAGCAGGAACAAATCGATGGTGGCCGATATCCCGCCGCCGCAATAGCAGATCACGTGCTTGTCCGGGGTGACGCCCTTGGCCGCGAACTTCGCCTGCGCGTCGGCGGGCGTGGTGAAGGTTTTGTGTGCCGGATCGACCAGGGTGGCCGCCGAAACCTGCACGCTGCCGGGAACGCGGCCCGGCCGGCCGTAGCGGCTGGGGCCGTTGCCGCGATGCAGATCGTCATTCAGCGCATTGACGATCACCGTGCCGGGGCGATGCAATTCGCCGAGCATGGTGGCGCGATCGACAAACATGCCGGGGCGCGGTGCCGCCTCGAAACTGGCCGGCGGATAGCCCTTGGGCGCCCCGCTTTCAACCGGCCGCCCCTCCGCCCGCCACTTGTCGAAGCCACCATCGAGCACCGCCGCATCGAACCCGAGGGCGCGCAGCATCCACCAGAAGCGCGTGGACATCATCATGCTACCGATGCTGTAGAGCACCACCCGCGTGCCGGGCCCCACCCCATGCCGCCCGAACGCCGCCGCCATTTGCGGCACCGGCGCCATCATGAAACGCAGTTCCGTGGTCTGATCGGAGAACTCGCCCTGGATATCGAGGAAATCGGCGCCCGGAATATGTGCCGCCTCGAAGCCGGGCCGGCCGGGCACCGCCACATATGGCACATCGACGCCGGGCGGCGGCGGCACCGTGGTAGTGGTGCAATCGAACACCCGCAGCGACGGATCGCCGAGCATGGCGGCAAGCTCGCCGGTGCTGATCAAGGCCTGTGGATCGCGCATGTCGTCCCCTCTTCTTGGCTTTGGCGCCAGACTAGGCGTTTGCGGGGCGGCGGCAACATCCGCCATTGAAGCCGCCGCGAAATGACGCCTAAGCTCGCCGAACTCAAAAATACCCGGCGAACGAGGAGAGTGCGATGCCTTACGCAGACAACGCCGGAACCCGCATCCACTACGAGGTCATCGGCGACGGCCCGCCACTGGTGCTGCAACACGGCTTCACCCAGTCCATCGAGGATTGGGCCGAAAGCGGCTATGTCGATGCGCTCCGCCCGCACTACCGCCTCATCCTGATCGACGCCCGAGGCCACGGCCGCAGCGACAAGCCGCGTGACGAGGCCGCTTACGCGCTGCACCACCGCGTGGCCGACGTCACCGCCGTGCTGGATGCCGAGGGCATCGCGCGCGCCCATTTCTGGGGCTACTCGATGGGCGGATTCATCGGCTTCGGCATGGCGCGCCATGCGCCCGAACGCCTCGATGCGCTGGTGATCGGCGGCAGCCACCCCTATGCGCGCAATGCCGAGACCAACCGCGCCTGGCTGCGCGAGGTGATCGCCGCCGGCGGCGCCAGCGTTCTCGCCGCCACCATCGAGAAAATCGCCGGCCACGTCACGCCTGCCTACGCCGAGCGCCTGCGCGCCGCCGATCTCGAGGTTTTCCTCGCCTGCGTGCCCAGCAGCGACACCATAGAGGACATGCTGGCGGGGATGACGATGCCGGTCTGCCTCTATTGCGGCGATGCCGACCCGGCGTTCCCGCTGGCGCAATCAGGCAGCCAGCGCATCCCGAATGCCCGCTTCGTCGTCCTGCCCGGCCTCGCCCACCTGCCAGCGTTCAGCCTGAGCGGCATCGTGCTGCCGCCCATCATGGCGTTCCTCGCGGATAGCCGGTAACCCGCTCAGCCCCTCAGGTATTTGTCGAACCACCCGAGCGTGCGCTGCCACGCTTCCTTGGCCGCCGCATCGTCGTAGCGCGGGGTGGAGTCGTTGTGGAAGCCGTGGTTGGTGGCCTTGTAGACGTGGCCCTCATGCACCACTCCGGCCGTGGTCAGCGCCGCATCGTAGGCCGGCCATCCCGCGGTGAGGCGTTCGTCAAGCTCGGCGTATTGTGCGTTGATCGGCGCGCGGATGGCCGCCACATCCGCCGCGTTGGGCTGTGCGCCATAGAACGGCACCCCGGCGCCAAGCTCCGCGCCCATCCGCACCGCCAGCATGTTCACCACGCCGCCGCCGAAGCAGAACCCAACCGCGCCCAGCTTACCCGTGCCGTCCGGCCGCGCCTTCAGCCAGCGCGCCGCGGCGAGGAAATCCTCGCTCATCTTCGCCCGGTCAAGCTGGCCGAACAGCGCCAGGCCCTTCTCGTCATCGCCCGGATATCCCCCCACCGAGGTCAATGAATCCGGCGCGAAAGCCATGAACCCGGCCACCGCCAGCCGCCGCGCGACATCCTCGATATACGGGTTGAGGCCGCGGTTCTCATGGATCACCAGCACCGCCGGCAGCTTCGCAGCCCCCGCCGGCCGCACCAGATAGCCCTTGATGCTGCCATAGCCCTGCAGCGAGGGCACGCTGGCGCGCTCCGCCACGATCCGCTTGTCCTCCGGCGGCACCTGGATCGCCCAGGCGTAGTTGGGCTTCAGCATCTCGAACAGCGCCGCCGCCGTGACGCCACCCACCGCGAAGCTCTGCGCCCGGTCGAGAAACTGGCGACGGCTGGTGCGGCCATGCACGTAGCCGTCGAACAGGTTCAACAACTCCTGCGGAAAATCCGATGCCTTTTTGCGCTCCATGCAGAAATCCCCCGGCCGGCGTGATGATCAGCGTCGCAGCCGGTCACACCTTGCCGATACGCCACCGCCCGCACAACCGGGGAAATCGGCCTCCCTCACACAGCCCGCAACTCCGCCCCCTCCAGCCGCGCCCGCAGCAGCGGCGTGGCGAAATCGAGGAACGCCCGCAGTTTCTGCGGCAGCAGTCCCTGCCCGTTGGTCACCAGACTTACCGGCGAGCGCGGCGGCTCGAACCCCGCCAGCACCACCGACAGCTTGCCCCCCCGCACCGCTTCCGCCGCCTGATAGGACAACACCCGGGTGATGCCGATGCCCGCCACCGCCGCGTCGATCGCTGCCTCGGCGGTGCTGACGGCTAGGCGCGACCGCACCGGCACCAGCAGCGCTTCCCGCCCGGCGGTGAAACCCCAGGCGGTCGGGGACATCAGCGTCTCGAACGTCACGCAGCTATGCCCGGCGAGGTCATGCGGGTGTTGCGGCGTGCCGCGCGCCGCCAAATATCCCGGGCTGGCGCAGGCAATGCGCCGGATCGAGCCCACCCGCGTCGCCACCAGCGCGCTATCCGCCAGCGCGCCGATCCGCACTGCCAAGTCGGCGTGTTCCTCCAACAGGTTCACCATCCGATCGGCCAGCGCCAGGCGGATGTTGATCTCCGGAAACGCCGCCAGGAACGCGATGACGACGGGCACCACATGCAGCCGGCCAAACACCACCGGGGCGGTGATATGCAACTCCCCGCGTGGCGCGCTGTATTCGCCCGCAGCCGCCCGCTCAGCCTCCCCGATATCCTCCAGAATGCGCCGGCACGCGGCGACATAGTCTCGCCCGGCCTCGGTCAACGCCAACCGCCGGCTGGTGCGCACCAGCAGCCGGGTGCGCAGGTGCGCCTCCAACTCCGCCACCTTCCGGCTCACCGTCGCCAACGGCATCCCCAACCGGCGTGACGCTGCCGAGAGGCTGCCGGCCTCGACCGCGGTCAGCAGCGTCGACATCGATTCGAGACGGTCCATTCATGCTTCCAAAATTCGAGAGGATATCTCCCGATAATGCCAACTATTCCGCCTGGATGGAAAGGAACATCTATCCCCCCGTCAGGCCAGCCCGGCCTCTCCAGAAGGAAGCCACCATGTCCCGCATCGCCATCCCCGCCACCATCGAAGCCGCCCCCGCCGCCGCGCAGCCGCTGTTGAACGCCGCCAAGAAGCAGATCGGCGTCGCCCCCAACCTGTTCCGCGTCATCGCCAACAGCCCCGCCGCCCTGGAGGGTTACATCGGCCTCAACGCCGCCCTGGCCAAGGGCGCCCTCGCCCCCGCCACCCGCGAGCGCATCGCCCTGGCCGTCGCCGAGATCAACGGCTGCAACTACTGCCTCTCCGCCCACACCTATGTCGGCAAGAACGTCGCCAGGCTCGATGACGCCGAAATCGCCGCCAACCGCCGTGGCGCCTAGTCCGATCCGGCCGCCGACGCCGCGGTGCGTCTCGCGGTGAAGATCGTCAACGCCCGCGGCCACGTCGCCGACGTGGACATCGCCGCCGCCCGCCTGGCCGGCTTCGGGGACGCCGAATTGATCGAGATCGTGCTGCACGTCGCGCTCAACACCCTTACCAACTACGTCAACGAGGTCGCCGGCACCGAAATCGACTTCCCCGCCGTTCCCGCCGCCCGGCGCGCGGCCTGATCCACCCCCCGATCACAGCCACGGAGACATCGCCATGACCTTGCAGTTCACCCGCCGCAACGTCTTCACCCTCATCGCCGCCGCCACTAGCACCGGCCTGGCGCATGCCGCCGCGGCGCAGTCGCGCACCGGCGGCGCCCCGAACCTCATGCATGCCGGCCTGGGCCTCAAGGGCTTCGACCCCGTCGCGTACTTCACCGACGGCCAGCCCGCCCGTGGCCAGGACAACCTCACCACCACGCATAACGGCCTGGTCTGGCGCTTCGCCACCGCCGCGCACCAGGCGGCGTTCGAAAAGGAGCCCGCGAAATACCTCCCGGTTTACGGCGGCTTCTGCGCCTGGGGCGTCGCCCAGGGCAAACTCTTCGACGTCGATCCAGCCACCGGATGGATGATCGCCGACCGCAAGCTCTACGTCTTCTTCAATGCCGACATCCTCAAGCTCTACCAGTCCGATCAGGTCGCGTTGACCGCCCGGGCGGAGAAGAACTGGCCGAAGCTCAACGTGTAGCCACATGAGGTGCGGGTGCGGCCGGCATGCCTGGCCGCACCCAGGACGCCCGCCCGGCACGCTGCCCTTTCCCCCCGCGCATTCGGAGAGACCCCGCCATGGAAACCCGCCCCCCACTGCCGCCGTTCGACGCCGCTACCGCCGCCATCAAGGCCCGCCTCGCCGAGGATGCCTGGAACAGCCGGGACCCCGCCCGCGTGGCGCTCGCCTATACCGAGGACAGCGCCTGGCGGAACCGCGCCGAATTCCTCCAAGGCCGCCCGGCCATCGTCGCCTTCCTCACCGCCAAGTGGCAGCGCGAGCAGGAATACCGCCTGATCAAGCAGGTCTGGGCCTTCCACGAAAACCGCATCGCCGTCCGCTTCGCCTACGAATGGCACGACGCCGCCGGCGAATGGTTCCGCAGCTACGGCAACGAGAACTGGGAGTTTGACGCGCACGGCCTGATGCGCCGCCGCATCGCCAGCATCAACGACCTGCCGATCCATCGCGACGACCGCCTGTTCCACTGGCCCCAGGGCCGCCGCCCGGATGACCACCCCACCCTCGCGGACCTCGGACTCTGATCATGCCAACCTACAGCAGCGACATCGCCTTCACCCAAGCCGTGAAGGACATCCAGTCCCGCAAGGGCTCACGCGCCAGCTACGCCCGCATGGAGGAACGCGGCGGCTGGCAGACCGCCATCATGCCCGATCTCGCCGCCTTCATCGCCGCCCAAACCAGCGTGTTCCTCGCCACCGTGAACGCCGAGGGACACCCCTATATCCAGCACCGCGGCGGCCCGGCCGGCTTCCTGCATGTGCTTGACTCCAGCACCATCGCCTTCGCCGATTTCGCCGGCAACCGGCAATACATCACCCAGGGCAACCTCGCCGAACGCCCGCAGGCGCACCTGTTCCTCATCGACTACGCCCACCGCCGGCGGGTGAAAATCTGGGGCACGGCGCGCATCATCGAGGGAGACGACGCCCTGGCCGCGCGCCTCATGCCGCCGGGCTACAAGGCCAGGCCCGAGCAGGTGCTGCTGTTCACCGTGCAAGCGTGGGATGCCAACTGCCCGCAGCACATCCCGCAGCGCTTCGAGGCGGCCGACGTGGCCGCCGCGCTGGCCGGCAAGGACCAGCGCATCGCCGAACTCGAGGCGGAAATCGCAGGTCTTCGCAAAGCATAGCCGCCGTGGCGTCAGCGTGATCCGCCGTTGATCTGGAAGCACTGCTTGGTGATCATGCGGCTGTCATCCGCCGCCAGGAACAGGCCGAGGGCGGCAACATCCTCCGGCTCGATCGGGTCGGGCAGTGATTGCCGCGCGCGCCCGGCGGTGATCAGCGCCTCGTCCTGATACCACAGTTCGCGCTGGCGCGGCGTGATCACCATGCCCGGGGCGATGGCGTTCACCCGGATGCGCCACTTGCCGACATCCCGCGCCAGCGAGTTGGTGAACCCCACCACCGCCGCCTTCGCCGCGCTATACGCCTGCATCGACGGACCGCCGCCCATCCATGCCACCGAGCTCATGTTGATGATGGAGCCGAACCCAAGCCGCCGCATCTGCGGCACCACGGCCTGGGAAGCAAAATAATGGTGCTTGAAGTTCACCCCGAGGGACCAGTCGAACTCCGCCTCGGTGACCGCCAGAAAATCCTGCCGGCGATCATTGGCGGCGTTGTTCACCAGCACCGCCGCATCGCCCAGAGCGGCGTGCAGCGTGCCGAGCGCCGCCTGCAATGCGGGGATATCCAGCAGATCGCACTTGGCGAACACCGGACGCGACGCGCCCGTGGCGGCGATCTCCTCCACCAGCGCCCCGGCGGCCTCGTCATCCAGGTCGAGCAGCCCCACCCGGGCACCGTTGGCGGCAAAGGCGCGCACGAACGCGCCGCCGATGCCGCTCCCCCCGCCCGTGACGATAACAGTGCGGCCGGCGAGGCAGGCGTAGCGTGTGTCGGTCATGCGATGAGGCGTTCCGTTTGCGGGTCGAACAGGCAAAGCTTGCGAGTATCCACGGCGAAGGTCGCCAGCGCGCCGTTGGCCAGGCGAATATCGGGGGCCACGCGGCCGAGCACCTTCTGCCCGCCGAGGCGCAGCACCACGATGGTCTCCGCCCCGGTCGGCTCCGTCATCTCGACGGGCGCGGTGATGGTGAGGCCGGCGGCCGTGCTGCTGCCGAACAGCCGTGTGGGTTCGGCGATGCACTCCGGGCGGATGCCCACGATGACGCTCTTGCCCAGCCACTCCCTCCCGATCGACGGCGGGGCGGGCAGCCGCACCACATGCTCGCCAGCACCGATCACCACCACCGGCCGGTCGCCCTCGCCTTCGAGGGTGGCGGGAATGGTGTTCATCGGCGGCGCCCCCATGAAGCGCGCGACGAACAAATTGGCGGGACGGTTATAGACGGTGTCCGGATCGGCGAACTGCTGCACCTCGCCCTGGTTCATCACCGCGATGCGCGTCGCCATCGTCATCGCCTCGATCTGGTCGTGCGTCACATAGACGATGCTCGCACCGATGCGGGCGTGAAGCTGCTTGATCTCCATCCGCATCTCGACGCGCAGCTTGGCATCGAGGTTGGAGAGCGGCTCGTCGAACAGGAACAGCTTGGGATCGCGCACCAGCGCCCGGCCCATCGCCACGCGCTGGCGCTGGCCGCCCGAAAGCTGCGCGGGCTTGCGGGCCAACAACGGCTCGATCTGCAACAGCTTGGCCACCCGCTCCAGCGCCTCGGCCTGCTGCGCCTTCGGCACATTGCGGCATTCCATGCCGAAGGTGATGTTCTGCCGCACCGTCATTGACGGGTAGAGCGCGTAGGTCTGGAACACCATCGCGATGTCGCGATCCTTCGGCGGCACCGCCGTCACCACCCGCCCGCCGATCTCGATCTCGCCCGACGTGGCGGTCTCCAGCCCGGCGATGATATTCAGCAACGTGGACTTGCCGCAGCCGGACGGGCCGACCAGCACGGTGAAATCGCCGCTGTCGATATCGAGGTCGATGCCTTTGAGGACATCGGTGGTGCCGAAACGCTTGCGCAGGTCGCGGATGACGAGGGCCGACATGCAATGATCCCTATTTCACGGCGCCGGCGGTCAGGCCACGCACGAAGTAGCGCCCGCCGAACAAGTAGACGAGCAGAGTGGGCACCGCCGCCACCACCACCGCCGCGCTCTGCACCCCATACTGCGGCACATCGGCCACCGAAGCGGATAGCGCGATCAGCGCCGCCGTTACCGGCTGCTGGGTGCCGGTGGTGAAGGTCACGCCGTAGAGGAACTCGTTCCAGATATGGGTGAACTGCCAGATCACCGTCACGATCAGGATCGGCGGCGACAGCGGCATCACGATGCGATGGAAGATGCGGAAGAAGCCGGCGCCATCGATCCGCGCCGCCTTCATCAGGTCCTGCGGGATGGCCACGTAGTAGTTGCGGCAAAACAGCGTGGTGAAGCTCAGCCCCTGGATGGTGTGGATCATCACCAGACCGCTCAACGTGTTGGTCAGCCCGACATCGCGCAACACGATGGTCCAGGGGATCAGACGCATCTGCTCGGGCAGGAACACCCCCAGCGTGACCAGGGCGAAAATCCAGCTATCGCCGCGGAAGCGCCACAGCGAAATAGCGTATCCCGCCACCGCGCCCAGCAGCGTGGAGAACACTGTCGCCGGCAACGTCACCAGCGCCGAATTCAGCATGTACGGCCGGATGCCGCTGCAGGTCTGTGCGATGCAGAAATCGCTCCACGCCGCGGTGTAGTTCTGGAACGCCCAGACTTTCGGCCAGCCGATCATCGAGGTCTGGGCGATTTCCTCGGCGGTGCGCAGCGAGTTCAGCACCACCACAACCATCGGCACCAGATAACCCGCCGCCAGCAGGATCACCACCGCGTAGACCACCGCGCGTCCCACCGAGGGTGGCCCGGCGAATCCCGATTGCTCACGCATTGGCGGCACGCCGGCGCATGTAATATTTCCACGCCCCATACGGCAGCAGCACGCCGAGCAGCGTCAGCAGCATCATCACCGCGGCCGCCGAACCGCGCCCGAGATGGCCGCGCTGGAACATGAAATCATAGATCACCAGGGCCGGCAGTTGCGTCGCGATGCCAGGCCCGCCGCCGGTCAACGCGCGCACCAAGTCGAAGGTGCGAATGGCGAATTGCAGCAGGATCACCATCACCGCCACCACGATCGGCCACAGCGTGGGCAATATCACCCGCGTATACATCCGGAATGGGCCGGCGCCGTCGATCTGAGCCGCCTTGATCAGATCGGCCTCCACCGAGCGCAGCCCGGCCAGGAACAGCGCCATGGCGAACCCGGAGGACTGCCAGATGCCGGCGATCACGATGGTCCAGATCGCCATGTCACGGTCCACCAGCCAGTCGAACCGGAAACTCGTCCATCCCATATCGTTCACCAGCTTCTGCACCCCCATCCCGGGGTTAAGCAGCCAGGACCACACCGTGCCGGTGACAACGAAGGACACCGCCATCGGATACAGGAAAATCGAGCGCAACACGTTTTCGCCGCGAATACGCTGGTCGATCAGAATGGCCAGCAGCAACCCCACCAGCGCCGTCAGCACCACGAACCCGAAGCCGAACAGCAGCAGGTTGTCGAACGCGATCTTCCAGTTCCGCGTGCCCAGCACGGAGGTGTAGTTGCGCAGCCCCACCCAGCCATCCACCGGCACCAGGGTAGACGGCGTGAACGAAATCCACGTCGTCCACGCCGTGAACACCACCACATGCCCGGCGGACAGCAGCAACGGCACCCAGATCACCAGCCATTCCGGCAGGCGTTTCAGCCCCGCGAGAATGGCCGGCGACAGCCGGGTGGCGGAAGGCGTGCCGAGCGTGCTGACGCTCAACGCGCTCCCTCGACCGCTTCGGCCAAGCGGGTCACCGCCTGATCGGGCGTGATGCTGCGGTTCTTCACATACTCGGTCAGCACGTCGATCATCGCCGCCGTCATGCCGTTCTCCTGCGCCATGTTGTGCGCCAGGCTCAGCACCACCTGGTTGACCGCCACCGCCTCCTTCAGCGTGCGCGCCGCCTCGCGCTGCCCGTCCGACCAGCCGGCGCCGGACAAATCGACGTCCGTGCGCACCGGGATGGAGCCGGTGATCTGCGAGTACATGGTCTGGATCGCTGGGTCCATCACCAGCTCGGCCATCAGCTTCTGCCCGGCCTGGAGGTCAGGCTCCTTGCGCTGCCAGAAGATGAAGGCGTCGGCATTGAGGATGAACACCGGCTTGCCATTGTCCGTCGGGCCAGGCGCGATGATGAAGTCATCGAGCTTGAAGCCGGCATTGATCAGCACGCCCTGCGCCCAGCCGCCCTGGATCATCATGCCCATATCGCCGGCGACGAACTTCGGCAGGTGCACCGCGTAGCTCTGCGCCGCGGTATTGGGGTCCATCCAGTCCGCCAGTTTGCGAAGCTGGGCGAAGGCGGCCTTCATCTCCGGCCCCTTCAGCGCCTTTTCGTCGAGGTTCATGATCGCCGCGCGATACGCTGTCGGGCTGATGCCGGCGAGGCAGGCCTCGAACTTCTGCCCGTCATCGGCGCGGGTGCCGCCGTTGCACACCGGATACGCGATCCCGGCTGCCTTCATCTTGTCGCCGAGCGCATTGAACTCCGCCCACGTGGTCGGCAGCTTGTCGGCCTTCGCACGATCAAGCGCGCGCTTGGAGAGGAACAGCGTGTTGGTGCGGTAGATCTGCAACGGCAACGCCGCCCACTTGCCGCCCGGCTTGTGCAGCCGCGCGAGGTCGGGCGCCACCACCTTCTCATAGCCGGCCGCGGCCACCGTCGCATCGAGGTTCACCGTCGCCGCGATTTTCGACCACGCCGCGATTTCCGGCCCCTTCAACTGCGAGCACGCCGGCGGATCGCCCGCCATGATCTGCGCGCGCAGCTTGTTCATCATTTCGGTGGTGAAGCCCGGCACCGGGGAATGCTGCCAGACGCCGCCGCGTTCTTCGAATTTCTTGCCCAGCGCGGTGATCGCCGCCCCATCGCTGCCGGCGCTCCACTGCGAGATAGCGGTCAGGCGCGGCTTCACAGCTTGGGCGCTGGCGCGGCGCGGGGCCGACACAACGGCTGCCGCACCGGCAGCCGCCAGCATGGACCGGCGGGTGATCCTGGACATGATACGTTTCCTTGATTGACCGGGCGATCCCGGCGCGACGAATGCGCATGCAGACTGCCACCACGCCGGGCGTATGGCAACGAGCCGGTTTGAACCGGGAAGCGTCCACAGCTAGGCTGCACACCCACCCACCGGAGGCCGCCCCCCATGAAGCAACGCCAGATTTTCGCCATCGGTGGCCGCTTCTACGTGGACACCTGGCAGCCCCCGCTGCTCCAACGGCACCTGCTCTCGCTCACCCCGGCCGCCAATCCGAAGATCTGCCTCCTCGCCGGCGCTGTGGGCGATAATCCGGCCGCCATAGAACAGTTCTACCGCGAAGTGGACGTGCACGATTGCCGCCCCACCCACCTCAACATCTACAAGCCCGTCACCCGGGATTTTGTGGACTTCTTCGCCTCGATGGACATTGTCTACGTCAACGGCGGCTCCACCCGGAACCTCATCACCGTCTGGCGGGACTGGGGGATCGACGCCGCGCTACGCACCGCCTGGGAGCAGGGCGTGGTGATGTCCGGCACCAGCGCGGGCATGAACTGCTGGTTCGATGCCTGCATCACGGATAGCTACCCGCCCGAAATGCTGCCGATGGACTGCATCGGCCTCCTCGCCGGTTCCGCCTGCGCGCACTACTCCGCCCGCCCGGACCGTGCCCCCACCTTCCGCCGCATGATCGCCGACGCCGTCATCCCCGGCCCGGGCTACGCCGCCGATGATGACGTGGCGCTGCACTTCATCGACACGGACCTCCACGAAACCGTGTCCGCCCGCCCCGACGGCGGCGCCTGGCGGCTTGACGGTGCTCGCGAACAACCGCTCCCGGTGCGCTGCCTGGCAGGCTAGATCGGCAGGCCCCGGAGTTGGCTGACAGCCGTCATCACGCCGCGGATTTCCGCCAGCCCCTTCAACCGCCCGATGGTAGAATAGCCCGGGAAACTGCCCTTGCCGATGTCGTCCAGCAGTTCATGCCCGTGATCGGGCCGGAACGGCAGCCGCCAGTGCGCATCCCCCGCCGCCTTGCGCCGCCCCTGCTCCGCCAGCAGCGCCTCCACCACGGCCACCATGTCGGTATCCCCCGCCAGATGATCGGCCTCCATGAATGACCCATCCGGCTCGTTGGCCACATTGCGCAGATGGACGAAATGGATGCGCCCGGCGAACTGCCGCGCCATCGCCGGCACATCGTTGTGCGCGCCGGCGCCGAGCGAGCCGGTGCAGAAGGTGATCCCGTTCGCCTCGCTCGGCACCGCGCCGGTGAGCGCCGCGAGGTCCTCCGCGCAGGACACGATGCGCGGCAGCCCCATCATCGGGCGCGGTGGATCATCTGGATGGATCGCCATGCGGATACCCACCTCCTCCGCCGTCGGGATCACCTCGCGCAGGAAGCGGGCCAGGTTCTCCCGCAGCCCAGCGGCCGAAACCTCGCTGTAGCGCGCCAGCATCCGCCGCAGCCCGGGAATATCGTAGCGATCGAACGCGCCCGGCAGCCCGGCCATGATGTTGGAGAGCAGCACAGCCTTGGCACTCTCGGAAGCCGCCGCGAACCATGCCCGCGCCCGCTCCAGCACCGCCGCGTGCTCCGCCTCAGCGCCCGGCCGCTGCAACATGAAACAGTCAAACGCCGCGTATTCGTGCGCATTAAACCGCAGCGCCCGCCCACCCCCTGGCAGTGCGTGGCTGAGTTCCGTGCGCGTCCAATCCACCACTGGCATGAAGTTGTAGCAGATCACCTTCACTCCGCAGGCCGCGAGGTTGCGCATCGAGGCCCGGTAGTTGTCGAACAACGCCGTCAGGTCGCCCTCGGCCAGCTTGATCCGCTCATGGATCGGCAGGCTCTCCACCACATTCCAGTGCAGCCCGAGCGACGGGTCGGCGCCGATCTTCCCCTGCCGCTCCCGGATCGCATCGACGGTCCAGATCTCGCCGTACGGGATCTGGTGCAATGCCGTCACCACCCCGCGCGCCCCCGCCTGGCGGATCGCGTGCAGCGGCACCACGTCATCGGGGCCGAACCAGCGCCAGCTTTGTTCCATCACGTCTCTCCTGTTCGCCGCTCGCTCAGCCGGCCACGGCGGCACGGGCACCGCCCGCCAGCAACGCCCAATACGCATTGGTCACTGCCGCCCGGAAGCCGGCATCCCGCGGCAAATCCTGGCCAAACACCGCCTCGATCCCAATCACCGCCGCCACCCGCGCCGCCGCATCATCGCCGGCCGCGTCGAGCGCCGCGCGCAGCACCCCGGCCAGCGGATCGCGGACATCGATCGCCTGCCCGGCCTCATCGACGCCACCGACATACCGAACCCAGGCCGCCACCACGAGCGCCAGCCGACGGATCGGCAGCCCCCGCGCCAGTCGCTCGCGGATCGTCGCCAGCACCCGCTGCGGCAATTTCTGCGAGCCATCCATGGCGATCTGCCATGTCCGATGCCGGATCGCCGGATTGGAAAACCGTGCCAGCAACGCGTCCGCATAACCCGCCAGATCGGTCCCCGGCGGCGCCGGCACCACCGGGATGATCTCCTCGCACCACAGCCCGCGCACGAAATCGCGCAGCGCCGCATCGCCCACCGCATCCACGATGGTCTCGTGCCCGGCGAGATAACCGAGATACGCCAGCGCCGAATGCGCCCCGTTCAGCAGCCGCAGCTTCATGTGCTCGAACGGCGTGACATCACCCACCAGTTGCGCGCCAACCTCGTGCCAGGCCGGGCGAGCACCATCGACGAACCGATCCTCGATGATCCATTGCCGGAACGGCTCATGCGTCACCGCCGCCGCGTCCCACAGGCCGGTCGCAGCCGCCGCGGCATCAAGGTCCGCGGGGGTTGTGGCCGGCACGATGCGGTCAACCATGGTGGCCGGAAACGCGCCGTTCCGGGCGATCCAGGCCGCCAACGGGCCGCCCTGCAACGCCGCGAAATCCGCCACCAGCCCCGCCACCAGCGCCCCGTTATGCGGCAGGTTGTCGCAGCACAGCACGGTGAACGGCGCCAGCCCGGCTGCCCGCCGCCGCCCCAGCGCCGCCACCATCATCCCCACCGCCGAGCGCGGCGCCGCTGGATGCTCCAGGTCATGGCGAATATCGGGATGCTCGGCATTCAGCCGCCCGGTCGCCGGATCGTGGCAATAGCCCTTCTCGGTGACCGTGAGGCTGACGATCCGGCACCCCGGATCGGCCATCGCCTCCACCACCCGCGCCGGGTTCTCGGGCGCCACCAGCAATCGCCGCACACCGCCGATGATGCGCGCCCGCACCCCGTCGCCATCGCGTTGCAGCGCCGTGTAGAGCCCGTTCTGCGGCGCCAGCCGATCGCGCTGGTCCGGCCGTTGCAGGCTCACCCCGGTTATCCCCCACGCACCAGGCACGCGGGCCAGCGCATCCTCGGTGTAGTCGGCCAGATGCGCGCGTACGAACGCGCCGAGCCCGAGATGCACAATCCCCGGCGCCAGCGAGGCACGGCAATAGCTGGGCAGCAGCACGCCGGCGCGCACCTGCCCGATCGTGGCGGTGGACAGGCGTGGCAGGGCGGGTTGGGTCATGGCGGCTCAGTTCATGAAATCGAGGTGCACCTTGATGGTGCTGGCCGGATCGCGTTCGATCAAGTCGAAGGCCGCGCGGGCATCCTTGGCAGCGAAGGTCTGCGTGATCATCGCGGCCGGACGCAGCTTGCCCTCGGCCAGCCAGCCCACCACCGGCCCGAGGAACTGCTTGTTGAGGCGGGAACCCACCAAAGTGAGTTCCTTCTTCACGATCTCCTGCTGGCTGATATTGCAGGGGGCCGCGGAAAATCCGAGCAGCCCGATCCGCCCGACCGGGCTCGCCACTTGGCAGGCCTCCAGGAGCAGTGCCGGGATGCCGGCGCCATCGATCACCACCGTCGGCCCCAGCCCGTCGTTCTCATCACGCACCGCGTCCGCCACCGAGGCAGCGCGCGGGTCCACCACCACATCGGCACCGAAGCCCAGCGCCCGTTCCAGCCGCGCCGTATCGGGGTCCGAGATGATGCAGCGCGCGCCATGCAGTTTCGCCACCTGCAACACCGTCAGCCCGACCGTCCCGGCGCCGTAGATCAGCACGATGTCCTCGGCGCCGATCCCGGTGCGGGAAAGCACGTTGGCCGCCACCGCGAAGGGTTCGGCCAGGGTGGCCACCTCGATCGGCATGTCGGCCGGCAGCTTCACGCAACTTGCGGCCGGCACATTGCAGTGGTCGCGGAACCCGCCGTCCCGATGCACGCCCAGCACCTGGAGGTTGCCGCACACATTCGGCCGCCCAATCCGGCACGGGTAGCAGGTACCGCAGGGCAACACCGGGTCCACCACCACCCGGTCGCCCACCGCGATGCAGGTGACGCCGCTGCCGACCTGCATCACCTGCCCGGCGAACTCGTGCCCGATCACCCGCGGATAGCGGGCAAAGGGGTTGGAGCCATGGAGGATATGCATGTCGGAGCCGCAGATACCCGCCCGCTCCACCCGAATGGTAACCTCGCCGGCCTCGGGCGGTACCAGCGGCGCCTGCGCGATGAGTTCCAGCACGCCTGGCGATGAAACGATGATCCCGACCATGACGACCTTTCGTGGTGTTGATGACCGCCTGCCATTTCTGGTCGACTAGTCGACCAGTTGACGCTAACATAGCCCCAACGCCCACCGCAAGGCCGCGCCGCCGGCATCTTGCATAACGCCACCGTCGAAGCTAGTAGTCGACTAGTCGACCAGTTCTGAAGCAAAAGGGAGAGAAACCATGGCCACCTTCATCACGCGGCGCCACCTCGGTGCCGGCCTTGCCGGCGTCATCGCGGCATCCGCCGCGTTGCGCCCCGCCGCCGCCCAGTCCGCGAAATTCAAGCTTCGCTACGGCACCGCGTTCCCGGCCGACCACCCCGGCGTCACCCGCATCAAGGAAGCCGGCGAAGCCATCGCCAAGGACACCAACGGCCAGGTTGATCTCCAGGTCTATCCGAACAGCCAGCTCGGCTCCGAGCCCGACATGTTCTCCCAGACCCGCACCGGCGCGCTCGATTTCATGTCCACCTCCGGCGCCAACCAGACCGTCGTGCCGGTCGGCAGCATCAACGTCATCGCCTTCGCCTTCGAGAGCTACGCCAAGGTGTGGGCCGCCATGGATGGTGATCTCGGCAACCACGTGCGCGCCCAGTTTGAGAAGGTCGGTATGTTCGTCATGCCGAAAATGCTCGACAACGGCTACCGCAACATCACCTCCTCGGCCAAGCCGGTGAACACCCCGGATGACCTGAAGGGCTTCAAGATCCGCGTCCCCGGCAACCAGCTCTGGGTGACGATGTTCAAGGCCCTCGGCGCCGGCCCCACCCCGATCAATTTCGGCGAACTCTACGCCGCCCTGCAAACCCATGTGGTCGACGGCCAGGAAAACCCCCTCGCCCTGATCAGCAGCGCCAAGCTCTACGAAGTGCAGAAGTACATCGCGCTCAGCGAACACATCTGGGACGGCCACCACATCTTTGCCAACCTGAAGAAGTGGAACAGCCTCCCCGCCGAAGTCCGCGCCGTGATGACCAAGCACATGGACACCGCCGCCCTCAAGCAGCGCGAAGACATCGTGGGTCTCAACAAGAACCTCATCGAGACCCTGACCAAGGCCGGCGTCACCTTCAACCGCCCGGACAAGCAGCTTTTCCGCAACGCCCTCAAGACTGCCGGCTTCTATGCCGAGTGGAAGGAAAAGTTCGGCGCCGAACCCTGGGGCCTGCTGGAAAAATACACCGGCGCCCTCTGATCCCCCACCCCTGACCACCAGACGCGGCGCGGGCCCCAACCCCGCCGCGCCTGGCCCCGACCAACGGCCCGCCAGTGGCCGCCGCAGAGGAAGCCGTCGCGATGAGCAATGCCCCCGCGCAGCCCACACCCGCCACCGGCGGTATCCTGCTCATGCTGGATCGCGGTTTCACCCAACTCACTGAAGGCGCCGCCGCCGTGCTCGTGGTCGGCGAGGCCGCCTTGCTCACCTGCAGCACCACGGCCCGCTACGTCTTCTCCCACCCCTTCCCCTGGGTGGACGAACTCGCCTCCCTCCTGTTCATCTGGCTAGCCGTCCTCGGCGCCGTGGTGGCGTTGCGCCGCAACGAGCACATGCGCCTTACCGCCTTCGTGCGCGATATGCGGCCGGATCGCCGCGCCTGGCTCGATGCGGTGGCCATGATGCTGGTCGCCGCCGTGCTGCTGGCGATGATCCTGCCCTCCTGGGAGCACTTTGAAGATCTCCAGATCGGCTTGAGCCCAGTGATGGAAATCAGCGAGGGCTGGCGCGGCGGCGCCGTGGTGGTCGGCATCGTGTGCATGTTCTTCACCGCCATTCAGAACCTCGCCCGCGTCGCCGGGCTGCGTCAGGCGCTCGCCGCCTTCGTGCTGGTTGGCGCCGCCATCGCCACCCTCACATGGTTCGGCCCGGCGCTGGAGGAGATGGGCAACAGCAACCTCATCCTGTTCTTCGTGGTGTTCGTCGCAGGCTCGATGATCATCGGAATGCCGATCGCCTTCGCCTTCCTGCTCGGCACCGTCGGCTTCATTAGCTTCGCCACCCAGATCCCGGTATCCATCGTGCCCGGCCGGATGGACGAAGGCATGTCCCACCTCATCCTGCTCGCCGTGCCGCTGTTCGTGCTGCTCGGCGCGCTGATCGAGATGGCCGGCCTTGCCCGCGCCATGATCTCCTTCCTGGTCTCCCTCATCGGCCACCGCCGCGGCGGCCTGCAATATGTGCTGCTCGGCGCGATGTACCTGGTATCCGGCATTTCCGGCGCCAAGGCCGCCGACATGGCGGCCGTCGCCCCCGCGCTGTTCCCCGAAATGCTCAAGCGCGGCAACAAGCCGGGCAACCTCACCTCGCTGCTGTCCGCCTCCGCCGTGATGTCCGAAACCATCCCGCCCAGCATCGTGCTGATCACGGTGGGCTCCGTCACCGGCGTGTCCATCGCCGCCTTGTTCACCGGCGGCCTGCTGCCGGCCGTGGTCGGCATGATCGCGCTTTGTGTCGTCGTCTTCTTCCAGACCCGCAGCGAGGATATCTCCCAGGCCCCCCGCTTCTCCTGGGCCCAGCGCGGCAAGCTGTTCCTCATCGCCATCCCCGGCCTCGGTCTGCCCGTGGTGATCCGCACCGCGGTGGTGGAAGGCGTCGCCACCGCCACCGAGGTTTCTACCATCGGCATCATCTACACGGTCGTGGTTGGCCTGCTGATCTACCGGCAGTTCAAGTGGCGCCGCGTCTATCCCATCCTGGTGGAAACCGCCTCGCTCTCGGGCGCCATCCTGCTGGTGGTGGGTGCGGCTACCGCGATGGCCTGGGCCCTCACCCAGTCCGGCTTCTCGCGCCAACTGGTCGAACTCATGGCCCTCGTCCCGGGCGGCAAGGTTGGCTTCCTGCTGGTGTCCGCCATCGCCTTCATCGTGCTCGGCAGCGTGCTCGAAGGCGTCCCCGCCATCGTGCTGTTCGGCCCGCTGCTGTTCCCCATCGCCGGCGCCATGGGGGTGAATCAGGTGCACTACGCCATGGTCGCGGTGTTCGCGATGGGCTTTGGCCTGTTCACCCCGCCGTTCGGTGTCGGCTTCTACCTCGCCTGCGCCATCGGCCGCGTTTCGCCCGATATCGCCATCCGCTCGGTCTGGCCCCACCTGGCAGCTTTGTTCGTTGCGCTGATCTTGATTACAATGATCCCATGGATCTCCATCGGCTTCTTGTAACCATGTCCGCCACCGACCCGTCCGCGCGTTCCATCTACGGCGTGCTGCGCCAGGATATCGTCTCGCTCCGCCTGAAGCCTGGCATCCGCCTCTCGGAAAACGACCTCGCCGCCCGCTTCGGCACCAGCCGCGCCCCGGTGCGCGAGGCCCTCATCCGCCTCGTCGATGACGGGCTGATCGATGTCCGCCCGCAGCGCGGCAGCTTCGTCAGCAAGATCTCCCTGCAAGCCATGGAGCGGGCCCGTTTCGTGCGCGAGGCGCTCGAAGTCGCCATTATCCGCCGCGCCGCCGAACAGGGCCTGCCCGCCGAAGCCCAGGCCCTGTGCGAAACCGCCATGCGCGGCCAAATCGATGCGCGCGACAATCCCGAGGCGTTCACCGCCTATGACGACATGTTCCACCGCGCCTTCGCCGAGGGCACCGCGCTGGTCGGCGTCTGGTCGATCATCGAACGCGAGAAGGTGCAGTTTGACCGCGTGCGCATCCTCAGCCTCCCCGCCGTCACCCCGGTCGACGTGCTGATCACGCAGCACCACGCCATCCTCCAGGCGGTGCTGAACCGCCAGCCCGCCGCCGCCGAAACCGCCATCCGCACCCACCTGTCCGAAGTGCTGCGCATCGCGGATGATCTGGCCCACCGCCACCCCGAACTGATCGACGCCACCGCGTCCTAGCGGCGGCGGCCCAGGTTCCCCATCCGCGACCGCATCGCTACGCTCCTCCCAAAAGTCAGTCCGGGAGAAGGCCGCCATGCGCATCGTCGACGCCCAGGTGCATATCTGGTCCAGCGGAACCCCCAGCATCAACCACTGGCCGGTCCCCGAAGTCACCGCCGAGGCAATGCTCGCGGCGATGGACGAAGCGGGCGTCCACGCCGCCATCATCCACCCCCCGGGCTGGGACCCGAATGCCCTCGCCGTCGCCGCCGCGGCCCAGCGCGCCTACCCCGGCCGCTTCGCCATCCTCGGCAGCTTCCCCCCCGATCGCCCGGAAAGCCGCGACCTGATCGACACCTGGCTCGACCAGCCCGGCATGCTTGGCCTGCGCTGGGCGCCGCTCCACCCGGCCCAGCGCGCCTTGCTCGACAGCGGCGCGATGGACTGGATCTGGCCCGAGGCCGAACGCGCCAACATCCCGGTCGCCCTCCTCTCCGGCCCCTTCCTGCCGCAGTTCCGCACCATCGCCGAACGCCACCCCGGCCTCAAACTCATCATCGACCACTGCGGCCTGATCCGCCTCAAGCAGGACGAAGCGGCCTTCGCCGATCTCGACACCCTGCTCGCCCTCGCCCGCCTCCCCAACGTCGCGGTCAAGGCCACCGGCGCGCCGGGCTACTCCACCCAGCCCTACCCCTTCCTCAACCTGCATGAGGGCCTGCACCGCATCTTTGACGCCTTCGGCCCCGATCGCTTCTTCTGGGGCACCGACATCACCCGCATGCCCTGCACCTACCGCCAATGCGTCACCCTGTTCACCGAGGAACTCCCCTGGCTGCACGGCCATGACCTCGAACGCGTCATGGGCGGCGCCATCCGCGACTGGCTCCGCTGGCCCGAGGCGCTATAACCAACCCAACAAAATAACAGCCGCCAGGGAACGTCCGCATGAACCGCCCGCTCGCCAACATCCGCGTGCTCGATCTCGCCACCACCATCGCGGGGCCGTACTGCGCGCGCCTGCTGGCCGATGCCGGCGCCGAGGTCATCAAGATCGAGACCGCCGAGGGCGAACTGATGCGCGCCCGCCCGCCGTTTCGTGCCGGCGCCAGCACCTCCTACGGCCAGCTCAACGCCGGCAAGCGCAGCCTGGTGCTCGACCTCAAGCGGCCGGAAGCGGTCGAGATCGTCAAGCGCCTGGTCGCCGAGGCGGACGTGCTGGTGGAGAATTTCCGCCCAGGCGTGATGCAGCGCTTCGGCCTGCACTATGACGTGCTGAAGGCGATCAACCCGCGCCTGATCTACACCGCCATCTCCGGCTTCGGCCAGACCGGCCCCTCCTCCGGTCTCGCCGCCTACGCCCCGGCCGTGCATGCCTCATCGGGCTTCGACCTCGCGCATCTGAGCTACCAGCCCGGCCGCACCCGTCCGGACAACTGCGGCATCTACACTGCCGACGTACTCACCGGCACATACGCCTTCGGCGCCACGATGACCGCCCTGTTCCAGCGCACCGTCACCGGGCGCGGCCAGATGGTGGACGTCTCGATGCTCGAATCGATGCTCACCCTCACCCTCGGCGAAGTGCAGGCCGCGCAATTCCCCACGCCCCCGCCCGGCCGCCCGATGTTCGGCCCCGTCGCCACCTCCAACGGCTGGGTGATGCCGGCGGTGGCCAGCGAACGCAGCTTCCAGAACCTCGCCGCCGCCGCCGGCCGGCCGGACTGGATCACCGACCCGCGCTTCGCCGTCTACGCCGACCGCCGCGCCAACTGGGGCCAACTGGTCGACGAACTCGAGGTCTGGTCCACCAAGCTCACCACCCCGGAAGTGGAAGCTGCGCTCAACGCGGCCGGCGTGCCCTGTTCCTCCTACCGCACCGTCGAGGAAGCCCTCGCCGACCCGCAACTCGAACACCGCGCCGCGCTGGCCGAGGTGCAGGACGCCGGCGGCACCTTCAAGGTCATCAACCCGCCGTTCCGCCTCTCGGAGGGGGACACCTCGGTCCGCAATTTCGCCGCCGCCCTGGGCGAACACAGCCGCGATGTGCTGACCGAACTCGGCTACAGCCCCGCCGCCATCGACGCGCTGTTCGCCGCCGGCACCGCGGCCTGAGGGCCCCCGCCATGGACAACCTCACCGGCAAAACCGCCTTCGTCACCGGCGGCGCCAGCGGCATAGGCCTGGCGCTCGGCCGCGCCTTCCTCGAAGCCGGCATGAACGTGGTGCTGGCCGACATCGAGGAAGCCGCCCGCGCGCGCGCCCTCGCCACCCTTGCCGCCCACGCCTCCCGCCTGCACGCGGTGGCCTGCGACACCTCCAGCCGCGCCTCGGTGATCGCCGCGCGCGACCGGGCCATCGCCCATTTCGGCAACATCCACATCCTCTGCAACAACGCCGGCGTCGGCACCGGCGGCCGTATCGACACCGTGGCGCCGGCGGCGTGGGAGTGGCTTCTGGGGGTGAACCTGATGGGGGTCATCCACGGCCTCACCGAATTCCTCCCCCACATGAAATCCCACGGCGAGCCGGCCCACATCGTCAACACCGGCAGCATGGCCGGCATGGAGGGGTTCCGGGGCATGGGCCCGTACTGCGCCAGCAAGGCCGCGGTGGTAAGCCTGAGCGAGACCCTCGCGGGCGAGCTCGCCGGCAGCAACATCGGCGTCAGCGTCCTGTGCCCCGGCGCCGTCAACACCGAGTTCTACGAAAGCCGCCGCAACGCGCCCGCCAGCGTGCCGCCCCCGCCGCCCAACAGCCGCGACGGCCGGGCCCTAGCCGAGGGCGTCAAACGCACCATGGAGCACGGAATCCCACCGGCCGAAGCCGCCGCCCGGGTGCTTGCCGGCATCCGCGACAACGATCTCTACATCTTCACCCACCCCGAAATGCGCGGCCTGGTGCAGGACCGCTACACCCGCCTTGCCGCCGCGTTCGACAAGGCCGCCGCCTTCCGGCCGGGTTAGCTTCCCAACGCCGCCACGGCGGGTCACACTTCGCGCAAAGGGAGAAAACCAACATGGCCATTCTCAACCGCGACGGCGTCAACCTCTACTACGAGGTTCACGGCAGCGGTCCCACCTTGTTGATGTCGCACGGTTTCTCCGCCACCTCGGCGATGTGGCAGGGCCAGATCGCGCCGCTCAGTAAAACCCACCGCCTCATCCCGTGGGACATGCGCGGCCACGGCCAATCCGACTATCCCGATGATCCCGCCGCCTATTCCGCGGACCACACCGTCGCCGACATGGCGGCCATCCTCGATGCCGTCGGCGCCAAAACCGCCATCATCGGCGGCCTTTCGCTCGGGGGCTACATGTCGCTGGCCTTCCACAAAGCCCACCCCGAGCGCACCGAGGCCCTGCTCATCATCGACACCGGCCCCGGCTTCAAGAAGGACGAGGCGCGCGAGGCCTGGAACACCCGCTCCCTCGGCACCGCCGCCAAGCTCGAAGCCGAGGGCCTCGCCAGCCTGCGCACCGCCAGCGCCGAACGCTCGCTGAGCCGCCACCGCAACGCCCAGGGCCTGGCCCACGCCGCCCGCGGCATGCTCACCCAGCGCGACGCGGGGGTGATCAACTCGCTCCCCGATATCCACGTCCCCGCCCTAGTCCTGGTCGGCAGCCGCGACACCCCCTTCCTCGCCGCCACCGACTACATGGCCAACAAGATCCCCGGCGCCACCAAGGTGGTGATCGACGATGCCGGCCACGCCGCCAACCTCGATCAGCCCGCCGCCTTCAACGCCGCCGTCAATGCATTCCTGGCCACATTGGGCACCCATTCATGACCGCATATACCGACATCGCCGTCTCGCTCACCGACCACGTCGGGCTGGTGGAAATCCGCAAGCCGCCCAACAACTTCTTTGACGTCTCGCTCATCCGCCAGATCGCCGATGCGTTCGAGGCCTTCGATGCCGACCCGGATTGCCGCGCCATCCTGCTCGCCGCCCAGGGCAAGGCCTTCTGCGCCGGCGCGGACTTCTCCAACCGCCCCGCCGACGGCGTGGAACCCACCACCGGCCCGGCCAAGCACCTCTACAAGGAAGCCATCCGCCTCTTCCGCGGCCGCAAGCCGGTGGTTGCCGCCGTGCACGGCCCGGCGATCGGCGGCGGCCTCGGCCTCGCCTTGGTAGCGGATTTCCGCGTTACCTGCGCCGAGGCCCGCTTCTCCGCCAACTTCAACCGCCTCGGCTTCCACCCCGGCTTCGGCCTCACCACCACCCTGCCGCGCCTGGTTGGCCCGCAGAAGGCCGCGCTGCTGTTCTACACCGGCCGGCGCATCGGTGGCGAAGAAGCGGTCGCCATCGGCCTCGCCGACATGCTGGTGCCCGAGGACGAAGTGCGCGACGCCGCCCGTGCGCTGGCCGTCGAAATCGCCCGCTCCGCGCCGCTCTCCACCCAGTCCACCCGCGAAACCCTCCGCCGCGGCCTCGCCGACGCCATCGAAGCCGCCACCGAGCGCGAGCTGGTCGAGCAGGAATGGCAGCGCAAAACCGCCGATTTCCGCGAGGGTGTCAAAGCCATGGCCGAACGCCGCCTGCCAGAATTCAAGGGAGCCTGACCGCGATGAAACTCGGCCGCCTCGGGGTGTGGAACCCCAATGACCGCCTCACCCCGCCCGACCTCGCCCGCCTGCTCGCCACCGCCGAGGACCTCGGCTACTGCGCGCTGTGGTATCCCGAGGCAGTCGGCTACGAAGCCCTCTCCAGCGCCAGCTTCATGCTCGCCCACTCCAAAACCCTGAGCATCGGCAGCTCCATCGCCAGCATCTACGCGCGGGATGCCTTCACCGCCCGGCGCGGCCTGCTCGGACTGCGCGACATGTATGACGACCGCTTCATCCTCGGCCTCGGCGTCAGCCACGCCCCGATGGTCGAGGCGCGCGGCCATGGCTACGACAAGCCGGTGCCGGCCATGCGCGCCTATCTCGACCGCCTGCAGGGCAGCGAACCAGGCGCGCTCGACTGGCCGGTGATGCTCGCCGCCCTCGGCCCGGTGATGATGAAACTCGCCTACGACCGCAGCCAGGGCGCCCTGCCGGTCAACGCCACCCCGGAACACACCCGCCGCGCCGCCGCCCACCTGCCGCCCGGCAAGCACCTCGCCGTGGCGCAGAAGTTCCTCATCGAAACCGACGCCGCCCGCGCCCGCGCCATCGGCCGCTCCGAACTGGCGATGTATCTCTCGATGCCGAACTACCTCAACCACTGGCAACGCATCGGCTTCACGCCCACCGACTTCGAACACGGCGGCTCCGACCGCCTGATTGACGCCATGATCAACTGGGGTGACGTCGACAGCGTCAAACGCCAGATCCGCGCCCATTTCGAGGCCGGCGCCACCCATGTCTGCATCCGCCCGGTCCACCCCAACGGCGACTACGCGGCGCGCGATGCCATGCTGAAAACCATGGCAGACTTGTAGCCTACCCCGCCGGAAGATGGGCCTTCAGGAACATCGAGACATGCCGTACCGCCAGCGGGATCAACTCCGGCGGGTCCTTCCACGGATACAGGCTCACCTGTGCGTTCGGCGCCAGGCGCGCCGACTCCATCGCCACCGCGAACGGATGCGCCGGCACGTCATCCGGCAACACCAGCACCGGCGTGGTGCAGCCACGCACGAAATCACGCGTCACGGTGAAGACGAAATCCGGGTCGGTGCGATACATGTTGGTGAGGAACGTATCCACCATTTCCGCCGAAATCTCCGACCGCTTCGCCCGGATCGCCGCGCCCCAGCCGGCCATGTTGTTGTTATAGAACATGTCCCGCATCTCAGGCCGCGAGCCGCTGGGCTGCGCCAGCACCCCCGCCACCACCCGCCCCGGCGCACGCTTCAGCATATTCCAGATGAACGGCCCGCCAATGCAGAACCCCAGCACCATGAAATCGGTGACGCCGAGATGGTCCAGCAGAGCAAGCTGGTCATCGGTATGCATGTCCCACGGCCGCGCCACATCCAGCGGCCCGGTCGAGCCGCCGCCGATGGCATTGCGCAGATCGAGCGAAATGCAGCGGAACGACCCAGCGAATTCCGTCATCGGGTTGAACGGCGCCCCGTCACCGAGGAACCGCATCGTCGCATTCAGCCCGCCGCCTGGGATCACCAGCAGCGGAAAGCCCGACCCGGCTTCCTCGTAGTGGATACGCACGTCGCCACGCTCGAAAATCGGCATCCGGTTCCCCCATCCGCACAGTGGTTGTTGGCAGCAAGCAAGCGGTTCTTTTTTGAAAAAAAGAACGAAAAAACTTTTATCCGTTGGCTTCACCGCTCTCAAGGGAGAGTGGCGAAGCCATTGGATAGAAAGTTTTTGCTTCTTTTTTCAAAAAGAAGCGCTTCCCCTCACTCCGCCGCCGCGGCGAGCTTGTCCTCGGTCTTGGTATCGAAATCCGACGCCTCATGCCGCTCGCGCAGCTGGCTCGACGGCTCGCCCTGCATCCGGTTCACCATCCGCCCGCGCTGCACCGCCGGCCGCGCGCCGATCTGGTCGGCCCAGCGCACCACATTGGTATAGCTGGCGACATCGAGGAACTCGCCGGCCCCATAGAGCAGCCCCTTCGCCAGCCCGCCGTACCACGGCCACACCGCCATATCCGCGATGGTGTACTCGGAGCCAGCCAGGTACTCGCTCTCGCCCAGCCGGCGATCCAGCACGTCAAGCTGCCGCTTGGTCTCCATCGCGAAGCGGTCGATGGCGTATTCGATCTTGGTCGGCGCGTAGGCGTAGAAATGCCCGAACCCGCCGCCGAGATAGGGCGCACTGCCCATCTGCCAGAACAGCCACGACAGGCATTCCGCCCGCGCGCCCGGCTCCGTCGGCAGGAATTCGCCGAACTTCTCCGCCAGATGCACCAGGATGGCGCCCGATTCGAACACCCGGATCGGCGTCGGCCCGCTGCGGTCGAGCAGGGCGGGGATTTTCGAATTCGGGTTGATACCAACGAACCCGCTGCCGAACTGGTCGCCATCGCCGATCTTGATCAACCAGGCGTCATATTCCGCCCCGCTGTGGCCGCGCGCGAGCAACTCCTCCAGCATCACCGTCACCTTCACGCCATTTGGCGTGGCGAGCGAGTAGAGCTGGAACGGATGGCGCCCGACGGGCAACTCCTTCTCATGCGTCGCCCCGGCGATAGGGCGGTTGATGTTGGCGAAGCGCCCACCGCTCCCCTTGTTCCAGGTCCAAACCTTGGGCGGCGTGTATTCCGGCGTATCGGTCATGGGTAAAACTCCTCTTGTGCGCCTGCATGTGGTTGCACCGCGCCGCCAAACAAGCCGATACCCGCACGCCGATCCGTCAGGCCCCCACCGCCGGCTCCCGCCGATATCCCGGCCGCGCCGCCGGCTCGCCGACATAGCGGGCGTAATCCGCCAGCAGGATCGCCGCCGGGGTGCGGATGGTCTCGATCACCCAGCGCCGCGCCGCCCGGCTGTCCCGCGCGCGCACTGCCACCACCAGGCGCCGCGCCGTCTCGGGCGTGATGGCGAAGGCCGGATTGCTCACATAAACCCGGATCACCGGCCCCATCCGCGCCCACAGCATCCGCACGATCTGCAACGTCACCGGCTGGGCCGCGGCCTCGTACAAAATGAAATGCAGCGCCTTGTTGAGCTGCAACAGCCGCAGCGGATCGGCATCGCCCAGCGCATCGCCCAGCGCCATCGCGGTCTCATCAAGCGCCTGCAACGCCTCATCGGACAACCGGGTGGCGGCCGCGGCGGCCAGCCCGGGCTCCAGGTTCAGGCGCAGGCGGATCAACTCCGCCACCTCCGCCTCCTCCGCCAGCCGCACCCGCACGCCCCGTTGCGGCTCGATCTGCAACGCCCCCTCGGCATGCAGCCGCCGCACCGCATCGCGCACCGGCATGGCGCTGGTGCCGAACTGCCGCGCCAGGTCGGTGATGGCAATCGGCTCGCCGGGCCGAAACACCCCGGCCATCAGCGCCTCGCTGAGATGCGCATAGACATGGTCCTGCATCGTCGGGAAACCGCTGTGTATCAACGCCACGCCCATTCCGTCCCAAGCCTCCATCCGGCAATCCGCCGCCATTGCCTGCATTGACAACCCCGGAAGCCGCCGTCAACCTCGATCTAAGATCGAAGCTGACAGGGAGATGGGCATGCCGGCAGCACCGGTATCTTTCGGACGCAGGATCGCCGACCTCGCGCGGCTGCATCCCGATGCGATCGCCATCACCCTCGCCCGCCAGGACGGCGGCGAAGATCGTCTGCCCTGGGGCACCCTCGATCGCTGGGTCAACCGCGTCGCCCGCCTCATGGCCGCCCGCGGCGTCGGCCCCGACACCATGGTCTGTGTCGGCCTCTACAACAGCCTCGAACACTACGCCGCCACCATCGCCGCCTGGCGCTGCGGCGCCTGCGTGCTCCCCCTCAGCCCCCGCATGCCGGACCACGAATTCTCCGGCATCGTCGGCCTGCTCGACCGCAAATTCGTCGTCGCCGACCGCGATGGCGCGGACCTCTCCAAGGCAGCCGTCACCGCCTTGCGCGATGGCGGCGATTGGTCCGCGGAGGATCTGGCGGACATTACCGCTCATCCCGGCAAGGCCATCGGTTCCGGCGGCTCCACCGGCCGCTCGAAAATCATCGTCGACCCCAAGCCCTGGGCCCGCATCCCCGCCGAAATCACCGACATCGCCCGCATCGGCTTCCGCTCGCGCGACGTGCAACTCGTCGCCGGCCCGCTCTACCACAACTCCCCCTTCACCTGGTCGCACTACGGCCTGTTCGAAGACCAGCCGCTGGTGGTGATGGAGCGCTTCGACCCGGCCCGCGCCGTCGATCTTATCGAGCGCCACCGCTGCGCCTTCATGTTCTTCCCCCCCATCATGCTGCTCCGCATCAGCCGCCTGCCGGACCTTGCGGCGCGGGACCTCTCCTCCATCCACATGATTTTCCAGACCGCCGCCGCCTGCCCGGTCTGGCTGAAGCGCTTCTGGGTCGAGCGCATCGGCCCCGAGCACATGGTGGAGGCCTACGGCAGCAGCGAGGCGATCGGGCAGACCCAGATGGGCGGCGTCGAATGGCTCGCCCACCCCGGCAGCGTCGGCCGCCCCAACCCGGCCAACTGCACCATGAAAATCCTCGACGCGGATCTCAACGAGGTGCCCGCCAACACCGTCGGCGAAATCTTCTTCCGCCCGCTGCGCCACCCCGAGCCGACCTACCGCTACATCGGCTCCCCGCCCGCCAAATCCACCCCGGACGGCTACGCCAGCGTCGGCGATCTCGGTTATGTCGATGACGATGGCTACCTCTTCATCGTCGACCGCCGCGTCGACATGATCGTCAGCGGCGGCGCCAACATCTACCCCGCCGAGGTGGAAGCCGCCCTCACCGAACACCCCGCCATAGCGGACGCCGCCGTCATCGGCCTGCCCGACGAGGAATGGGGCCGCCGCGTCCACGCGGTCATCGAAACCGTCGACCCCGCCAACATCCCCACCGAGGCGGACCTCGCGGCCTGGCTGCGCCAGCGCCTGACCTCCTACAAATTGCCGAAAACCTACGAATTCACCCCGGCCCTCCCGCGCGACCCCTCCGGCAAGATCCGCCGCAGCGCCCTCGTCACCGAACGGGAAACCCCCGCATGACCGCCCCCCTCTTCATCGCCGGCGTCGCCGAAACCCCGCTCGGCGAAGTGCCGGACCACAACGAGCTTTCCATGGTGGCGCTGGCCGCCCGCGAGGCCCTCGCCGAAGCCGGTCTGCGCCTGCGGGATGTCGATGGCCTGTTCGTCAACTATATGGGCGAGGAAGGCTCGGTGCAGGTGGCGGAATACCTCGGCATCACCCCCCGCTTCTCCGACAGTTCCGACCTCGGCGGCGCCGCGTTCGAAGCGCAGGTGCATCACGCCATGGCCGCCATCCAGGCCGGCTATTGCGAGGTCGCACTGATCGCCTACGCCTCGCGCCAGCGCAGCCGCCGCAGCCGCTCCGTCGCCGCCCGCGCGCCGGCCATGGGCGTGCCCATCATGCACCAGTTCGAGGACCCGTTCGGCCTGCCGCTCCCCATCGGCCGTTACGCCCTCATCGCCGCCCGCCACATGCACCAGTACGGCACCACGCGCGAACACCTCGCCGAAATCGCCGTCACTGCCCGGCTGTGGGCGCAGAAGAACCCCAAGGCCTGGGTGCGGGACCCGCTTTCCATCGCCGATGTCATCAACGCCCGCCCGATCTCCGAACCGCTGCACCGGCTTGACTGCTGCCTGGTCACCGATGGCGGCGGCGCTATCGTCGTCACCACCGCCGCCCGTGCCCGCGATGCCGCCAAGAAGCCGGTGCGCATCCTCGGTGCCGCCGAAAGCCACACCCATTGGCACATCTCGCAGATGAATGACCTCACGGTATCCGCCGGCGCCCGCACCGGCGCCGAGGCTTTCGGCATGGCGGGCATCAAGCCGTCCGACGTGGATGTGCTGGAACCCTACGACAGCTTCACCATCACCGTGCTGCTGGCGCTGGAAGACCTCGGCTTCTGCAAAAAAGGCGAGGGCGGCGCCTTCGTCGCCAGCGGCGCGCTCCGCCCCGGCGGCAGCCTGCCCTCCCTCACCTCCGGCGGCGGCCTCTCCTACAACCACCCGGGCGCCCTCGGCCTGCTGCTGATGGTGGAGGCCGTGCGCCAACTGCGCGGCGAAGCCGGGGACCGCCAGGTGCCCAACGCCAAAATAGCCGTCGCCCACGGCGTGGGCGGCCTGTTCTCCACCGCCGGAACCGTGGTGATGGCCCATGACTGACACCCCCACCCTCGATGACGCCATGCGCATCGATGACCCCGTCGCCTTCCCGTTCTGGCAGGCCGCCCGCCGCCACGAACTCACCGTGCAGCGCTGCACAAGCTGCGGCCACCATCAGTTCTACCCCCGCACCTTCTGCCTCGCCTGTGACGCCGATGCGCCGGAATGGGTGACCTGCTCAGGCGAGGCCACCGTCTACTCCGTCACCACCGTCCATCTCCCGCTGATCCCGGCCATCAAGCCGCCCTACCAGGTCGCCCTCGTCACCCTGCGCGAGGGGCCGCGCCTGCTCACCAACATCCTCGGCCGCCCCTGCGCCATCGGCGAACCCGTCAGCCTGGTCTGGCGCGATCGGCCGGACGCCCCGCCCTTGCCCTGCTTCACCGCGACCAACGGAGCCATCCCATGATTAAGACCGCCGCGGTGTTCGGCGCCGGCGTCATGGGTGCCGGCATCGCCCAGGCCCTCGCTGTCGCCGGCTGCACTGTCCATCTCACCGACATCTCGCCCGAGGCCATCAACGCCGGCCTGCACCGCATCGAGCATGGCCGCTTCGGCATCGCCCGCGCCGTGGCCCGCGGCAAGCTGGACGCCGCCACCGCCGAAGCCACCCTCGCCCGCATCATTGGCATGCCGGATGACGCCGCCGCCTGCGCCGGGGTGGACGCGGTGGTGGAAGCCATCCCCGAGGACCTCACCCTCAAATGCGCCCTGTTCCGCCGCATCGATGCCCTGGTGCCGGACCACGCCGTGCTCGCCTCCAACACCGCCGGCCTGCCCATCACCGCGCTGGCCTGGGCCACCGCCCACCCGGAGCGCGTCATCGGCTGGCACTGGGCGCAACCCGCCCCCCTGATGCGCCTGGCCGAAATCATCACCCACCCCACCTGCGCGCCCCGCACCGTCGAGCTTATTTGCGAGGTCGCGCGCCGCGCCGGCAAGAACCCGGTGGTAATCAAGGACCAGCCCGAGATCTGGGGCTTCGTCGCCAACCGCATCAACCGCGCCGTGCGCATCGAAGCCGCCCGCGTGGTCGCCGAGGGCGTCGCCACCGAGGACGAAGTGGACACCATCATGAAGGACTGTTTCCGCTGGCCCATGGGCCCGTTCGAAATGCAACGCCCGGGCAGCATGACCTAGCGGGCGCACACCAACAGGGAGGAAAACCAAGATGAAACGCCACCTCGCCGCCGCCAGCCTCAGTCTCGCCGTGCTGCTCGGAACCACCGCCCTCGCCGGCGCTCAGCCCCGCGGCGGCACCGTGATCGATGCCAATGTCGGCGGCCCAGGCACCTTCGATCCCGCCATGATCGGCACCACGATCGAACTGGAAACCCTCAACCAGATGTTCGAGGGCCTCGTCATGATGGACGAGAACTACCGCGCCAAGCCGATGATCGCCTCGAAGGTGGACACCGCGCCCGACGGCATGACCTACACGTTCACCCTGCGGCACGGCGTGAAGTTCCACAACGGAAAGGAACTCACCTCCGCCGACGTGCTCGCCACCTACGAGCGCTATGCCAAGATCAGCCCCAACGCCATCGTGCTCGCCAATGTCGGCAGCTACGAAACGCCCGATCCGTACAGCTTCGTCATTCACCTCAAGGTCCCCTCGGGGGTCTTCCTCGATATCCTGAAATCCCCCGCCTACCCCCTCGTCATCATCCCCGCCGAGTTCAGGGACAAACCGGCGCGCGATCCCGAGGTGAACATCGGCACCGGCCCGTTCAAGTTCGGCGAATGGCAGAAGGACAGCCACTTCGTCATGCGGCGCTTCGACGGCTACGCGCCCGACGAATCGTCCCCCGGCCCCGACGGCTACGCCGGCCGCAAGACCGTCTACGTCGATGCCGTCCGGTACAACTTCGTCCCCGAAGCCAACGCCCGCATCGCCGCCCTGCAAGCCGGTGACGCGGACGTCGCGCCCACCTTGCCGCCCGACCTGCTCGCCCGCTTCAAGGACCGTGCGGACATCGCGGTGGAAAAGGTCTTCCCCGGCTGCCAGAACATCTTCCTGCTCTCGGCCGGCAACGCGCCCACCAACAACGTACTGATCCGCCGCGCCATCGCCGCCGTGGTGAACGCGCAGGACATCGCGGATGCCTCGGGCCAGATCACCCGCGAGAACCCCTCCATCCTCTACGCCGAAAGCCCCTACTATGATGGCGCCGCGGTGAAGCCGTACTACAGCCAGAACAACCCCGCCAAAGCCAAGGCCCTGCTCGCCGAGGCCGGCTACAAGGGCGAGAAGATCGTCCTGCAAACCAACTCCAACTACTCCTACATGCGCGACGAAATCCTCGTCCTCGCCGAGCAGATGAAGGCCGCCGGCATGAACGCCGAGGTGCAGGTGGTGGATTGGATGACCAACGCCAACAACATGGCCGGCCGCGCCAGCGGCTGGAACGTCTCCACCTCCGGCTTCTGCTCGCAGCCCCTGCTCGGCCCGCAGCAATGGCGGAACATGGTCTACAACTTCGCCAACATCAAAGGCGATACCGAGCTTGATACCGCCTACGACAAGTTCTTCGCCTCGGTGGATGTCGGCGAGCGCCGCAAGGCTTGGCTCGAGGCCGAACAGAGCATTCTCGGCAAGGCCTACTTCATCAAGGTGGCCGACGCCGGCTCGGTGTTTGCCTATTCGAAAAAGCTGAGCGGCATCAAGCCGTGGTACAACATCCGCTTCTGGAACGTCAGCAAGCAATGAACCTGCGCCTGCTCCAACAAACGGCGCGGGCGGCGCGCGAAATCGTGCGCCGCCTCGCGCAGACCGTGCCGGTGCTGCTCGTCGTCGCCGTCGTCACCTTCGCCCTGCTGCACCTGCTGCCCGGCGATCCCGCGGTGATGATCGCCGGCGACCAGGCGAGCCCCGAGGTCATCGCCCGCATCCGCGCTGACCTCGGGCTTGACCGCCCGTTGCTCGAACAACTCCTGCACTGGCTCGCCGCCCTCCTGCAGGGTGACTTCGGCCGCTCCCTGCTGCTCAACCAGACCGTGCTCTCCGCCGTCGCCGAACGCCTGCCCATCACCGGTTCCCTGGCGATGCTGTCCCTCGTCATCACCCTGCCGGTCGGCATCGTGCTCGGCACCCTGGCGGCCTACTACCGCGGCACCTGGCTCGATTCCGGGGTGATGGGGGTGGCGCTGCTCGGCGTTTCCATCCCGAGTTTCTGGATCGGCATCGTGTCGATCCTGCTGTTCGGCGCCGTGCTCCATTGGCTGCCCACCGGCGGCTACGTGCCCATCGCGCAGGGCGTGCGCCCCTGGCTTGCCTGCCTCATCCAGCCCGCCGTGGTGCTGGCGCTGTTCCAGATCGGCTTTCTCGCCCGCCTCACCCGCTCCGCCATGCTCGATACCCTCCACCAGGACTACATCCGCACCGCCCGCGCCAAGGGCCTCGGCGAATGGCTCACCGTCGCCCGCCATGCCTTCCGCAACACGCTGATCCCGGTGATGACCGCCATCGGCATCATCCTCAGCCTGCTCATCGGCGGCTCCGTCATCGTCGAGCAGGTGTTCGCGCTGCCCGGCATGGGCCGCCTGGTGGTGCAGGCGATCATGGCGCGCGACTATCCGCTGGTGCAGGGAACCATGCTGCTGTTCGGCCTCGCCTTCGTGCTGATCAACCTGGCCATCGACGCGCTCTATGTCCTCGTGGATCCCCGCGTGCGCTATGGCTGACGCACGACCGCGCCCCCCGAGGCTGGCCACCCTGCGCCGCCTCGCCCGCCACAACTCCTTCCGCTTCGGTTTCGTCGTTGTGGTCCTGCTCGCCGCCGCCGCCATCGCCGCACCCTGGATCACCGCCGAACTGCCCACCGCGATGCACCTGCGCCTGCGCTTCCGCCCGCCCTCCGCCACCTCGTGGTTCGGCACTGACCTGTTCGGCCGTGACGTGCTCGCCCGCGTGCTCTATGGCGGCCGCCTCTCGCTGTGGATTGGTTTCGCCACCGCGGCGATCTCCAGCATCCTCGGCGCCTTCATCGGGGTGATCTCCGCCCAGTACCGCCGGTTCGATGCGGTGCTGATGCGCATCATGGACGGGCTGATGGCCTTTCCCGCCATCCTCCTCGCCATCGGCGTCAGCGCCGCCCTCGGCCCGCAAACCGGCAGCGTCATCGCCGCCCTCAGCATCGCCTACGTGCCGCGCACCGCCCGCGTGGTCCGCGCCTCCGCCCTGGTGATCCGCGAGCTTGAATTCGTCGATGCCGCCCGTGTCGCCGGCGCCACGGACCTGCGGCTGATGCTGCGACACATCCTGCCCAACTGCATGGGCCCGCTGCTGGTGCAGTTCAGCTTCACCTTCGCCTACGCCATCCTCGCCGAATCAGCCCTCAGCTTCATCGGCGTCGGCCCCCCGCCACCGGCGCCAAGCTGGGGCAACATCATCGCCGAGGGCCGTGACTACACCATCGAGGCCTGGTGGATCATGCTCTTCCCCGGCATCGCCATCAGCCTCGCCGCCCTCGGCATGAACCTCCTCGGCGACGGCCTGCGAGACCTGCTGGACCCCCGTCTCAAGGTGGACAGCTAGCCCACCGTGCCACGCCGGTGTTGTTGTGCACCGCCGGCGCCAATTAAGCTGCGCCAGAGGACTCGCACGAACCGGAGACGACACCATGGCGATCAGTCCGAAGGGACCCAGCAGCGACGCCATCATGGCGGCGGACAAAATGAAGCCGCTGCTTGCGCTGTCGAAAAAGGAACCCGTGCAGGCCGCCATCGGCCTCACCAGTGACGGCGACGGCCTCCTCCTACTCGACAAGAAGGCCAAGCCGAAGAAAGTGCTGTCCATGCTGCGGGCCGCCGCCGCCAAGGCCAAGCTCCAGCTCAACAGCTCCAGCCTTCGCTTCGGCCGCGCCGAGGTGGATACCGAATACGACGCCGGCATGGTGCGCCTGTTCATCAACAAAGATGCGCCCGGCAACATGCGCATCAAGCTGATCGAGGTCGTCAAGCGCATCCCGTACCAGAAGGTCGAAATCAACGTCGACCCCTCGCTGGAAGACGAACCGGAGGACGAAGCCGAAGCCCACGAGGCAGCCGCCGAAGCGCCCGCCACCGCTCCGCCCCCGCCACCACCTCCCGCGCCGCCGCCTCAGGCTACGCCCGCACCCGACGCGGCTACGCTCACCGCGCAACTCCGCACCCTGATCGGCCAGGTTCCCGCCGCTGCCGGGGATGACACCGCCCGCAAGGCCAACTTCGCCAAACTCGCTGCCGCCGCCGGTGCCCAACTCAAGGCCGCCAACCTCCCCGCCGCCGCCGAAGCCATCGCCCACTTCCGCACCGCCCTTGCCGTGCCCGCCACCTCCGCCCCCGACAACGCCGCCAATATCGCTGCCGCGGCCGCCGGCGGCACCGCGGGTGCCGTCGCCTACGGCAAGGCCCGCCTGATCTGGCTCTCCACCCGCCGCAAGATCGCCGGCGATATCGAGATGGTCCTCGAAGCCATCCGCGCCGACTACGCCGACGAAGGGCTCGACAACGAGATCGGCGCCGAATTCCAGTCCCGCGTCGCCCCCATCATGGCCGCCTTGGACGAAAGCCTCGCCGACATGCTCGATGACGCGATGAACCAGACTGACGCCGCCAAACGCGCCGACATGGTCGCCCAGGCCCGCGCCATCGTGGCGCGCTACCAGGCCTACCTCGCCTCCGAACCACTGATCGGCCTGCTCGACGAAAACCCCTACGTGCCCATCGCCATCGGCACCACGCTCGCCAACACGCTCACCGCCCTGTCCGCCGCCATCCGCTAGCCCATCTTATTCACGGCGTGGCAGGGATTCGCTGGCGGGCGTCGCGTAAGGCGTTGATCACGTTTAAGGACTGGGTGTCGAAGCCATCCTTTCCACGCGAACGCGCCGAGCCACACCCGCCATGTCCGACGATACT
>CAIMWH010000192.1 GCA_903845065.1 uncultured Rhodospirillales bacterium | reverse complement strand
CGATCTCGGCGAGAGCGGCTGCGGCAAATCCACCACCGGCCTCGCTGTGCTGCGCATGCTCACCGCCACCAGCGGCGCCATCCGGTTTGACGGCACCGACATCACCCAGCACGATCGCGCCGCCATGCGCCCGTTCCGCCGCCGCATGCAGATGATCTACCAGGACCCGTTCGGCGCCCTCGATCCCCGCATGAACGTCGAACAAATCATCGCCGAACCGATGATCGTCCACGATCTCCTCCCCGGCCGCGCCCCCCGCGCCGCAAGGGTTCGCGAACTTCTCGAAATGGTCGGCCTGCGCGCCGACATGGCCGATCGCTACGTCCACGAATTCTCGGGCGGTCAGCGCCAGCGCATCGGTATCGCCCGCGCCTTGGCCATGCAGCCGGACCTGCTGATCTGCGACGAACCCGTCTCCGCCCTCGATGTCTCGATCCAGGCCCAGATCGTCAACCTCTTCCAGGACCTGCAAGCCCAGTTCGGCCTCACCTACCTGTTCGTCGCGCATGACCTCGCGGTGGTCCGCCATATCTCCGACCGCATCGCGGTGATGTACCTCGGCCGCATCGTCGAAATCGCCGGGCGCGAAGCGCTCTATGCCACCCCGATGCACCCCTACACCCAGGCCCTGCTTGCCTCGGTTGCCATTCCCGATCCTGAAATCGAAGCCACCCGCCCCCACATCGCCGTCACCGGCGAAGTGCCGAGCGCCCTCAACCCACCCTCCGGCTGCCGCTTCCATCCGCGCTGCCCGCGGGCCGTGGCGCTATGCCGCACCGAGGAGCCGCAACTCCGGGACGCCGGCGGCGGCCAGGCGGTGGCCTGCCACTTGGCCTGAGGCGGCTCAGCCGAACAGCCGCGCCGCAATCGCCGGAATCGCCGCCGCGATCTCCGGCACCCGATGCGCCGTCCGCTCGCGCAATTCGCCGATCACATCGCGCGCCTCGGCCAGCACCGCCGCCTCATCGAACGCCAGGATGCGCCGATCGCGCAGCACGAAGCGGCCATCCACCATTACCGCTTCCACCGCATCGGCGCTGGCATGCTGCACCAGAGCGTTCTCATCGGGGATCATGGCGAGCGTGGCCGCCCCGTCATGACGGATCAACACCAGGTCCGCGAGACAGCCCGGAGCAATGCGCCCAAGATCGGGATGCCCCAGCACCGCCGCACCACCTCGCGTGGCCATATCCACCACCGCCCGCCCACGCGGCCAGGCGGTATGATCGGTGGTGGCAATACGCGGCAGCATCATCGCCAGCCGCATCGCCTCGAACAGATCATGCCGCCCGCCGGTATTGGCGGAATCAGTGCCGAGCGCGAGCCCAACCCCCGCCGCGCGGCTGTCGGCATAGGGCAGGATACCGCTGCCCAGCATCAAATTGCTCGCCGGATTATGCGCGATGGTCACCCCATGCCGCGCCAGCAACTCCCGCTCCCCCGGCGACAGCCAGATGCCATGCGCCACCGAAAGCGTCGGGTCGAGCAACGACTGCCGCGCCATTTCGGCAATCAGCCCGCCCTCGAAGCGATCCCCCACCTTGGCCTGCGCCGCGGTCTCCATCAGATGGGTATGGACCGAAACCCCATGCCGATCGCGCAACCGCCGCCACAACCCCCAGGCCCCGGGCGAACACCGCTGCGGCGCATTCGGCCCCAGCAACACCCGCACCCGGCCCGACCCAGCCCGCGCCATGCCGACAACATCGCCGAACCGCGCCGCATACGTCTCCACATCCAGCTTCGGCGGCCCACCCGCCAGGGCCGCGAGGGCAGGCGGCAAATCGAGATGCATCAGGTCGTAATCAGAGAGATCATGCAGGAACGCCGCATAGCCCACCCGCAACCCGGACGCCTCATGCGCCGCCAGCGCCGCCTCGGCGAGCGGCACCATCGGCGTATGATCCACCCAGCCGGTGATGCCGGCTCGAATACGTTCGGCCGCCCCCAGCAACACAGCGGCGCGGATCGCCCGCTCGTCGTAGGCGCGCCCATACAGCACCGTGTAGAGCGCCCAGAGTTCAAGCTGCATGGCATTCTCGGTGCCGCGCAGCAGCGTAGCATAGCCGTGCGCATGCGCATCGATCAGCCCGGGGATCAACCAGGTTCCCCGCCCATCCACCCGTTCCCGCGCGGCGAGATGCCCCGCCTCCGCCGCCGGCACCACGGCGGCGATCCGATTGCCCTCCACCAGCACCGAGGCGGCGCTGAACCCCGTCTCCCCCAGCACCAACGCGCCCTCGATCAAAACACTCATGCGGTCGCCTCCAATGCGCGCAGCCGGCTGACGAGTTCCCGCGCCACCGCCGCCGCCGCCGGCAACGGGGTGCGCTGGGTCGGGATGAACAGCCCCAGCCGCAACTGCTCCAGCCGCGGCGAGGCCAGCGGCACCCATACCAGCTCCCCGCTGGCAATCTCCCGCGCAAACCCCAGCCGGGTGAAGAACGCCACTCCCAGCCCGGCGCGAATAATATGCCGCAGCATCTCGATGGAGTTCGACACGAACCGCGGCGTCACGCCCCCCCGAAACGCCGCGAAATCATCATCCAGGAACGGCACCACCGGCAGGGTCTCCTGCTGCATCAGCACGGCATGGCCCTGGAAATCGGCGAAATCCAGCAACGTCCGCCCGGCCAGCGGATGGCTCGGCGCCATCACCGCCCCGATCGGCATCCGCACGCTGGCCAGCAACTCCACCGTCGGGCTGGTGGGGGTAACGAAGGTGAGCGCGATATCGGCATTCCCCTCGGTGATCTCCCCCAGCGCCGCCATCGGCGCCGCCGCCTGCACCGCAAACGTCACCGCCTGGTGCCGTGCGGCGAAATCCCCCAACGCCGCCGGCAGGAAATCCAACAGCAGACTATCCACCGCCGCGATCCGCACATGCCCGCTGCGGATACCCCGTAACCCGTCGATCTCGGCCAACAGCCGATCATAGTTGGTCAGCGTATCGCTGACATGGCGCAGCAGAATCTCGCCCGCCGGCGTCAACCGCATCCCCTCGGGATGGCGGTCGAACAGCTTCACCCCGAGGTCCGCCTCCACCTTCAGGATTTGCCGGTTGATCGCCGAGGACGCCACATTGAGCGTCGCCGCCGCCTTGCGGATCGAGCCACGCCGCGCGACTTCCTTGAGGTAGCGCAGCACCACCGCATGCAGGCTCAAATGGCGGGCGGCTTGGGATTCCCAGTTCATGACGACAGTGAGCGCTTCTTTTTTTGAAAAAAAAGAAACAAAAAAACTTCACTCGCTGGAGTTCCCGGGGGATTGCTGCACACTCCCGGGGATAAAAGATTTTTGCTTCTTTTTTTCAAAAAAGAAGCGCTGTCTTCTATGCTTCTTCCTGCCATCATTTGGGCGCGCGCGCGGCCACTTCGGGGTGGTCCTTGTCGGTGGTGAACCGCGCATCGGCGCCCCCCGGCGCCCCCCATCCGGTCACCGTCGAGAAGAACTCGGCGTTGATGGCGGTGAACGCGGCCTCGCCCGCCGGCACCGCGTGGTCCTCATAGATTGCCGCCACCGGACAAACGGACAAGCAAACCCCGCAGTCGATGCACTCATCCGGCTGGATGTAGAGCATCCGCCCGCCGGTATAGATGCAATCCACCGGACACACCGGCACGCAGGCGCCGTCCTTCACATCGATGCAGGCCGATGTGATGACGTGGGTCATTTGCCCGTCCACACGGGCGCGCGCTTCTCCCGGAACGCCCGCACGCCCTCTTCGCCGTCGTCCGACTGCAAGCATTCGATCAACGCCGGCAACCGCTGCGCCTGCGCCTCCACGGCCGCCATCTGCGCGGTCCGCCGCACGGTCTGCTTGATCGCCCGCACCGACAGCGGCGCGCAGGCCAGGATATCGGCGAGCCACCGATCGACGGCGTCATCAAGGTTCGCCCGCGGCACCACCTCATTGACGATGCCAAGCCCCAGCGCCTCCGCCGCCTTCAACCGCCGCCCGGTGAGCAGCACCCCCATGGCGGCGCGATACGGGATCTGCCGTTGCAGCAGCACCATCCCGCCATCGAGCGGCAACCGCCCGACGCGCGGCTCCGGCAGCCCCAGGCCGGCTTCCTCCGCCGCCACCACGATATCGCAGCCCAGCATCATCTCGAACCCGCCGCCCAGCGCATGGCCATTCACCCGCGCGATCACCGGCACATCCAGGGTGGTGCGCAGCGCAATCCCGCCAAACCCGTTCGGCCTGGTGGACGCCCAGTATTCCAGCCCGGACTTGCTGACGTTCTTCATATCCGCGCCCACGCAGAACGCCCGATCGCCGGCGCCCGTGAGCACCACCGCCCGCACATCGCGGTCGCTCTCCAGCCGCTGCCAAATCGCCTCCAGCGCCGCCTCGGCCTCGGCATCGATGGCGTTCAGCACCTCCGGCCGATCGATGGTCACGCGGGCAACATGGCCCGCGATCTCCAGGCGCACGCTCACGCGAACACCCGCGCGGCGGCAAGCCCCTGGATTTCGTCGGCGGAATAACCGAACTCCGCCAGCACCGCCGCGCCATCCGCCCCGAGCCCCGGCGGCAGATGGCGAAACGCGAACCCGCCCTCGGACATATGGATCGGCGTGCCCACCGCGGCGAAATCGCCATCCCGCAGCACCATCTCGTTCACCGCCGTCTGCTCGTCCTCCAGCGCCGCGCCGAGGTTGCGCACGGTAGAGCACAGCAGATCCCGCGCCTCCAGCTTCTCGATCCAATGCGCGGTGGAATTCGTCGCGATCCGCCCGCGCAGGATGGCGTGCAATTCATTGCGATGCGCACTCGCCGTCTCGTAGCTGTCGAACCGCGGATCGGCCGACAAATCCTCCAGCCCGAGCGACAGGCAAATCTCCCGCAACGGATTGGCCTTGAACGCGCCGACGATCACGATAGCCCCGTCGGTGGTCTCGAACGTGCCGGTGAACGGCATCGCCCCCCACGAGAAATCCCGCTCCCGCATCAGCCACATCGAGGCTTCCTGCATCTGCATGGCCAGCATGGAGTCATAGAGCGACACATTCACCTGCTGCCCCTTCCCCGTCCGCCCGCGCTGCAACAATGCGAGCAGAATCCCCTGCACCAGGTGCATCCCGGCCGAATAATCCGCCAGCGCGGTGGGATAGATCAGCGTCGGCTCGGAGGGATCGCATTTGCGCGCCATCACCCCGCTCATCGCCTGCGCCAGGATGTCCTGCCCGCCCTTGTGGGCATACGGGCCGGTCACCCCGAAGCCGGTCCCGGCGGCGAAAATAATGCCGGGGTTGATCGCCTTCAGCGCCTCGTAGCCCAGCCCCATCCGCTCCATCACCCCGGCGCGGAAGTTGTTCACCACCACATCGGCGGTGGCGAGCAGTTTGTGCACCACCGCCATCCCGGCCGGGGACTTCAGGTCGAGCGCGATAGAGCGCTTGTTGCGGTTGAGGCTGGAGAACACCGGGTTCTGCAACCCGGCCCGATCCGGAATGGCTGTGCGCGACAAATCGCCCGCCCCGATGCGCTCCACCTTGATCACATCCGCGCCGTAGTCGCCCAGCATCTGGGTGCAGCAGGGGCCCAGCATCACCTGGGTGAAATCAATCACCTTGATGCCGGCGAGAGGCTGTTCAGCAGTCGAAGTCATGCCTGAGGCTCCAGAATACGGGCGGACGCGTGGGGAATATCGCCAGGGTCCGCGCCCTGGCTGCGCAACGTGCGCTGCAGCTTGCCGACATCGATATCGCGCAACGACACCCCGCCTTGCAGCGCCTGCGCGGCGGCAATCCCGGCCGCCTCGCCCATCGCCATGCAGGGCGGAATTTCGCGCGAAATCTTCTGCGCCTGGGAGGTCGCGGAGTAATGCCGCCCGGCCACCAGCAGCCCTTCCACGTTGCGCGGCAGCAGCGCACGATACGGCGTATAGTAATCGCGGCCGCGGGCAATGCTGTCGGGAAAATGCACCCGCCCGGTCACATCCTCCTTGGTGACGATATACTCGCCCTGCAACAGCCGGGTCTGCCGGATGCCGGTCTGCGGCGCCACATCCACCACGTAGCACTCCGCGAAGCCCGGAAGATGCGCCCGCACATACTCCACCATGGCATGAATGCGCCGGCGCCCCTCGAACTCGGCGGCGGTCAGGTCCTCCACCTTGAGCCCGTCCATCCCCGTCATATGCGGGCAGTTGCACCACACAATGCCGGGCAGCGGCGTCTTCAACCACCAGTAGTCCCACGAACCGCCGATCAGCCGCTTGGCCTCGCGGTCGATGGCGGCGAAGGCGGCGGGTTCCTCGAACTGGAACCGCTCGGCCTCATCGGTATCCACGCCGCCGAGGCGGAACACCGTGGTCACCATATAGGCGCCATGCTCGAACGGCGCCCCGGCCGAGGCCGCCACATCGAGGTCCCCGGTGGCATCGATCACCACGCCGCCCATGATCGCCTGCGGGCCGGACTTGGTCTGGCACACCACGCCCACAGCGCGCCCGCCCTCGGTGATGGTGCTGGAGAACCAGGAGTGCAGCCGCAGCTCGATCCCCGCCTCGCGCACCATCTCATCCGAGATGCGCTTCCAGCCATCCGGATCGAACGCGACCGAGTAGCAGATCGGGTGCGGCCGTTCCTTGGTGTTGAAATCGAACAACCCCCAGCGCGACCACTTGCGATACGCCACCGGATCATGCCCCCGCTCCGCCTCGGGCGGGTAGATCGCCAGGCGATGCTTGGCCAGCCGGTCCACCATTTCCTGGCAGATGCCGCGCACCGTCACTTCCTTGCCGATGCACATGTCATCCAGCACCAGCACCATGCCGCCCGAGGCGAGGCCGCCGAGATACGGATAGCGTTCGAGCAGGCACACCGAGGCGCCGTTACGCGCGGCGGCAATGGCGGCCGAGAACCCCGCCGGCCCACCGCCCACCACCACCACGTCGGCCCGCGACACCACCGGCACGTCGCCGCCCGGCACATGGATCATGTCGACCATCAGTTTGTCCTTCCGGAAAAAGGGTTCAGGCGGCCGCGGCATCCCAGCGCACCACGGCGCGCTCGATCAGGCGGATGACGAGGAAGAACGACACGGAAAAGAACGACCCGCACAGCACGGTGGCGTAAAGCAGCGCCGCATCGAAATTGTAGGTGGCCTGGATGATCAGCGCCCCGATGCCCTCCTGGCTGCCGATCCACTCGCCCACGATGGCCCCCACCGTCGCGGTCGAGGCGGCGATTTTCAGCGAGGAAAACAGGAAGGGCAGGGAGGTCTGCAACCGCAGCTTGAAGAACACCTCGCTCTTGCTGGCCGACAGCACATGCATCAGCTCCATCGCCTGCGGACTGACCGACTCAAGCCCGCGCACCATGTTCACCAGCGTCGGGAAAAAGCAGATGATCCCCGCGATGGCGATTTTCGGCGACAACCCGTTGCCCAGCAGCAACACCAGAATCGGCGCCTTCGCCACGATGGGGATGGAGTTGATCAGCACCGCCACCGGAAAAAACGCCTGCTCCACGATCTTGCGATGCACGAACACCGTGGCCGTGGCGATCGCCGCCACATTGCCGAGCACGAACCCGCACAAGGCCTCGATGGCGGTGGGACGCAGATTGTCCATCAGCATCGGAAACTTGGCGATCAGCGTGGTCAGCACCACCACCGGCGAGGGCGCGATGAACGGCTTCACGTGCAGGAACTCGATCAGCGCCCACCACACGAACAGCAGCGAGCCCGCCCCCACCAGCGGCAGCAGCCGGCGCTGCCAGGCCAGCCGGCGCTGGGCCACCCGCCAGGCGGCATCGTCGTCGAGCGCTTCGATGTGTGGGGCGTGCGCGTCCATCAGCAGGTCTCCAGCACGGCGCGCAGATGCGCGGCCTGGCGGGTAAAGCCCGGCGTCTCGCGCTGCGCCAGGCTGCGCGGCTCCGGCAGGTCGATCGGCACGATCTCGCGCACCCGGCCGGGCCTTGCCGCCAGCATCAGCACGTTCTGCCCGAGGAACGCCGCCTCGTGGATCGAATGGGTCACGAACAGGATGGTGGTGCCGGTCTCGCGCCAGATGCGCAGCAGTTCCTCGTTCAGCCGGTCTCGGGTGATCTCGTCGAGCGCCCCGAACGGCTCGTCCATCAGCAGGATGCGCGGCCCGCCGAGCAGCGCGCGGGCAATCGACACCCGCTGCCGCATGCCGCCCGAAAGCTCATGCGGCAACGCCTTCTCCCAGCCCGCCAGCCCGACCAGCGCCAGCAACTCCTCCGCCGTGCGCGATCCCGGCTTCAGCGTCCGCTTGCCGCCCACTTCGAGCGGCAGCCGCACATTATCCCGCACGCTGCGCCATGGCAGCAACGCCGCGTCCTGGAACACGAACCCGATCTGCCGCTCCCGCCGCGCCGCATCGGCCGTCCCGCCCAACACCCGCACGCTGCCCCCGCTGGGCTGCACGATATCGGCGATCACCCGCAGCAACGTCGATTTCCCGCAGCCGGACGGCCCAAGCAACGTGAGGAAGCTGCCTTCCTCCACGCCGATCGAAACATCCGACAGCGCGGTGACCGCCTGCCGCTCGCTGAGAAAGCGCACGGTGACGTTGCTGCACTCAACCGCCAGCATGGTGGCTACCCCAGCTTCGGCCGCGCGTCCGCCGTCGCCGCCAGGATTTCCGTGGTCATCACCTCGTCGAGCTTCGGCGTGCGCTTGGTGAACTGACCCAGCGAGGCCCACATCTCGATCTGGTCCTGCCACACTGCCGGCTGCATGGTGCCATAGCCGCCCGCCCGGGTGCTCTCATCGAAGCAATAGGCCAGCATCACATCCGCCGCCGCCCGCTCATCCTTGGCGACGAGGTTGGGGAATTCCTTGAGCAGCAGCTCGATCGCCTTGTCGCGATTGGCATTCGCGAACGCCCAGCCCTTGCCGGATGCCTTCAGGAAGCGAACCAGCATGTCCTTCTTGGTCGCGATGGTCTCGGTAGTGGCGTAGTACGGGTTGGCATACAGATGCACCCCGCAATCCCACAGCCGCAGATCGACGCGATCGGGGCCGAGCACCGCGAGCGCCGTGGTGTTGGTGAGCCAGCCCGTCACCACGTCCACCTGCCCGGTCATCAGCGGCATCATGTCCGCCCCGATGGTCACGATGGTGACGTCCTTGGCGTCGATGTTGTTTTTCGCCAGCAGCGCCTTGAGCAGAATGATACCGGTGGCCTGGATGCCCACCTTCTTGCCGCGGAAATCGGCCGGCGTATGCACCGGGTTCTTCTTCATCGAGAAGAATGTGTAGGGATGCTTCTGCGCCGAAACCGCGAAGCACTTGATCGGAATGTCCTGCGAAGCCGCCAGCATCAATGACGGCGAGGACGAAACCTGCCCGACCGCCGCCCGCCCCGAGGCCACCACGGCCACCCCGTCATTGTTCGGCCCGCCCGGCGAAATCTTGAAGTCGAGCCCTTCCTCGGCGAAATAGCCCAGCTGCTTGGCCGCAACCTCGCCCAACTGGTTGCCGCCGCCAAGCCAGCCCAGCTGCATGGTGAATTCAGCCGTGGCGGCGGTGGCGCGATCCACCAGCGTGACGGTGACCGCGGCGCCCACGGCGGCCCCCAGCATGGCCCGACGGCTCAAACCTGCATCGCTCATGTTTCGGCCCGCCCTGTTGTGATGTGCTTCAACTCAATGACAGCGTGGCACGAACCCGGTGGCATAAAAAAGAGCTATTCTTCGTCCTGCCCGATGCCAAAACGGCAACGCCCCTGAGGCCGCATTTTTTCCGGCGCGTTCATCATTTGTTGAAAAATTACGGCAATTCTCATTTCACGCCCAGCAGCCCGGTTTTCGTGATCGCTGGCGACCAACTCCTTCAGCCAGCCGAGGTTGCCATGCCCACCATTTTCAAGCCCATGCACGTGACGACCGATGCCAACACGCTGTTCCAGGACGATGGCTTCATGGCCATCGTGCCGATCGATCCGGGCCTTGGCGCCGATGCGGCGGCCGTGCTGCCGCCCCCACCGGCCCCGCAATGGTTGCTGGTGGGCGAAGGCGGCCAGGTGCAGGCCAGCGGCAACGCCGCCCCGGCCACCAGCCCGGCATCCGCCACCGTGAGCAGCCCGAGCCACACCACCGGCGGCTTGGTCTTCAACTTCACCTACGATGCCAGCGTCGCCAGCGCCCCCGCCGCCTTCAAATCCGCCCTCGCCGCCGCCGCGCAATACCTCCAGGGCCAGTTCTCCGATGCCGTCACCCTCAACGTCGCCATCGGCTACGGCGAGGTCGGCGGTCACACCATGGGCTCCGGCGCCCTCGGCTCCAGCATGAGCTACCTGTCGAGCTACACCTACGCGCAGATTTCCGCCGCCCTGCGCGCCGATGCCAGCAGCAGCCTCGATGCCGCCGCCGTCGCCAGCCTTGGCGCCACCAGCCCCACCGGTGGGACGATGTGGGTCACCTCCGGCGAAGCCAAGGCGCTCGGCCTGTCCTCCGGCACCGGGGCGGACGGCTTCGTCGGCTTCTCGGCCGGCAATGCGTTCGACTACAACAACACCGACGGCGTCAACGGCGGCACCTACGATTTCTTCGGCGTCGCCCTGCATGAACTCAGCGAGGTGATGGGCCGCATGCTCCTCATCGGCGGCAGCATCGGCGGCACCACCAACAGCTTCGCCGCCATGGACATGTTCCACTACGCCGCCGCCGGCACCATCGACCGCACCCAAAGCCAGCCCGGCTACTTCTCTGTCGATGCCGGCAAAACCAACCTCGGCACCTTCAACACCATCAGCGGCGGCGATGCCGGGGACTGGGGCGGCGGCATGGGTGCCGATGCCTTCAACGCCTTCAGCTCCGGCGGCGTCGCCAACACCGTCTCCTCGGCCGACCTCGCGGCGCTGGACGCCATCGGCTGGAACCGCAGCGGCGCCACCCCGCCGGCCCCGGCCACGCCGCCCACCATCAAGATCGCGCTCACGACCGACACAGGCATTTCCTCCACCGATCACGTCACCTCCAGGGCCGGCCTGACCGGCACAGCTCCGGCCGGCGCCATCATCACGTTGATGGATGGCGCAGTGAAGCTGGGCACCGCCACCACCAACGCGGCGGGGACCTGGAGTTTCGCCCCCGCGCTCTCGGTGCAGGGCATCCACACCATCCAAGCGAGCGCGACGGTGGCCGGGGCAACCGGCACCGCGACGCTGGCGATCGTCTATGACACCGTGGCCCCGGTGGTGACGCTCTCGATGCCGCATGACACCGGCGTCTCCGCGACGGATCGCATCACCAGCAACCCCACCATCGGCGGCAACGTGGACCCCGGCGCGGTGGTCACCCTGATGAAGGGGGCCACGCTGCTGGGCACGGTGACGGCGGACGGGACGGGGGCGTGGAGCTTCACCCCCACCGGCCTCAGCCAGGGCGCCAGCACCATCGTCGCCACGGTGACTGACCAGGCGGGCAATATCGGCAGCGCCACCATCGGGCTCACCTTGGACACGGTGGCCCCGGCGGTGACCCTGACGCGGGCCTCCGCCACCACGGCGGCACTGAAAGGCACCACGGAGGCGAGCCGCACCGTGACCATCACCGAGGCAGGGCGGACGCTGGGCAGCGCGGTGGCCAACAGTGCCGGCGCGTGGGTGTTCACGCCGACCGGCCTGGCGCCGGGAGCCCACACGCTGTTGGCGAGCAGCGCGGATGCGGCAGGGAACATCGGCACCGCGACGCTCGGCTTCACCTTCAACCCGCAATTGCCCTCCGGGGTGAGCCTGGCGCCGGTGGGCGGCGCGCTGGCCCCGGCTTCCACACTTGCGACGAGCCTGCCTGGAGCGATGCGGCTGGCGAGCGTGGCGCAACTGGGCGGCATGGCCGGGGACGGCTTCGGCTTTGCGCTCGGCGGCGCGGCGGCGGCGCGGTTTGCCCTGGTGACGGCGGGCGGCGGCGCCACGTTGCAGGTGGCGGCGGCACCGCTGCCGGCCGGCGTCTATGCGCTGACCGTGACACCGGGGGACACCACGCTCGGCCTGGCCGGCACGGCGACGGCGTTCGATGTGGTGGTCGGCGCGATCGGGGCGGATACGGTGAACCTCGCCGGCCAGGTCGGCAGCGCCACCCCCACTTTCGTCTTCGGCCTCGCCGGCGCCGACGCCATCGACGCCAGCGCAATGCAAGCCCATGTCTGGATCGACGGCGGGGCAGCGGCCGACGCACTCCGCCTCGGCACCGGCGGCACCACCCTGCTCTACGGCGCCGCCTCGGACTCCACCCAGGCCGCCACCGACGTGATCAGCGGCTTCAACCCGGCGCGGGACCTGATCGACCTCAGCGGCCTCAACCGCGTCTTCACCATCGCCGGCAATCTCACCGGCACCACCCTGGCGTCTGGCGCGGTGGGCTGGCAGCAGGTCGGCGGCAACACCTTCCTCTACGCCAACACCTCCACCAAGGCCGAAGCGCTCGGCGCCACGGACATGCGCATCGAACTACTCGGCCAGATCACCCTGGCGACGGCGAATATCCAGCATCTGTGAGCGGTGGGTAGCTCGGCGGAAATATCGCCTCCACCGGCGGATGCTTCCAGGTCCGCTCGGGATACCTGGCCACCAGCCCATCGAACTGCGCCTGCGCCCGCCCATGCGCCGCCCCCAGATCGAAGCCGGGCAACGCACCGCCCCGCACCACATGCCGTCCCGCCACGAACACGTCCCGCACATCCCGCCCGGACCCGCCGATCAGCAGGGTCTGGATCGGGTCGATCACCTGCCCGATCAGCGGGTGCGACAAATCGAACACCGTGATATCCGCCTGCGCCCCCGCCATCAGGCGCCCAAGATCGGGCCGCCCGAGCGCATCCGCCCCGCCGATGGTGGCGGCGTCGAAGTAGTCCGTCGCGCGGGTGTTGACGGCGGTGCCGTCCGCCACGCGGCTGAGCAGCACGCCCACCTGCATGTTGGTCACCAGATCGGGCGGCCAGGTATCGGTCCCCAGCCCCATCTTGAGGCCCCGCGCCCGATATTTCGAGAAACTGTCGAGCGCCCGCCCGCCCCGCGCCGACACCAGCGGGCAATGGACGATGGACGCGCCGTGTTCGCCGACAATCTCCAGATCGCGCCCCGGCCGATCCAACCCGCGCGAGCCGCTGACCCACGAGCCATGCGGCAACAGCGCACGCGGCGAAAGAAACCCCAGGCTCTCCAGCCATTCCGGCGGGCTCATCCCGTGCTGCTTCAGCACCAGCTCATACTCGATCTTGGACTGGCAGCAGTGCAGGCGGACGGGAACATCAAGATCGCGCACCGCGGCGGCGGTCCGCCGCAGCAGATCGGGCGTGCAGGTCTCGATCCGATCGGGCGACAGCATGGTGCGAACCAGCCCGCCATGGGTATTTTCATGCGCACGGCAGAACGCAATGGCGGCATCGAGTTCGGCCATGCCACGGGCTTCGTCGTAGTGGCAGTCGATCCGCCCGTCCTCGTGGATGAACGTGTTCCCGGTGCGATAGGCCGGGCCGAGATACGCGCGCAGCCCAAGATCGGCGGCGGCGGTGGCGGCGGACTCGAACTCCCCCACCGTCTCGCCCCACGCCCGATAGAACAACGAGGCAATCGGCAGCGCCGTGGTGATGCCGTGGCGCAACAGCATGGCAAACGCATACCGCTTCTGGAACGAGAGTTCGTCGGGCGAATACATCTCGTACGGCCCGCGATCCATGTAGGATTTCGGCCAGATCCGCCCCTTCTCCCACGCCGGCTGGTTGTCATAGCCGAGAATGGTGGTGTCGAGGTCCGACAGCGCATCGAGGTCGATCAGCCCCGGCGAAATCAGCGCCGTGCCGAAATCGTGCCGCACGGCCACCTCGCCGGCGAAGTCCCGCCCGACGTGAATGATCCGGTCGCCCTCGAACACGACGACGCCATCCGGGATCAGCACATGCCGGCCATTCTCATGCCCGAGAACATGCCGCGCCGTCAGCAATGTGCGCATCAGGCCACCTGGAACAGCGCCGCGCCATCCCGCGCCGTCACCACGCCGCGCTTGAGCACGATGCGGTCGCGCGGGCGCGAGACCACCGCTTCGGTCGGCCCATAGCCAGGCAGCAGCACCATATCCGCCGGCTTGCCCACCGCGAGCCCATAGTCCGAAACGCCCATCATCGCCGCGCCGCCATAGGTGCAAACATCGAGCGCTTCCTCCACCTCGGTGTCCTTGCGCAGGTTGTTGCGCATGCCGAGGAACATGGCGCGCTCCAGGATATCCGCGTTGCCATACGGCCCCCAGGTATCCCGGATGCCGTCTGACCCGGCGCCCACCACTACCCCGGCGGCGCGGGCACGAACCAGGGGCGGCACCGGGCGGGAGGGCGTCCCGGTGGTCATGATCGCAACCTCGGCGTCGGCGAGATCGGCCAACAGGCGATCCACCGCCGGCGTATCCGCCATGCCAAGGCAGAAGGCGTGGCTGATCACCACCGATTGCCCGCGCATGCCCAGCGCCCGCGCCCGCTCGATGATGAGTTCCATCGAAAACGCGCCCATCTCGCCCATCTCATGCAGATGGATGTCCACCCCTTTGCCATAGCGCTGCGCCAGCCCGAAAATCGCGTCGAGGTGGCCCTTGGGATCGCGGTCGATGGCGCATGGATCAAGTCCGCCCACCGAATCGGCGCCGAGGCGCATGGCGGCATCGAGCAGTTCCAGCGTGCCGGGCCGAATCAGCAGGCCGGACTGCGGAAACGCCACGATCTGCATGTCCACATGATCGGCATGCGCATCTCGCGTCGCCATCACCCCCTCGATGCTGGAAATCCCGCAATCAGTGTCCACGTCCACATGGGTGCGGATATGCGTGGTGCCATGCCCCACCGTGAGCGCCACCTGCCGGGCCGACTGCCGCTTTGCATTGATATCGAGGGTGCGCTTGGAGTTGCGCTCGTTGTCGATCTTGTCGATCAGCCGCGGCCCGACGTTGTTGGGATACCAGGCCATCCCCCACAACGTCTTGTCGAGATGGGCATGCGCCTCCACCAGGCCCGGAATGGCCAACCGCCCTCCGGCATCCAGCGTCGCGATGCCCGCCGGCACCGGCCCGCCGATGGCGGCAATCCGCCCGGCGCGGACTTCAATGGTGGTCGTGGCGCCGCCCTGGGGGCGGACGTTGGTGATCAGCAGGTCGGTGGTCATCGGGACGGTCCTCGGATTGGCGTTCAGTCCCCCCTCCCGCGTTGGGCGGGAGGGGGCAGGCGGCTTACTTCATGCGGGTCAGCCAATGGCGCGGCTTGTTATCGGGAAGCTGCACCACATCGGTCACGGCGTCGCGCATCGCCCAAATCATCGGCTGCTGGTGCAAGGGCAGGAACAGCATCTTGTCCTTGGCGATCATCAGGGCTTTCGCCATCAGCGCAAGCCGCTTGGGCTGGTCAAGTTCCCCCGCCGAGGCATCGGTGAGCGCGTCGATCTCCGCATCCCCCCAGTTGCCCCAGTTGAACACCCCCGCGGCGGCCGTCTTGCTGTGCACCACCTGGAGCAGGATGGAATAGGCATCGATGGCCGGTTCGTTGGCCCAGCCCAGCGGCGTGATATCGAACGCCCCGGCCACCCGCTTCTGCGTCACCTGCGCGCGCGGCCCGATCGACATGTTGGCCTTCACGCCGATTTTCGCCCACATCGCGGCGGCCGCCTGGCAGATCTGTTCCTCGTTCACATACCCGTCGCTGGCGCACACCAGCGAGAGCGAGAACCCGTTGGGATAGCCCGCATCGGCCAGCAGCTTCTTCGCCGCATCCACGCTGAACGGCGCGCGCGGCTCCTGGGCCGGCGTGTAGCCCGGGATGGTGGGATCGACGATGGCGCCGGTGTTGCGCGAATAGCCGCGCATCAGGGTCTTGCGGATCGCCTCGATATCAATCGCCTGGTCAAGCGCCTGGCGCACCCGCAAATCCTTCAGCGGATTGCGATCGGTGATGTCCGAGCCGGTCAACCTGTCGTTCAAGTTGAGCGCGAAAAATACCGTGCGCAGTTCCCGCGCCGGCAGCAGCTTCACCCCGGTGGCGGATTCGAGCCGCGCGACGGTTTGCAGCGGCACCGCGTTGGTGAAATCGACCTGCTCGCTCATCAGCCCGGCGAGGCGGGTGGCGTCCGACGTGATGGGGATGAACTCGATGCGGCTGACGTTGTGCTTCGGCTTGTCCCACCACGCCGGGTTGACGTTCATGGTGGTCTTCTGGTCCGGCTGGCGGCTTTCCAGGATGAACGGGCCGGTGCCGTTGGCGTGGCCGGTGGCATAGCCCTCGATCCCCTTGCCGACATCGGTGGGCATCTCGGTGCGGTTGGTGACCAGCCAGGGCTTGGAGAAGATGAAGATGTTGGTGAGATCGTTCAGCAGCAACGGATAGGCGCTGTTGAGTTCGATATCGACGGTCAGCGGATCGATCGCGCGCGAGGATTTGTAGGCCGAGAGGTTGCCCTTCAGCGGCGAGGATTCGTGGGTGGCGCGATTGAGCGAGGCCACCACGTCATCCGCGGTGAAGGCCGCGCCATCGTGGAACTTCACCCCGGCGCGGAGATGGAAGCGCCATACGGTGGGGGAGACGATTTCCCACGAGGTGGCCAGCGCCGGCTCCACCTTGAGGGTGCCGTCATAGCGCACCAGGCCCTCATAGACATGGTTGAGGAACGCCAGTGTGAAGGTATCGCCAAAGGAGTCGGGATCAAGCGATCCGATATCGCGTTGGCCGCCCCAGCGCAGGGTGGCGGCATCGGCCGGCTGGGCCACCCAGGGCAGGGTAGCGACAGCCAGCACGGCGAGGCGGGCGGCGAGGCGCATACGTATTCTCCGTTGGATCGCGAAGCAGCGAGCCTATGGGAGCATGACGTAGCTGCCAAGCAGATATGCGTCGCCGTTGTGCGTTATGCCACCGAGGGGGCCACGGCCGCGCCGCCCGCCTCGGTCGCGCCGCGCGGGGCGCGGAATGCGAGGGCGTAGAGCGCGGGCAGGAACACCAAAGTGAGAACGGTGGCGCCGATCAGGCCGCCGATCATCACCAGGGCCATCGGCCCCCAGAACACGTTGAAGCTCAGCGGCACAAACGCCAGCACCGCGGCCAGCGCCGTCAGCACCACCGGTCGGGCGCGGCGAACCGTCGATTCAATAATGGCCGCCCGCAGCGACAGCCCATCCAACTGGTCCTGCCGCACCTGGTCCACCAGGATGATGGTGTTGCGCATAATCATCCCCGCCAACGCGATCAACCCGAGGAGTGCCACAAACCCGAACGGCGCATCCGTCACCAGCAACGCGCCCACCGCCCCGATCAGCCCGAGCGGCGCGGTGGCGAGCACCATCAAGGCGCGCGGCAGGTTCTGCAACTGGATCATCAGCAGCAGCACCATCGCCGCCGCCATCAGCGGGAACACCGCGAACAGCGCCCCGTTGGCCTTCTGCGACTCCTCCGCCGCGCCCCCCGTCTCGATCCGCACCCCCGGCGGCAACGCGAGCGCCCGCATCAGCGGCAACGCCGCCGCCGTCACATCGGGCGCCTGCAACCCGTCCTGGATATCCGCCTGCACGGTCAGATACGGCTCCCGGTCACGCCGCCACAGGATCGGCTCCTCGGTGACGATCTCCACCCGCGCCAACTGCCCCAACTGCACCGGCCCCGCATCGGTCGGGATCGAAAGATCGGGCAACCCACCGATATCCGCCCGCTCGCCGGCGGTGGCGCGCAGCACCACGTCCACCAGCTTGGTCCGGTCACGGATCTGCGTCGCGGTGGTGCCGCTGATGAGGGTGTTGAGGGTCTGTCCGATATCCCCCGGCGTCAGCCCCAACTGCCGAATCCGTGCTTGATCAAGCGCGAGCCGCACCGACGGCGCCCGATCCTGCCAGGCCAATTGCGCATCCCGCGCGCCCGGCGTCCCCCGCAGCGCCACCAGCGCCTGGTCCGCCACCGTGCGCACGGCGGCGATATCCTGCCCCACCACGCGGAATGACACCGGGAACCCCACGGGCGGCCCAAGTTCCAGGCGGGACACCCGAATACGCGCCTCGGGAATGGGGTCTCGCGCGGCGAACGCCATCAGCTTGTCGCGCACCCGCTCGCGGGCGGCCTGATCGGTGGTGGTAAGGATAACCGTCGCCACCGCGTCATTCGGCAGCGCGGGATTGAACGCGAGGAAGAACCGCGGCGGCCCGGCCCCGATATAGGCGGTGGACCAGCGGATATCGCCATCCCCCGCCAGCGCCGCCTCCACCTTCTTTACCGCCGCCAGCGTCGCGGTATGGCTCGCACCCTGCCGCAGCGTCACGTCGATGATGAGTTCCGGGCGCGCCGAATTCGGGAAAAACTGCTGCCGCACCTTGCCCATCCCGGCACCCGACAAAATCAGCAGCCCCACGGTGCCCAGCACCACCAGGCCACGATGCTGGACGGACCAACTGACCAGCGACCGCAACCCGCGATACGGCCGCGTGCTGTAGGGCGCGTCATGCCCATGATTGCCCGTCGGATTGGGCAGCAGCAGCACCCCAAGATACGGCGTGAACACCACTGCCACGATCCAACTGGCAAGCAGCGCGATCCCCACCACCCAGAAAATCCCGCCGGCATATTCCCCCGAAGTCGATTTCGCGATCCCCACCGGCAGGAACCCGGCCGCCGTCACCAGCGTGCCGGTCAGCATCGGAAACGCGGTGGAGGTCCAGGCGAAACTCGCCGCCCGCATCCGGTCCCACCCCGCCTCCAGCTTCACCACCATGGTTTCGATGGCAATAATCGCGTCATCGACGAGCAGCCCGAGCGAGAGAATGAGCGCGCCCAGCGAAATCCGCTGCAATTCGATGCCCATCATCTCCATCACGATGAACACCACCGCCAACGTCAGCGGCACCGCCAGCGCCACCACGATGCCGACGCGAAACCCGAGTGACGCGAAGGACACCAGCAGCACCACGCCGAGGGCGACACCAAACTTCAGGATGAACTCGCCCACGGCCTCGCCGATCACCTCCGGCTGATCCGCGATCTGCTGGAACTCCACGCCGACCGGCAGGTCCGCCCGCAGCCGCGCCACCTCGGCCTGCAAGGCCACACCGAAATCGAGCCCGTTGGTACCCTTGCGGACGGAAACGCCGATGACGACGGCCCCCTGGCCGTTATGGCGGATCTCGCTCTGCGGCGGCTCGACGTAGCCGCGCGTGATGGTGGCAACGTCTCCCAGCCGGATGGACCGGCCGTTGGCGGCCACCGGCACCTCGGCCAAAGCGGCGGCGCCGTCGATCGCCCCTTCGACGCGCACCGGAATACGCGTCGTCGGGCTCTCCACCAGCCCTGCCGCCACGAGCCCGTTCTGCTTGGCCAGCGCGTCCGAGATCTGCTTCACCGTCACCCCGAGCGCGGCAAGCCGGGCATGGCTGAACTCGACGAACAGCGTGCGCGGAATTTCCCCCGCGATATTCACCTTCTCGGCGCCGGGCACACGCAGCAGCCGATCCCGCACATGCTCGGCCTGCCGCACCAGTTCGGCGTTATCCGCCCCGGTGAGCGCGAACACCGCGCCATACACATCGGTGTACTCGTCGTTCACCGCCGGGCCGATGACGCCGGCCGGCAACTCCGGGCGGAGGTCGTCGAGTTTCTTGCGCGCCTGATAATAGAGTTCCGGCACCAGCGCCGGCGGCGTGTCGTCGCGGAAATTGGCCAGGATGGCGACAAACCCCGGCCGCACGAACGTGTTGAGATGGTCGAGCCACGCCAGGTCCTGCAACTTGCGTTCGACGCGCTCGGCCACCTGGTCCTGGGTTTCCGTCGCCGTGGCGCCGGGCCATACGGCGGTGACGACCAGGAGTTTCACCGTGAAGCTGGGGTCCTCGGCACGGCCAAGGCGGCTGTAGGACAGGCCACCGGCGGCAAACAGCAGCGCGATCAGAAACCCGACGAGGCTGCGATGCGCGACTGCCCAGGCCGAGAGATTGAAGCGCCCCACCTCACACCCCCGCCGGGCGGATATCGGCCACCCGCACCCGGGCGGCGGGATCGAGCTTCTGAACGCCGAGTCCAACCACCAGTTCACCCTCGCGCAGCCCGGTGACCTGCACGCGGTCCTCGCGCAGGGCGCGCACGATGACCGGGCGGGCTTCGAGGCGCCCGCCGTCAACCACCCAGACCACCGGCCCATGGCCGCGATCGGTCAGCGCCGCGGCCGGCAGGGTGGCAACCGCCTCGCCAACCGGGCTCGCCAGGCTGAGCGTCGCGGTCATCCCCAGTGCGAGCCAGGGCGGCGGCGCGGCGATGACGTAGCGGGCGGTGTAGGTGCGCAATTTCGGATCGGCGGTGGGGGAAACCTCGCGCAACGTGGCCTGCAGCGGCTGATCGTCGCGCGCCCACACGGTGATGGTGGCGCTCTGTCCGGCGGTGGCGACGGCGCCCTCGGGCAGCGCCACTTCGACCTCCAGCGCCCCGGCCTCGGCGAGGCGCAGCACCGGTTGCCCGTCCGCCACCACCGTCCCGGGATCGGCCATGTTGGCGGTGATCACGCCGTCGGCGGGTGCGCGCAGCACCGCGTAATCAAGCCGGTTGCGGGCCAACGCCAGGGCGGCCCGGGCGGAGGTGACACGTTCGAGCGCGGTACGCGCGGTGGCCTGCTTGGCCTCATCGGTGGCGGCCGGCGTCCAGCCCTGGGCCAGCAAGGTGCGGCTGCGGGCAGCGTCGGCGGTGGCCTGGGTGGACTGTGCCTCGGCGGCGGCGAGGTCGGCGGTAGCGCTGCGCACGGCGAGGGCGAGGTCGGTCGGGTCAAGCCGGGCGAGAATTTGCCCGGCGGTGACGCGGGCGCCGAGGTCAACCTCGCGGGCGATGACACGGCCGGCGGCCCGGAAGCCGATATCGGCCTCACGGCGCGGGCGGACGGTTCCGGCATAGGAGCGCGCGGCGGTGGACGGCGCGAGGGCGACGCGGACCACCTGCACCGGGCGGGGAGCGTCCTCCACCGCCGCCTGGGTGCGCTCGAAGCAGCCGCCCAGCACCAGCGGGAGCAGCAAGGCAAGCCAAAGCGGGGAGCGGTGGGCGGTCATGGCACATCCTGGGGCGAGATGCGCTCTCATATGCTGACGATATGACGAATGTCAATATTCGTCAGATATCCGGCCGGAGCGCCCGCAGGCAGAACTCGGCCATCCCGACGGCCATCGCCGGAAGGTCCTGGTCATTGAAGCATTGCTGGATCAGCACCGGATGGCTGAAGCCGATCATGGTGGCGTGAACCAGGCGGGCGGTGGCATCCGGATCAAGGCGGGCGAATTCGCCGCTCACCTGGCCGTCCATGATGATATGGCGCAATGCGGTGTCGATACTGCGGACGTGTTCCTCGATGACCGGCCAATGCTCGTCCATGGCGACGGCCACCATGTCATGCATGCGCTTCTCCTGGAACGCCAACTCCAGAGTGCTGGACTGCATCACACTGAACAGCGCGCGGATACGGTCCGCCGCCGTGCCAGGCCCACGCGCCACCGCCCAGGCGCGTTCGCCGAGCGCGCCGACGATGCGGGCGCAGATCGCCTCGTTGATGGCGGCCTTGCTCGGGAAGAACCGGTAGACATTGGCCGGCGACATGGAGAGTTCACGCGCAATGTCGGCCACCGCCGTTTTCTGGTAGCCCATGCTGCGGAACAAACGCTCCGCGGTGGAGATGATCGCATTGCGCGTCACCTCGGAGCGGGCGGTCTCGGACGGGGTTCGGGTCAGGCTCATGGCTGTCATATATGACGAATTTCGTCATTTGTCACTATTGCATGACATTGCGGCGCCCGCCTGGCGCCGACACCGGGTCAGGGGGCTTTGAGCGCGGCGGCCTCGGTGAGGTAGGCGGTGGCGTGGCCGAAGAAGCGGGCCTCGAAGATGATCCGTACCGGGACGGGCGGGTGTCCGGGCACCACCGGGGCGAGCCAGGCCTCGCTGATATGCAGGCGGTTGCGTTCGGCGGCATCGTCATCGCGCTGGAAGCCGGCGAGGAGGTGGCCGCTGAGGACGCAGTGCAGCGCCGGGCCGGCGAAGCTGGAGCGGCCCTCGGCGGACAGGGTTTCGCGGCCGGCGGTGCGGGAGACCACCTGCATGACACGGCGGCCATCGAACAGGCGGGCCTCGCCGTCGCAATTGCCGGTGTCGGCGATCTGGCGCACCAGGAATGCGAGGCCGCTCAGGGTATCGATGCCACCCTGCTCCTGGCCGGGCGGCACCGGCAGATGGTCCCCATCGTCGCGCGGTTCGAGTTCGAGCAGCACGGGCTGGGTGTCCCGATAATCGATGGTGACGCGGCGGAGCTTGCCGCGCACGGTGCCCCACGAAGCATAGCGCACCGGCGCCGGACGCGTGCCGGACCAGGTGCCCTGGGCGAAGCTGTCGATGTGGGCGGGCAGGAACAGGCTGAACATGCCGGCGGTGCTGAAGCTGAGGTTGATGCGGTAGGCCGCCGGGCTGAATGCGGTTTTCACCTCGAAATTGGTCACGTTGAGGCCAGCCGCATAGACCGCGTAGGACAGCTGCGCGCCCGTCTTGTCCGGCGTGGCGGCGGGTTGCGCGACCGCCGGATGCGTCAGGGCGAGGAGCAGGGTTGCGACGGCGAGGCGAAGAAGCATGCTTGGGTGCCTTGACAGGGGTAAGGGGCGGACACTATCACCACGACCCTCAGGATGGGTGCGTAGCTCAGCGGGAGAGCATCGCCTTCACACGGCGGGGGTCACAGGTTCAATCCCTGTCGCACCCACCATCCTGAGCCTTTCTCTTGGGCCTGCCCGGTGCCTCGAGCGTGCTTGGCACTATGCCGGCGCAGTCCATATTTTACCACGATCGATGTATAGCCTGCCGGCACCGGCCGCTCGCCGGTGCATGTGCTGTTGCGCGGAGCGAAGGGACCAGGGATGAGCGACGGGGTGGACAACGCCAAGGAGACGATCGAGCACGCGCATCACGCGGCGTTGCACGGCACACCCGGCGATACATTCCCGCGCAACGTGGCGATGTTGGTGGCGGTGCTGGCGGGGGCACTCGCGGTGGCGGAGATCGGCGAGAAGAGCGCCCAGAACGCCTATCTCACGTTTCATGTCGCGGCGAGCGATGACTGGGCGTTCTTCCAGGCCAAGAACATTCGCGCCAACCTGTACAGCCTGCACGCCGATCTGCTGGAGAGCCTGCCCGGGAATACCGACCAGGCGCTCCGCCGGAAGATCGACGCGGCCCGTAGCGAGGCGAAGCGGCTGGATGATGACGAGGCGACCAAGGGCCGCAAGCAGGCTGCCGAGAAGGCCCATGCCAGCGAGGAGGCGCGCGATCACGCGTTCCACCGCTATCATTTGTATGAGTTGGTGGCCGGCACGCTGCAGATCGGCATCGTGCTGTCGTCGGTCTCGATCGTGGCGCGGATGAAGGCGCTGGCGATTGTGGCCGGGGTATCGGGCGGGGCGGCGGCGGTGGCGGGGCTGGTGGTGGCGTTGGGCTTGTTCGGCGGCGGCTAGCCGGCGCGGCGACGGAGCAGGCGGCGGCCCTCGGCCCACTGCCACATCAGCAGGCCGGCCACCCCGATCACCACTTCGCGGGCGCGCTTGACCATGGAGAGCGCGATGGCGGCGTCCGCCGGGATGCCATAGAGGCCGGCGACGACGACGAGGCCGCCTTCCTGCACGCCGAGGGCGCCGGGCACCGCGAAGCCGGCGCTGCGGGCCGCCATGCCGAGACTTTCGATCACCAGCGCCTGGGTGAATCCGGCGCCATGCCCCATCGCGAGCAGCGCCACCCAGGTTTCGGCGATGCCGATGATCCAGGCAGCGAGGTGCAGCGTGCCGGCGGCGATCAATGCCTTTGTGTCACGGTGCAGGCGCATCAGTTCGCCGTGCAGGGCACGCACGCTTTCGAGCGTGACGCCGGGGAAGAAGCGGCCGATCGGGCGGATCAAGGCTTCGAGAAGTGGGAGCAGGCCGATGCGCTGGGCGATGACGAAACCGCCGACCCCCATTGTCATCAGCGCCAGGATGCCGCTCGCCCAGCCGGCGGCACCCGGCGGGCCGGCCAGCGCCAGGGCGGCGAACCCCGCCATGGTGAAGATCAACTGGGTCACCACCTCGATGGTGATATCGAGCGTGGTGCCCGCCGCCGCCGTTGCCGTCGCCACGCCACGGTGATTGAGCAGCCGCACGGCGAGAATGTTGCCGCCGAGTTGCGCCACCGGCAGCATGTTGTTCACCGCCTCGCGCATCCACCGGATACGGAAATAGCGCGACACCCGCGGCCCGCCGCCGATCGAAATCCGCCAGGCCAAAGCGGAGAGCCACAACTGCACCAGCATCAGGAGCACGGCCGGCGGCACCACCCAGATGGCCTGCCACAACTCGGCGCCAATCGCCTGCCAGCCGGCCCAGGCCGCCAATGCGATAACGGCGCTGCCGCCGAGGATGATGGATATCAGGACCACGATCATGGGCGGGAAAGGCGAGGCCCACCCCGCTTTGTCAAGCGCCTCCCACATATTGAATGAAAAGCAGGCGCCCATGGGCGCCCGGCGGACAATGCAGGTCCGCCTTGCGGCCGTTGATTTCTACGCCCGCGTGCTCGACAAGGACCCATCAACCCGAGAGGCCACGCGATGCCCGAACTGCGTCTGCACAACTATGTCTCCCGGCGGAAGGAAGACTTCCAGCCGATCGACCCGAACCATGTGCGGATGTACGTCTGTGGACCCACCGTCTATGACCTCGCCCATATCGGCAACGCCCGCCCGGCGGTCGTCTATGATGTGATGGCGCGCCTGCTCCGCGTGCTGTTCCCCAAGGTCACCTACGTCCGCAACGTCACCGACGTGGACGACAAGATCAACACCCGCGCCCGCGAAAGCGGCGAGCCCATCGCCGCCATCACCGCGCGCACCCTGGCCGACTACCACGCCGATATCGCCGCCCTCGGCAACCTGCCGCCCGACGTGGAGCCCCGCGCCACCGACAACATCGCCCAGATGATCATGATCATCGAGCGGCTGATCGCCTCCGGTCACGCCTACGCCGCCGATGGCCACGTGCTGTTCGCCGTCCCCAGCTTCGCCGACTACGGCAAGTTCTCCGGCCGCAGCCCCGACGAACTCCTCGCCGGCGCCCGCGTCGATGTCGCCCCCTACAAGCGCGACGCCGGCGATTTCGTGCTGTGGAAGCCCTCCACCCCCGAACTGCCGGGCTGGGACAGCCCCTGGGGTCGCGGCCGGCCTGGCTGGCACATCGAGTGCTCCGCCATGTCCTGGCGCTATCTCGGCGAGAGCTTCGATATCCACGGCGGCGGCACCGACCTCATCTTCCCCCACCACGAGAACGAGATCGCCCAGTCCCTCTGCGCCTTCCCCGGCAGCACCTTCGCCCACACCTGGATGCACAACGGCATGCTGGTGATCAACGGCGAGAAGATGTCCAAGAGCCTGGGCAACTTCATCACCATCCGCGATGTGCTGGCCAAGGTGCCGGCCGAGGCGGCGCGCTTCCTGCTGCTCAAAACCCACTATCGCGGCCTGCTCGATTTCAACGACGCCGCGCTGGCCGAAGCCCGCAAGGAACTCGACCGCTTCTACCGCGCGCTGGATCGCACCCAAGCCGCCCCCGGCGCGCCCATCCCCGAAACGGTGCTGGACGCCCTGTGTGACGATCTCAACACCCCGCTCGCCGTCGCCGCCATGCACGCCTTGGCCGATGCCGCCATGGCCGGCGATGTCGCCGCCGCCGCCGGCCTGCGCGCCGCCGGCAGCCTGATGGGCCTCCTGCAAACCGATCCCTCCGAGTGGTTCCGTGGCGAAGGCGATGACAGCGCCGCCATCGAAGCCGCCATCGCCGAACGCATCGCCGCCCGCAAATCCAAGGACTTCGCCCGCGCCGACGCCATCCGCAAGGAACTCACCGACAAAGGCATCCAGCTCGAAGACGGCCCGGACGGCACCATCTGGCGGCGCGGCTAGCCCATGACCGGAAGAGATGGGGGCGCCGATATCGGCCCCATCGGCAACGCGCCGGTGGTCATCCTGGTGCGCCCGCAACTCGCCGACAACATCGGCGCCGTCGCTCGCGCCATGGCCAACGGCGGGCTGTTCGAGCTCCGCCTCGTCGCCCCGCGTGACGGCTGGCCGCAGGACAAGGCCTGGCGGAATGCCTCGGGCGCCGACCGCATCCTGGATCAGCTCGTGGTCTACCCCGACGTGCCGGCGGCGGTGGCCGACCTCCACCACGTCTTCGCCACCTGCCCACGCCCGCGCCACATCGTGAAGCCGGTCTATACCGCGCGTGGCGCCGCCGCCGAGTTGCGCTCCGTCACCGCGCGCGACCTGCGGGCCGGCCTGCTCTTCGGGCCGGAGCGGGCAGGGCTCGACAACGACGATATTGCCTGCACCGACGCCCTCATCCGCTACCCGCTCAATCCCGCCTTTATGTCGCTCAACCTGGCGCAGGCGGTGATGGTGATGGCCTACGAATGGTGGTCCGCCACCGAGGAAACCGTGCCGCGCCGCCTGATGACCAACGAAACCCGGGTGGCCAACAAGGGCGAACTGGAAAACTTCCTCGGCCACCTGATGGACGAGCTCGACGAATGCGGCTTCCTGCGCAACCTGCCCAAGCGCCCCGGCATGGTGCGCAACCTGCGCCATCTCTTCCAGCGCGGCGAAGTCACCGAGCAGGAACTCCGCACGCTGCACGGCGTGGTCACCGAACTCGCCCTCGGCCGCCGCATGCGCGGGCGCGACGAAAGCTAGCCCATCTTATTCACGGCGTGGCAGGGATTCGCTGGCGGGCGTCGCGTAAGGCGTTGATCACGTTTAAGGACTGGGTGTCGAAGCCATCCTTTCCACGCGAACGCGCCGAGCCACACCCGCCATGTCCGACGATACT
>CAIMWH010000191.1 GCA_903845065.1 uncultured Rhodospirillales bacterium | reverse complement strand
GCTCGGCGTCAGCGCGCGGGAATTCAACAAACTGCGCGACAAAGGGGTCGTCTGACACCGCCTGGCGGACACGTCTCCCACCCTGCTGAACGACGGATGGCCCGCACTGCGGTCACCCTCCCGTCCCGGCGCCTCGCCGCCCGGAGGGTGACCGCACCCGCGGCCATCAAGCGCCCGTCGCGCCTCCCCCCGCCGCGCCGAACCGAACCTCGCATACCGTGCGCTCGGCCGGACAACCGGGACGCAAGGCGCGGTACGGTCCGCCGATTATAAATCCAATATCGGAATTATAATCGTTCTCGAATATCGTCATGGTAATTGCGCAGCGTCAGATTTGACAAAAATTTACGATATTCTCTGCAATTTTCATGAGAAGATACCTTATGTTCAGACCCGACCCGCCACTGGCGGTCAGCATGAACAGGGAACTACAACGATGGGCAAGCGGCCATTCCTTGGATGGCGCTTCGGTACGGTACGATGTCGCAAATCTCTCTGCAACCCGATACGATCGAGGCCGGTTTCAACGGCCGCCCGATCCCCGTCCTGATCGTCGAGGACGATATCGACTTCGCCGACGCCATCCGTGGCTATCTCGCCGCCCACGGCTTCGCCCCGCGCATCCTGAGCAGCGCCGAGCGTCTGATGGAGGAACTCCAATCGGCTCAGCCGCGACTGCTGGTGCTCGACCAGTTCGTCGGCGGGCTCGATCTGTCCCTGATGCTGATGTCCATCCGCCGGCAGTTCAGCGGGCCGATCCTGCTGTTGTCCGGCAATACCGATCCGACCGACCGGATATTGAGCCTCGAGCGCGGCGCGGATGACTACATCGTCAAGACCGCCCCCCCGCGCGAAATTCTCGCCCGCATGCGCGCATCACTGCGGCGCTTCGGCCCCACGCCCGCCCCCGATGCGCAAACCCGCATCGCGCGCGCGCACGGATGGTCGATCTGCCAGGAGTCCCGCGCGCTCACCAACCCTGCCGGCGAATCGCTGACCCTGACCAACCATGAGCGGGACGTCGCCTGGGCCCTGTTCAGGTCCTCCGGCCAGGAGGTGCGGCGGGATCAGTTCTTCCCCCACCTCGCCTTGCATGACCCGGCAAACGGCATCCGCCGGGTCGATAATCTGATCAGCCGCCTGCGCACGATCATCGGCTCGCTCGGCGGCCTCGCCACCATCGAGGCCGTGCGCGGTCATGGCTACACGCTGCGTGACATCATCATGCTGCCAACGGAGATCACTAACATCATGACCCTCGCGATCAACATGCCGGTCCTGGCCGGCAGTCATCAAGGCAACGTCCTCGTCGTCGATGACAACCTCGATGTCGCCGAGGCATTGACCTCCTACTTGCAGATGGTGGGCTTCGAGGCGCTCTCCACCGATGATCCTGGCAGCGTGATCGCGCGGCTGCGGGCGGACCCGGCGATTTCGGTGGTGGTCACCGATTTGCGCATGCCCGGGATGGATGGCCTCGAACTGGCCCGCGCCATCGCCACCGATCTGGATGCCAACCACCCCACCGAGGTGATCCTGATTTCGGGCCACGCCACCTTGGAAGTGGCGTTCGACGCCGGCCGCAATCCGATCTTCGGCTTTCTCGCCAAGCCGCTGCGCCCGCGCATGCTGGCTGACATGATCCGCGCCGCCATCGAGGCGGCGCACCGCCGCCAGCCGCGTCCGAGCCTGAACCACGCCGGCAAGGCGCCGGTCGTGACCGACGATACCCCTGACAACCAGCCCTATCCGATCCTGCGCGGCGCCTTCGCCAAGGTGGTGCATCGGGTGCCGCTGTGGCGCCGCCAGTCCACCATCAACCTCGACGCCAACCGCCGCGTGGCCGGCGATCCCGCCGCCCTTGCCGATGTGCTGTCGGAGTGCCTCGTCCGGGTGGCATGCGATGCCGAGCCGGGGTCCATCATCGCCGTGACGGTGATGGACAACGAGTCCGGCATCCGCTTCCGCGTCGAAAACCCCGATACCCCCGGCTCCACCCCCGATCCGCAAAATATCGCGACGCTGGATGCGGCCATCGATGCCGCAGCACTGCGTGCCGGAGTGCGAGTGACCCGCGGGACGACAAGCCATGGCGGGCGGCTGATCGAGGTCGATGCCGACGCGCTTCAACCGGACAGCTAGGCGATGCTTATCGACACGAACGGCAAATGGTCCCCGCAATGGCGCGGCCGCTACGCCTCGGCCGTGATCATCGTGCTCGTCGTCGTGGCGGTCCCGTGCGCGATATTCGATCGCGAGTTGCGCGCCCACAGCGCGCACGTGTCCCGCCAGAATGCCGTCACCCGCATCGACGAGGCGGTCGATGAAATGGCCGCCTATCTCGACTCCCAGATGCTGCGCTACGATGCGCTGCATGGTCTGGCCGAGGTCATCGCCCTGGTCCGCTCCCTCGAGGCGCCCGGCATCCCGGTGCAGACCGCGCAGAACCGGCTGCTGGACAATCTGGCGATGGACGGGCGGGACGTCCTGCAGGTGGCAATCGTCGACCGCAACGGCTATGCTACCTGGTCGACCGTCGTCGGCGTGGTGACCCCGCCGCTCGACCTCAGTGATCGGCGCCATATCCAGGCCGTGCTGCTCGAAGGGCAGACCAACTATGTGAGTTCGCCGGTCATGGGTCGCCTGTCCAATCGGCGCAGCATGCAGTTCGCGCATCGCCTGCGGGACACCGCGGGCAAGTTGATCGGCGTCAGCGTCGTCTCGGTGGACCCCGACAGCCTGATCAGCCGCGCCCCCAAGCACGACGCCGACATCAAGACCTCCCTGTTCCGCAAGGACGGCTCACTGGTCTGGACGCTGCCCGGCGGGGCCGCGTCGCCGCCGTCCGAGACCGGCCCGCTCTCCACCACGGGAACGCCGCCCCGCTCCGCGCCGGGCGACCTCGCCATCAGTCGTACCTTGCGGCGAGGCATCATCGTGACCTCGGCAATGAGCGCGGAGGCGCTGCACCGCGCCAACGCCGGGATACTGGCCGGGCTGCGCTGGCGGATGGCGGGGCTGGCCCTGCTGGCCACCGCCGGCGCCTTGCTGGGGGTGGTGCTGCTCTATCGCGCCGAGCGGCGGCGGCTGGGCCGGGTGCAACAGGCGGTCGCCGAACAGCAAAGCGCCTGGCAGGCGGAAATCGCCGGCGGGCTGCCCGACATGGTGGTGATCTGGAACGCCCCCCACGGCCAACCGACGACCATCGAATTCGTCTCGCCGGCCAGCACCGCGGTCATCGGCTTCGATCCGGCGACGGTGACCGCCGATCCCGACTGCCTGCTGCCTCATCCCGATGACCGGCCGCTGGTCGACGGACGGGAAGCGGACCTGCGGGCGGGCCGTCAGCCGGGGCCGGGGACATATCGGCTGCAACGGGACGATGGCGCGACCGTATGGGTCGATGTGGTCACGAGCATCCTACCCCAGGCGTCCCCATCGGTCGGCCGATGGATGTCGGTCTATCGCGACATCACCGAACGCCGCGCCCTGCTGGGCGCCGTCGAGAAGGCGGAGCGCCGGCTGCACGATATCCTGGCCAGCACCCCGGGCGTGTTCTACGAACTCACGGTCGACGACAGCGGCGCCTTGCCGGTCCTGGAGGGATTGGGCTTCGTCTCCGAGAACGTTTTCGGCCTGACCGGCTACACCGTTGAAGAACTGCGCGAAATCGGCGCCTTTGCCCGGCTGACCGATGCCGCGACGGCGGCGCGCAGGGTCGAACTGTTCGCCCGCGCCATCGCCACCGGCACCGCGGCGTTCGACTACCACATCACCTTCCGCGACGGCACGCACCGGCACATCAATGACCAGATGGTGTTCACCCGCACGCACCCGACAGGCGGCATCATCACCGCCTTCGACTGGGACGTCACCGAGGTGGACGTGCTGCGCCAGGAGTTGAACCAGGCCGCCAAGCTCGCCTTTCTCGGTGAGATGGCCGCGGGCATGGCCCACGAGCTCAACCAGCCCCTGGCGGCGATCGGCCTGCATGCCGCGACCCTGGCGATGTCGCTCGACGTGTTGCTGCCCGACCATCCCGCCCTGGCGCGGACGGCCGCCAAGGTGGGCGATCTCGTCGAACGCGCCGCGGGCGTGATCGACCGGGTGCGCCGGTTCGCCCGCAACGATGCGCCGGTGCGCGTTCCGTTCGCGCCGATGGCAGCGATCGAGAACGCCCTGGAACTGGCGGCGCCGCGCCTGCGCCACGCCAACGTCACCCTGCGCCGCGCCGTCCCGCCCAGCCTGCCGATGGTCAGCGGTGACCCGCCGGCGTTCGAACAGGTCATCCTCAATCTGCTCGGCAATGCCGCCGATGCCTACGCCCACACCGCCAACGATACGCCGCGCGAGGTGGCGATCGCCATCGTCGAGGACAACACCCGTCTGCGCATCACCATCAGCGACCGCGCCGGCGGCCTGCCGCCGGCTGTCCTGAGCCGCCTGTTCGAGCCCTTCGTGACCACCAAATCCGCCGGCGCCGGCACCGGGCTCGGACTCTCGATCTGCTACCGGATCATCACCGACATGGGCGGAATGCTCGAGGGCGCCAACTGCGACGGCGGCGCGCGCTTCACCATCTCGCTCCCAATCGTGACCGCCGCGGCGCCAGCCACAATGGAGCACGCCCCGGCGTAGAGCTGACAAACCCGGCGCGACCCGTTCGACATCGGCCCGCCAAGCGCGTCCTCGTTCAGGGTTTGGCCGCCAGAAACGCCGCGAACGCCGCCAGCGTCGCGTCCGAGACATGGTGCTCGATGCCCTCGGCATCCTGCTCAGCCGCCTCCGCCGGCACCCCCACCCGCAGCAGCAGGTCCACCACGATGCGGTGCCGCGCCTTCATCCGCTGCGCCAGCGCCTCGCCGGCCTCGGTGAGGAACACGCCGCGATAGGGCCGCGCGGTGGCCAGCCCCTCGCGCTTGAGCCGGGCGATGGTCTTGATGGCGGTGGCGTGCGAGACGCCGAGCCGGCGCGCGATATCGGTCGGCCGCGCCTCGCCGCCGGTGGCGATCAGGTCGGCGATCAGCTCGGCATAGTCCTCCAGCAGGGCGTGCGCCTGCGCCGTGCGCGCCTTGCCAAAGCGACGCGCCTGCGTCGGCTCCGTCGGCATGCCCGATGCGTCGTCGTCCCCAGCCTGTGCGGTACGTGGCGCCACGCGCGCTCTCCTCGATTGCCGCATAGCAAGAGCAAAGGCAGCCGCGATTGGCAAGCGCCAACGCCGGGGCGATTGGCAAGCGCCAACGCCGGGGCGATTGGCAAGCGCCAACGCCGACTTGACAAGCGTCTTGCATGAACCACATCCTCGGCATGGATTTGTAGCACAGGCTACACTTTAGAGCCTGTACCCCGGCCACCCAGGATGGGACCCCGATCGCGATGAGCACAACCGTCGACAACAGCAGCCTGTCCAGCCGCACCGCCGCCGCCGGGCGTGACGCGCTCGAGGGGCGCCGCCGCGGCTGGCGCGCGTGGCTGCCCTTCGCCGGCCCCGCGGTAATCGCCTCGATCGCCTACATGGACCCCGGCAACTTCGCCACCAACATCACCGCCGGCGCCCGCTACGGCTATTCCCTGCTCTGGGTGGTGGTGCTCGCCAACGTGGTGGCGATGATGTTCCAGTCCCTCTCGGCCAAGCTCGGCATCGTCACCGGCCAGAGCCTCGCCGCCCATTGCCGCGCCCGCTTCCCCCGCCGCACCCGCATCGCCATGTGGGCGGCCAGCGAACTGGCGGCGATGGCGACCGACCTCGCCGAATTCCTCGGCGGCGCCATCGGCCTCTCTTTGCTGTTCGGCATCGACCTGATGGTGGGCCTGGTGGTCACCGGCGTGGTCACCTACGCCATCCTCCTGCTCGGCAACCGCGGCTTCCGCCCGATCGAGATCGTGGTCGCTGGCTTCGTCGCCATCATCGGCCTGTGCTACGCCGTCGAACTGATCATCGCCCCGCCGCACTGGGCAGGCGTGGCGCGCGGCATCGCCATCCCCCATCTGCCCGACGCCGGCGCTTTGTCCCTCGCGGTCGCCATCATCGGCGCCACCGTGATGCCGCACGCGATCTATCTCCACTCGGCCCTCATGCAGGACCGGGTGATCACCCGCGATGACGCCGAACGCCGCCGCGTGCTGGGCTTCTCCAACATCGAGGTGCTCTGCGCCCTCGGCCTCGCCGGACTCGTCAACATGGCGATGGTGGCGATGGCCGCCACCACCTTTCACCCCGACCACGCCGACATCGCCGAACTCGAGACCGCCTACCGCACCCTGGTCCCGCTGCTCGGCGGCGCCGCCGGCTTCGTCTTCCTTGCCTCGCTGCTGGCCTCGGGCTTCTCCAGCTCGGTGGTCGCCACCATGGCCGGGCAAAGCATCATGCAGGACTTCCTGCACCTGCAGACTCCGCTATGGCTGCGCCGCCTGATCACCATGGCGCCCGCCTTCGTGGTGGTCGGCCTCGGGCTGAACGCGACCGACAGCCTAGCCCATCTTATTCACGGCGTGGCAGGGATTCGCTGGCGGGCGTCGCGTAAGGCGTTGATCACGTTTAAGGACTGGGTGTCGAAGCCATCCTTTCCACGCGAACGCGCCGAGCCACACCCGCCATGTCCGACGATACT
>CAIMWH010000190.1 GCA_903845065.1 uncultured Rhodospirillales bacterium | reverse complement strand
CCCCTAGTCCCAGGTCGCGGAGAGAATCGGCCCTTCAGAGAGAGATTTGGGCGTTCGTTCCGCTTGCGGAGCCCCAGGTCATCCGCGCAAAACCGCAGGACTCCTGCGCTTCCGAGCCCCCACGACTCCGCCGGAGAGCCGATTCGCAGAAGGGTGGTGGTGTCCGCGGCGGGATTCGAACCCACGGCCCCAGGATTCATACCACTTCGGCTTGCGCCGCCGCCCTGGACAGCGTGTCCGCAGGCGTTCGTGGTCTGGACTGTCCCTTCGCCATAGGCCGTGGCCCTTAGGCGCCGCCCGTCCAGTCTCTACACCTTCCGGGCCTTTCGGCCTGGCTTGGCTCGGGATTGGCCGGGTGCGAGTGCGCCCGGCTTTCCCCGACTTTGAGCGGATCCGCCGCGCGGTTTCCCATCGCGACGCCCAGTTTGAAACAAGGAATCCTGTGCTCTATCCTGCTGAGCTACGCGGACAGACACCGCCGCACACCTAGCCGAGGCGCGCGGCCAACGCAATTGCCCAAGCGTTCAGCCGGCGTAACACCCGGCCTGGCGGCCACGTTCGCGGGCCAGCGCCAGCACCATCTCGCAGGCCGGCATCGCGTGCCCGGTGACGGTGCCGAGTTCCACCACGGCGCCGAGCAGGGCGTCGATTTCGAGCGGGCGGCCGCGTTCGAGGTCCTGCAGCATCGAGGTTTTGTGGGCGCCCACCTCGGCCGCGCCATCGAGGCGCTTTTCCAGGGTGATAGCGAATTTGATGCCCAGCGCCTCGGCCACTGTCTGCGCCTCGGCCATCATAGTGCGGCAGACCGCCCGCAGGTCCGGCCTGGTGGTGATGATGTCCAGCGTCGCGCCGGTCAACGCAGAGAGCGGGTTGTAGCAGAGGTTGCCCCACAGCTTGACCCAGATTTCGTCGCGGATACGCGGCCGCACCGGCGCTTTCAGGCCGGCGGCGATGAGGGCCTTGCTGAGCGCCTCCACGCGTGGGCTGCGGCTGCCATCGGGCTCGCCGAGGCTGAAGCGGTCCCCGTAGCTGTGCTGGATGATGCCAGGCGCGGGCACCTCGGCGGCGGGATACACCACGCAGCCGATCGCCTGGGAGGGTGGCAGGATGTCCCACAGCTTGCCGCCGGGATCGACGTTTTCCACCCGGCGGTTCTGGTAGGGGCCGTCGAGCCCATAGAAATACCAGTAGGGAACGCCGTTGATGCCGGTGACCACGGCGCTGTCCGGCCCCATCATGCGGGCGATCTCGGGCGCGGCGGCGGGTAGCGAGTGGGCCTTCAGGGTGACGAACACATAGTCCTGCACACCCGCCTCGGCCGCGGTGCCGACGCAGCGCGGGTGCACCACCGTCTCGCCCTCGGCAGTGCGCAGCGTCACGCCGTTGGCCTGCATGGCGGCCAGATGCGGGCCGCGGGCCACGAACGTGACGTCCGCTCCAGATGCCGCGAGCTTGGCGCCGAGGAACCCGCCAATGGCGCCGGCGCCGAAGATCGCGATCTTCACGCCGAGAGCCCCAGCTTTTCGGCCAGCCCGATCCGCTGCAGTTTGCCGGTGGCACCCTTGGGGATTTCGGCCAGGAACACGATTTTGCGCGGCACCTTGAAGGCGGCCAGCCGGGTGCCGGCGAAATCGCGCAGGCCGTGCTCGTCCACCGTCATCCCCTCACGCAGCACCACGGCGGCAGCTACATCCTCGCCGAGTTTGCTGTGCGGCATCGCGAACGTCACCACCTGCTGCACGGCGGGGTGATCCATCAGGATCTCGTCCACTTCGAGGGGGGAGATCTTCTCGCCGCCACGGTTGATAATTTCCTTCAGGCGGCCGGTGAGGCGCAGATAGCCCTGTTCGTCCAGCGTGCCCTGGTCCCCGGTGCGGAACCAGCCGTTGGTGAACGCCTTGGCGTTGGCATCGGGGTTGTTCTCATAGCCGGCGGTCACGTTGCGGCCACGGATGACGATTTCGCCGAGGCCGCCGGTGGGCAGCAGGTTGCCGTCATCATCCATGATGCCGACGTCCGGGCCGGCGGCGACGCCAACCGAGCCGGCGAAGTGCGGGCGCGGCGGCAGCGGGTTGCTGGCCATCTGGTGGGCGGCCTCCGTCATGCCGTAGCTCTCGATCACCGGCACGCCGAAAGCTTCCTCCACCGCCGTCATCACCTGCGGCGGCAGCGAGGCGGAGGATGAGCGGATGAAGCGCAGCCTGCCCTTGGCGATGGTGTCCTTGTTGCGCCCAGCCAGCCCGAGGATGGCCTGGTGCATGGTCGGCACCGCGGTGAACCAGGAGGGGTTGGCCTCCTCGAAATGGCGGAAGAACTGGAAGGCGTTGAAGCCCGGGGTGCACACCACCGAGCCGCCAGCCGCCAGCGATGACAGCACGGCGGCGATCAGCCCATGGATATGGAACAGCGGCATGATGTTCATGCAGGTGTCCTCGGGCGCCAGACGCAGCATTTCGCCGATGTGATAGGCCGAGGCGGTCACGTTGATCTGCCGCAGCGGCACGATCTTGGGCCGCGAGGTGGTGCCGGAGGTGTGCAGCACCAGCGCCACGTCCTGCGCGTCCGCCACGCCGGGGCGGGCCGGGGTGCCGGTGAGGCTCGATGCGAGCGTGAAGTCGCCAGCGGTTTCGCCCGGGATCAATTCCACGATCGCGATGCCGCGTGCGGCGGCCACCGCGCGGGCGGGGCTCTCCATGCCCTGCTGGATCAGCAGGCACTTGGCGTTGAGGTCGGACAGGTAGAAATCGAATTCCTCGGCCTTGTAGGCCGGGTTCAGCGGCGCGGTGGTGGCGCCGGTGGCGACGGCCACGAAGGCGCTGGCCATCTCCGGGCCGTTCGGCAGCACCATGGCCACCCGGTCCTGCCGGCCGATGCCCATGGTGTTGAGCGCCTCGCGGGTGCGCCCGGCCAGCGCCCGCAGGCCGCGATGGGTCAGCGTCGGGCGGCCGGGCGCGCCGATAGCGGGGGCATCGTCGGCGCCACGGGTGAGCAGGTCGAGCACGGTATCGGCAAGATATGTGGTCACGGCAGCCTCCCAGGAATTCCCCCTCGCATACTCCGCCTCGGCGCGCGGGTGAAGCCGTCGCTCAGCCAAGCCCGAACGCGACCACCAGCGCGGACACGCTCACCACTGAGGCGAGGGTGGACAGCAGGATGGTGGCCGAGGCGCCTTCGACAAAACTGTCGCAGTCCTTGGCGAGAACGAAGCAGTTCGCCGCACTCGGCAACGCGGCCAAAAGCACCGCCGATTTCGCCCACATCGGCGCGAGGCCGGGGAACAGCGGCAGGAGGGCGGCGGCGAGCAGCGGTTGCAGCACCATCTTGCCGGTGGTGGCCAACCACACCTCGCCAAGCCGGCGCGGCAGGCCAACCTCGGAGATGAAATGCCCGATGGCGAACAGCGCGCAGGGACCAGCGGCACCGGCGAGGATATCGAGGAAGCGCAGCAGCGCCGCCGGCACCGGAACCTGCAACCCACCCACCAGCATGCCCAACGCCACCGCCTGCAGGATCGGGCTCTTCGCCACCGCGCCGAGCACCCGCGCCACCGTGCCCAGCCGCCCGGCCCCGCGATGGCGGCCGAATTCGATGATCACGATCGCCACCGTCATCATGCCGGCGCCACCGATGCATACCGCCAGGGTGGCCGGCAGCACGCCCGCCGGGCCGAACCCGCTCACGCACAGCGGAATGCCCATGTAGCCGACATTGCCGAATGCCGCGGACAGCCCATGTACGCTCATATGCGACGGCCCGGCCCGCGAACTGATCCGCGCCACCAGCATGCCCACCGCGAAGGTGATCGCCATGCTGCCGCCGTAGATCGCCACGAACGGCAGGTTCACGATGGTGCCGAGGTCCACCCGCGCCAGGGCGGCGAACAGCATCGCCGGCAGCGCAAACCAGGTGACGAACCCATTCAGCGCCGCCGTGCCGCCCGGCCCCAGCAGCCCGCGCCGGCCGGCGAGCCAGCCGATGCCGATCAGCGCGAACACCGGGAACGCGACGCTCAGGATGGCCTGCATAAGGGCGTCAGACCGGCGTGGTGGTCACCAGCCAGACCGCGCCAGGCAGGGCGATGATGTCTCCGGCAATGTAAGGGGTGATGGCCTCGGCGACGGCGGCAATGGCCACCGTCTTGGCCTCCTCCGGCAAGTCGCGCAGCACCCGACCGGCCGGTCCGATCATCACGATCCCGGTGGCCGCCACGACGGGGTCGGCCGGGAAGCGCATGTTGAACTCGAACTTCTCGAAGCTGGGTGCCGCGAAGCCACCATGGGTGAGAATTCGCGCCACGCGCGCCTGATCCCCGAACGCGAAGGGGCCGGGGTCCTCGGGGCCACCGGGCGGCGGCATGGACGGCAGCGCGGCGCGCAGGGCGGTCATCGGGACCCGCACCCACGGGTTCTCGGCGAGGGGCCGCCAGCAGGCGAAGGCAACGCGGCCGGTGGGCTTCAACGCGCGGCGGATATTGGCGAATGCCGCGTCCGGATCGCCGAAGAACATGACGCCGAAACGGGAGATCAGCAGGTCCACGCTGTCCGGCGAGAAGGCATGCGCGGCCGCGTCCGCCAGCACGAAGTCCATCCCCGGCAGCGCAGTCGCCTTGGCAACCTCGATCATCGGGGCGGAGACATCGGCGCCCAGCACATGGCCGGTCGGCCCAACAGCGGCGGCGAACGCCACCGAGGACCCGCCGCAGCCGCAGCCGATATCCAGCACATGCTCGCCCGGTTGCGGGGCCGCCGCCTTCAGCAGCGCCTGCGTCACCGGAGTGAGGTTGCGTTCGGTGCGCCCCTCGTTGGTGGCCCACTGCACACCCATCGGCCCGTTCCAGGCCTCGATTTGCAGGCGATGGCGTTCGGCGGCGTCGGACATGGGGGCTACTCCGCTGCGACCGCTAATTCGGCCGCCGCAGCCTTAACCCATACCGCGGTGTCATGGAACACGGCGCCCCCGAGCGGCGGCGCCGGATCATCCGAGGTGAGCGCGTTGATGCCGATACCGCCCTCGAAATCGGCGTGCGGCCAGATGCTCTCCACGATCACCACGCCCGGTTGCAGCCCCTCGAACAGCCGTGCGTGCACAATCACCTCGCCCTGCGCATTGCCAAGCCGCACCCGGCTGCCTTCCAGCACGCCGAGACGGGCGGCGTCGGATGGATGGATGAACGCGGTCGGCCGACCCTCGCGCTTGCGGCCGGAAGCCACCTCGGTGAACGAGGTATTGAGGAACTGCCGCGCCGGCGCCGCTACCAAGCGGAACGGGCGATCCGCGTTGGCGCTGTCGATCACGTCCATATGATCGGGCAGCTTCGGCATCGCGGCATGGTTGCGCCCGATGCGTGACCAGTCCGGCGCGAAGTGGAACTTGCCGTCCGGGTGGCCGAATCCATCGAGGAAATGGGCGGTGCGGAAATCCGGCTGCACATCCAGCCACCGCTTCTCCACCACCTCGGCGGCCCCCGGCCAGCCCGAGGCGCGCAGCGTGGTGTCGACGATTTCCATCGCCGTCATCTCGAAGCCGCGATGCGTGGCGCCCAGGCGCGCGGCGAGGCCTTGCAGCACCTCATGGTTCGAGCGGCACTGGCCGGGCGCCTCGATCAGCTTGGGGCCGATCTGGATGTGGCTGTGGCCGCCGGCCTGGTAAAGGTCGTCATGCTCCATGAACATGGTGGCGGGCAGCACGATATCCGCCATCGCCGCCGTCTCGGTCATGAACTGCTCATGCACCACGGTGAACAGGTCCTCGCGCTTGAACCCGCGCATGACCAGGTTGCTGTTGGGCGCCACCGTCACCGGGTTACAGCTCTGGATAAACAGCGCATGCACCTGCGGACCGCTGCCGAGTTCGGCACGATCGCCGGTGAGCACCGCGCCAATGCGGCTCATGTCCATCACCCGGACCGAACGGTCCGCCACGTCGAGCCCTTCGATCAGCGTTTTGTCCCAGTGGTAAATCCCACGGTTGTTCCAGAACGCGCCGGCGCCCTTGTGCACCCATTTGCCAGTCACGGTGGGCAGGCAGGTGACGGCATGCAGGTTGGCGGCCCCATTGCGCATCCGGGTGAAGCCATAGCCGGTGCGGATATAGGCGCGATCGGTCTCGCAGTACAGCTTGGCGAATGCCTCGATCTCGCCAACCGCGAGTCCGGTTATATCGGCCGCCCATTCCGGCGTGCGGGTGGCAAGATGGGCCTCCAGCGCCTCCGGGCAATCCGCGTGTTGCGACATATAGGCGCGATCGGCGAACCCGTCGCGGAAGGCGATATGCATCACCGCGCAGGCCAGCGCCCCATCGGTACCCGGCTTCGGCGCCAGGTGCATGTCGGCGGCCGCAGCGGTGCCGGTGCGGTAGGGGTCGATCACCACTAGCTTCGCCCCGCGCGCCTTCCGCGCCTTGGCGATGTGGGTCATCACATTCACCTGGGTGTTCACCGGATTGCCGCCCCACACCACGATGAGGTCCGCCTCCGCCATTTCGCGCGGATCGGGGCCGGCATAGCGGCCGACACCCGCCATCCAGCCGGCCTCGCAGGTGGCGGTGCAGATGGTGGTGTGCTGGCCCGAATACTTCATCACATGGCGCAACCGGTTGATCCCGTCGCGCTGCACCAGGCCCATGGTGCCGGCATAGTAGTATGGCCAGATCGCCGCCGGCCCATGCTCGGCCGCGATGGCGATGAAGCGGCTGGCGATCATGTCGAGCGCCTCGTCCCAGCCGATCTCGCGGAACTGCCGGCTGCCCTTCGGCCCCGTCCGCAACAGCGGCACCGTCAGCCGCTCGGCGTGATGGATGCGCTCGGCGTAGCGCGAGACCTTCGCGCAGATCACCCCATCGGTATACGTGTTGTCCGCCGCGCCGCGCACCGTGCTGATGCGGGCGCCATCGATCACCTCGACATCGAGGGCGCAGGTGGACGGGCAGTCATGCGGGCAGACGGAGGAGCGGATGGTGCTTGTCATGCCCCCAGCGTGAAACAAATGGGGGGTGGAGTGCAACCATTCCTAGTCAGCTCGCCACGTCTCCACATAGAGCGGCGGATAGGAGGTGATGCCGGTCGGCAGGTAGCCGTGCAGCCACTTCGGCACTGCCAGCCCCTGCTTGGGGAAATACAGCGGCAGGCTCGGCAGGTCATTCGCATAGGCATGCTGCAGGTCCGACCACGCCTTGCGCCGCTTGCCGATATCAAGCTCGTTCTCCGCCACCCCGATCGCCGCATCCACCACCGGGTTGCGCCAGCCCGGAAAATTGGAGCCGGCGAAGTTGTTCGCTTCGGTGGGCACCGAGGCGGAGTGGTAGAGCTGGCGCAGCGGATAGCTGAGCGAGAACGTCCACGAATAGAATGACATCCCCTTGAACAGCCGCTTCTTCATGGTCTCGCCGAACAGAGTGCGGAACGGCTCATTGGCGATGGTGGTCTCCACGCAGACCGCCTTGAGCTGGTTCTGGATCACCTGCTCGATGAGTTCGCTAACCCATCTTATTCACGGCGTGGCAGGGATTCGCTGGCGGGCGTCGCGTAAGGCGTTGATCACGTTTAAGGACTGGGTGTCGAAGCCATCCTTTCCACGCGAACGCGCCGAGCCACACCCGCCATGTCCGACGATACT
>CAIMWH010000189.1 GCA_903845065.1 uncultured Rhodospirillales bacterium | reverse complement strand
TGCTCGCCACCATGCTGGTTCGCTGGTAAGGTTTGGCTACACGGCTTGACTTGAGAGCGGCGGGGCCTCGGCCCCGCCGTTTTCTTTTGCGCCCCCGATCACCAGTCTGTCGGCTTGCTTGGCACCGGGATGGCGCCGGTGTAGAAGGCCTCTCTCTTCGCCTGTCTCTTCACGGTGCCGACACCCATCTGAACGGAATAGATAATGCTGCCTGGATCGACGCGCCTGAGTTTCCTCACAAGCGCATTTGCCGCCACGTTGCTGCTCTCCGCCTGCTCGGGCATCAAGTCGACGCCCATTGACGACTCCACGCTGAAGGAAGTGAAGAACCAGCCGCGCATCCCCGGCAACATCTGGGGCGGTGATGGTATCCTGTTCGGCGGCAACAAGAGCAGCCAGGACAATGCCGGCACCGGCATTGGCGTGAACGCGTTCCTGTGGCGCGGCTCGCTCGATACCCTGTCCTTCATGCCGCTCGCCTCGGCCGACCCGTTTGGCGGCGTCATCATCACCGACTGGTATCAGCCGGCCGGCAGCACGGGTGAGCGCTTCAAGGCCACCGCCTACATCCTCACCCGCCAGCTTCGTGCCGATGGGCTGAAGGTGTCGATCTATCGCCAGGTTCTGCAGGGCGGCCAGTGGGTTGACGCACTGGTGAGCGCGGCCACCACCACCGAAATCGAGAACAAGATCCTCGCCCGGGCCCGCGAACTGCGCGCGGAAGTCAGCGGAAACTAAACGGCAGCGGTGACCGGCGGGGGCGCAATCCCCGCCGATCCCTCATACCGCCCGGGCGTGGCGTTGCAGGCCCGGCTTGAAGTAGCTGTCGAACGCCGAGGCCACGTTGCGGACAAACGGCCGCGCGCCAGCCGGAACCTCCACGGTCCGCCCGTCCCACTCCACAATGCCGTCCTGCGCCATATCGTCCAGCAGTTCCGAAGCCGCGCGCAACTCGCGTGAGTCCCGGCCATGGCGGGCCGCGGTATCGTCAAGATCGACGCGCAGATTGCACATCAACTGCTCGATCACGTCGCGCCGCAGCCGATCGTCATCGGAGAGCGCAACCCCACGGGCAATCGGCAACTGGCCAGCCTTCACGGCGTCGCGATAGCCCGGGATCGGCGCCACGTTCTGCACATAGCCCTGCGGCAGGGAACCGATGGCCGAGGCGCCGAGGCCGAGCAGAACGTCGGCTGAATCGGTGGTGTAGCCCTGGAAATTCCGCCGCATGGTCTGCTCGCCGGCCGCCACCGCCAGGGCATCGTCCGGGCGGGCGTAGTGGTCGAGCCCGATGGTCTGGAAGCCATGCGCCACCAGGGCGCGTTCGATGGCATCGCGCTGCTGCCAGCGCCCCGCGGCATCGGCCATCTCGCCCTCGGGCAGCAGGTTCTGGTGCTTTTTCATCCACGGCACATGGGCATAGCCGAAAACCGCGATACGCTCTGGCTCCACCGCCAAAGTCGCTTCCACCGTGGCCGTCACGGAATCCACAGTCTGGTACGGCAGCCCATAGATCAAGTCGAGATTGATCGCATTGATGCCCCGTGCCCGCAGCCCATCGGCGCACGCCTTGGTCACCTCGAAGGACTGGTGACGGTTCACCGCTGCTTGCACTTTTTCATCGAAGTCCTGCACACCGAGGCTGGCGCGATTGCACCCGATCGCCGCCAGGGTGTCGAGAATTTCGTCCGTCACGGTGCGCGGATCAATCTCGAACGCAATCTCGGCGTCCTCGGTCAGGGCGAAATGAGTGCGCAGCGCGGCCATGATTTCGCGGATGCGCTCGCCCGGCATCGCCGTCGGCGTGCCGCCGCCCCAGTGGATATGCTGCACCGCCAGGCGCCGTCCGGCGGCCGCGGCGAGCAGGGCGATTTCATGCAAAAGCGTGTCGGCATAAGCATGTAGCGGCGCCGTGCTGTGGGTGGCGGTGGTGTGGCAACCACAGAACCAGCACAACTCGGCGCAGAACGGAATATGGATATAGAGCGAAACGGGGGTGTCCCCGATCTCCCCCAACCAGCGCGCGTACGTTGCCGCGTCGATATCACGGGTGAAGTGCGGCGCGGTCGGGTAGCTGGTGTAGCGCGGGACCGCGATATCGTATTTCGGGATGAGGTCGATGATGTGCATGGCGCAAGGATAATCCGGCCGGTCCCGGACACGTTGATCCAGATCAAGGCAGGCCCGGCGGCATCGGCATTTTATGCGCCGCAGTGCAGCGACGATACTTTTAAGTCCGACGTGACGTAACGAATTGAGGATCAGATGAAGACGAAATTGGCTCTTGCCGGGCTCGCAGTGGCGGCCGCTACTGCTTTCGGCGCTCCGGCGATAGCGCAGACCGCCGACAATGGTTTCCAGGCTGGCAGCATTCTTGTGCGTGGCCGTTTAATTGACGTGATCCCGCAGAACTCGACATCTTCGGTGTCCCTGATCGGCGGCCATGTTGATGCAACAACTTCGATCGTTCCTGAGGTCGACTTCTCCTATTTCTTCACCGACAATATTGCGGTCGAACTCATCGCAGCCACGTCGCGGCACAGCCTGTCGGCGACCGGCACGGCGCTCGGGAAGGTTCCTGTTGGCACTACCTGGGTGCTGCCGCCGGCGTTGACGGTGCAGTGGCACTTCCTGCCGAAGGGCCCGATCAACCCGTATGTGGGCGCCGGCCTGAACTACACGTTCTTCTACAACACCCATCCCGCCGGCGGCGCGGTGACCAAGCTCGGCCTGAACAACAACATCGGCGAAGTGCTGCAGATCGGCGTGGACTTCGGCCTCGGCGGCCGCTGGTACGGCAACGTCGATGTGAAGCAGATCTTCCTCGACACCAAGGCCAAGGTGAACGGCGGCGCGATCGTGGCCAAGACGGCCCTGAACCCCACCGTGGTTGGCCTCGGCGTCGGCTACCGCTTCTAGGTTTCTAAGTTTCCGCTCACGCGCTGTGAGCGGTTCGCTACCCCGGCCCGAGAGGGTCGGAACTGGCCGGGCGACCTGTTCCCCCTATGCCCAGGCCTAAACTCGGCCGGCCGCGCTCTATCGCGTGGCCGGCCATTCTTCTATGTAGCGCTCCTCATCCGTGAATGCGCGAGCACCTGACATTGAGCCCTGAACGCACCGTTGGCAGCACACCCGAGCATGCACTGGCGCACCATCTTGCCCGGCTGTCCGGCGTAACCCTCCTCGTGCTCGGCGATGTCATGCTTGACCGCTACGTGCTGGGCGATGTGAAGCGGATTTCGTCGGAGGCGCCCATCCCGGTGCTGCACGCGCAGTCCCGCCGGCATGTGCTGGGTGGCGCGGGAAACGTCGCGCAGAACGCGGTGAGCCTCGGCGCGCGGGCCATCCTGCTGGGGATTCGCGGCGCGGATGGGCCCGGCGATGAACTCGCGGCCACCATTGCCGCGAGCCCCGATATCGATGACCGCATGGTGGTGCAGCCTGGGCGCGTCACCACGGTTAAGACGCGCTTCATGTCCGGCGGGCATCAATTGCTCCGCCTGGACGAGGAGGTCACCACCCCCATTCCCCCCGATATCGAAACCGCGGTGCTCGCCCATTTCGTCGCCGCCCTGCCGCAATGTGGCGTGGTGGTGCTGTCGGACTATGCCAAGGGCGTGCTGACCGATCGCGTGCTGGCCGAGGCCATCGCGGCGGCCCGTGCCGCCGGAGTGCCGGTGGTGGTCGATCCCAAGCGTGCCCGTTTCGGCGCCTACGCGCTGGCCGATGTGTTGACCCCGAATGCCCTCGAAGTCACCCGCGCCACCGGCATCGAGGTTGGGGCTGACGAAGGCGCGGCCATCGCCGGCGAGGCGGCGCGCGCCCAGGCCGATGCCGGCGCCGTGCTGGTCAAGCGCTCCGAGAAGGGCCTCACCCTTGTGCGCCGAGGCGCCGCCCCGGTGCATATCCCCACCCGGGCCCAGGAAGTGGCGGATGTGTCGGGTGCCGGCGACACCCTGGTCACCGCTTTCGCCTTGGCGCTCGCCGCCGGCGCGCCGATGGTGGAGGCCGCGGCCCTCGGCAACGTCGCGGCCGGCATCGTGGTCGGCAAGCACGGCACCGCCGCGGTCAGCCACGCCGAGTTGTATGACGCGCTGCACCGCACCGAACTCCTCGCCATCGATGACAAGGTTTGCGAGCTAGACGCGGCCTTGCAGCAGGTGGCGGCCTGGCGCCGGGCCGGGCTGAAGGTGGGCTTCACCAACGGGTGTTTCGATCTCATCCACCCCGGCCATGTCCGCCTGCTCGCCCGCGCGCGCGCCGCCTGCGATCGCCTGGTGGTCGGCCTCAACACCGATGCCTCCGTTCGCCGCCTCAAGGGCCCCGATCGGCCGGTCCAAAGCGAGACCGCGCGCGCCACCGTCATGGCGTCAATGGTATCGGCTGACCTGGTTATTCTGTTCGAGGAAGATACCCCCCTGGGATTGATCGAGGCGATCCGCCCGGACGTGTTGTTCAAAGGTGCGGATTACCGGATCGATCAGGTGGTTGGTGGCGAGTTTGTTATTTCGACTGGTGGCCGTGTCGCGCTAATACCTCTCGAAGAAGGCCACAGCACGACAAACACGATACGACGTATTAACGCAGGAAGCTGAACGACGACATGACCGAGCAGACCCCGCACCTGAAGCGCCTGGAAGCCGAGAGCATTCACATCATCCGAGAAGTGGCGGCGGAGTGCCGCAACCCGGTGATGCTGTATTCGATCGGCAAGGATTCCACGGTGATGCTGCATCTGGCGATGAAGGCGTTCTATCCCGCCAAACCGCCGTTCCCGCTGCTCCATGTCGATACCAAGTGGAAGTTCCGGGACATGATCACCTTCCGCGATGAAACCATCGACCGGCTGGGCGTCAAGCTGATCAAGTACACCAACGAGGAAGCCCGGTCCCAGAACGTCAACCCGTTCGAGCACGGCTCCTACTACACCCACGCGATGAAAACCGTGGCCCTCAAGGCGGCGCTCACCGAGGGCGGCTACGATGCAGCCTTCGGCGGCGCGCGGCGCGACGAGGAAAAATCCCGCGCCAAGGAGCGCGTGTTCTCCTTCCGCACCGCCGCCCATGAGTGGGACCCGAAGAACCAGCGTCCGGAATTCTGGCACCTCTATAACGGCCGGGTGAACAAGGGCGAATCCGTCCGCGCGTTCCCGCTGTCGAACTGGACCGAGCTGGATATTTGGACCTACATCATGCTCGAAGGCCTCCCGGTGGTGCCGCTGTACTTCACCGCCGAGCGCCCCACCGTGATGCGCGATGGCACCATCATCGTGGTCGATGATGACCGCATGCAGTTCCTCCCCGGCGAGACGCCTACGATGCGCAAGGTGCGCTTCCGTTCGCTGGGCTGCTGGCCGTTGTCGGGCGCCGTGGAGTCCGATGCGTTGTCGCTCCAGGATATCGTCGCCGAAATGCTCGCCACCCGTACCAGCGAGCGCGGCGGGCGGCTGATCGACAAGGATGCGTCTGATTCCATGGAGAAAAAGAAGCGGGAGGGGTATTTCTGATGGCCCCCGATTCAACCAACGTCACCCTCGAAGGCTTCCTGCGCGAGCAGGCCTCCATGGGCGAACTGCGCTTCCTCACCTGCGGCAGCGTGGATGACGGCAAGTCCACCCTGATCGGCCGCCTGCTGCATGAAGCCGGCCAGATCCTCGATGACCAGCTCGCCACCCTCGAAAAGGACAGTGTCCGCCACGGCACCACCGGCGAGGATATCGATTTCGCGCTGCTGGTGGATGGCCTGGAGGCCGAGCGCGAGCAGGGCATCACCATCGATGTCGCCTACCGCTTCTTCACCACCACGCGCCGCCGCTTCATGGTGGCCGATACCCCCGGCCACGAGCAGTACACCCGCAACATGGCCACCGGGGCCGCCAACGCCGATCTCGCGGTGCTGCTGGTGGATGCCCGCAACGGGCTGATGACCCAGACCCGGCGCCACGCCTTCGTGGTGTCGCTGATGGGCATTCGCCACGTCGTGCTGGCGGTCAACAAGATCGACCTGGTGGATTTCAGCGAGGAACGCTTCCACGAAATCCGCCTGGCGTTCGAGGCGATGAGCAAGGGCCTCGGCTTTGCTTCCGCCCGCGCCATCCCCATCTCGGCCCGCTTCGGTGACAACATCACCACCCGTTCGCCGCGCCTGCCGTGGTATTCGGGCCCGCCGATGCTCGAATACCTCGAAACCGTCGATGTGTCGGACACCACGGCCCGTCCCTTCCGCATGCCGGTGCAGTGGGTCAACCGGCCGGACCACACCTTCCGCGGCTATTCGGGCACCATCGCCACCGGCTCGGTACGCCCCGGGGACCGGATTGCGGTCGCCAGTTCCGGCGTCGGCGCCACCATCAAGCGCATCGTCACCATGGATGGCGACCGGGACGAGGCCAATGCCGGGGACGCCATTACCCTGGTGATGGAAGAGGAAGTCGACATCTCGCGCGGTGACGTGGTCACCAGCGGCGATACGGTGGCGGTGTCTGACCGGTTTGACGCCAATCTCGTATGGCTCAGCGAGGCGCCGCTCTACCCCAGCCGCGGCTACCTGATGAAGCTCGGCACCGCGACGGTCGCCGCCACCGTCACCCGCATCCAGCACCGCGTCGATATCAACACCTACGAGCACGTCACCGCCGATACCCTGCGGATGAATGACGTAGCCCATGTGATGATCTCGCTCGGCACCATGATCGCGGTTGAGACCTACGCGGCCGACAAGGACCTCGGCGGCTTCATCCTGATCGACCGGCTCACCAATTCGACGGTGGCCGTCGGCATGGTCACCGAGGTTGCCGCCGTCGGCGGTGGCGTGGTGTGGCAGAAGCAGGAAGTCGACAAGCTCGCCCGTGCCGCGCTGAAGCACCAGCACCCGGCGACGGTGTGGTTCACCGGGCTTTCGGGCGCCGGCAAATCCACCATCGCCAACCTGGTGGAGCAGAAGCTGCACGCCATCGGGCGGCATACCTTCATGCTCGATGGCGACAATGTGCGCCACGGCCTGAACCGCGATCTCGGGTTCGCCGAGGCCGACCGCATCGAGAACATCCGCCGTGCCGCCGAGGCCGCCAAGCTGATGGTGGAGGCCGGGCTGATCGTGCTGGTGAGCTTCATCTCGCCCTATCGCGGCGATCGTGATTCCGCGCGGGACCTGCACGGCCCCGGCGAATTCATCGAGGTGTTCGTCGATACCCCGGTGGACGAGTGCCGGCGCCGCGATCCGAAGGGCCTGTACAAGCGCGCCGATGCCGGGCTGATCCCGAACTTCACCGGCGTTTCCGCCCCCTACGAAGCGCCGCTGAACCCGGAAATCCGCCTCGACACCACGTCCGCCCCGGCCGACCAGTTGGCCGAGCGCGTGGTGGAGGAACTTCGCGCGCGCGGCTTGTTCGCCGGCTAGGTCAGGTCCCGCCGCATGATGGTCACTGAGTGGCCATTATGCGGCGCGGTGCCGATGTCGATCCAGCCGAGGCGGGTGTAGAGCCCGGCGGCGTGTTCGGTGTTGAGGTAGATCGGCGTGATGCCGGCGGCCTGGAACGCCGCCTCCACATGGCGCACCAGCCGGTTGGCGTGGCCCCGGCCGCGAAACGCTTCATCCACCACCAGATTGGCCAGCCATGGCGACAGGTCCGGCCGGGCCGCGAGGTCCTCCGCCTCGGTGGTCACGGTTCCCGCCGGCGTGCCGCCATCGAGCAGCACGAAGCATTGGTTGGTGCCGCCGGTCGCGGTGTGGCCGGCGACGAAGGCCTCCATCTGCGCCATGGTGGCCCCGGCGCGGCGGCCCCATTGCTCCCATTGCCACTGCGCGGCCGCCGCGATCAGGTCCGGCCGGTCGACGATGCTGACGATTTCCACGGCCATGCTCACCCTCGCCACAGCATCAGCCCGGCCCCGGCCAGGCACAAGGCGGCGCCGCCGAGATCGCGCCCGTTCGGCACCATGCCCTCCACTAGGCCGAGCCAGGCGAGGGAGGCCACGATGTAGATGCCGCCATAGGCCGCAAAGGCACGCCCGGCGAAATCGGCGTCGGATCGGGTGAGAATCCACGCGAACGCCGCCAGCGCCGCAGCACCTACCGGCAGCCACCATGCGGAGGCGCCATTGCGGGCCCAGGCCCACACGGCAAAGCAACCGCCGATCTCCCCCAGCGCCGCCAGCCCATACAGCCCCAGTGTTCGCCCCATCATCCCCTCCCCGTGCAAAACGTCGCGGGAACTGGCAGAACCAGGGGACCAGGAGACCCGAAATGCTGAACCAACTCGCCTCCCTGCTTGGCCCCGCCGGCCTGCTGACCGATCCCGTCGACACCGCACCCTATGGCGAGGATTGGCGCAAGCTCTATCGCGGCCATCCGCGCGCGGTGCTGCGCCCGGCCGACACGGCGCAACTCGCCGAAGCCGTGCGCATCTGCGCCGCCGCCGGTGCCCGCATCGTGCCGCAGGGTGGCAACACCTCCATGGTGGGCGGCGCGGTGCCGGACGAGGACGGCAGCGAGTTCGTGCTTTCGCTCTCCCGCCTCAACCGCATTCGCGCGGTGGACGCCATCGACCAGACGCTGACGGTGGAAGCCGGGGCGACGCTGAAGGCGGTGCAACAGGCGGCGGAGGCGGCGGGATGTCTGTTTCCGCTGTCCATTGGCTCCGAAGGGACCGCGCAGATCGGCGGCATCCTCTCCACCAACGCCGGCGGCAACAACACCGTGCGCTACGGCAACGCGCGGGATCTGGTGCTCGGCCTCGAAGTGGTGCTGCCCGATGGCGAAATCTGGAACGGCCTGCGCCGCCTGCGCAAGGACAACACCGGCTACTGCCTGCGCCAGCTTTTCGTCGGCGCCGAGGGGACACTCGGCATCATCACCGCCGCGGTGCTGAAACTGGTGCCACGGCCCACCGAAATGGCCGTTGCCCTCTGCGCCGTGCCCTCGCCCGAGGCGGCGTTGGCGTTGTTCACCCGGTTTCACCGGCATGACCCGGCGGCCATCCAGGCGTTCGAATACATGTCCGGCCTGGGGATGGAGTTCGTGCTGAAGAACATCCCCGGCACCGTGCTGCCGCTGTCCGAGCGGGCGCCGGGCTATGCGCTGATCGAACTCGCCACCCCACGCCCCAATGCCGGCCTGCGCGCCGCGCTGGAGGAGGTGCTGGAAGCGGCCCTCGAAGCCGGGGATGTCACCGATGCCGCCGTGGCCGAATCCGGGGCCCAGCGGGCGGCCATCTGGCGCCTGCGCGAGGAACACACCGAGGCGCAGAAGCGCGAGGGTGCCAGCGTGAAGAACGACGTTTCCGTGCCGGTGTCCAAGGTGCCGGCCTTCATCCGTGAGGCCACCGCGGCGTGCGAGGCGCTGATGCCCGGCATCCGCGTGGTGCCGTTCGGCCACATGGGGGACGGCAACATCCACTTCAATCTGGAGCAGCCCGAGGGCATGGATGGCGCCGCCTTCCTGGCGCGCGACCACGAGATCATGGACACCGTGTGCGAGGTGGTGCGCAAATACGATGGCAGCTTCTCCGCCGAACACGGCATCGGCAAGCTCAAGCCCTACATGATGCCGGACTGGCGCGGCGGCGCCGAGCTTGACCTGATGCGCCGCATCAAGGCCGCCATCGACCCCTCCGGCATGATGAACCCGGGGAAAGTGCTGCCGCTATAGCGCGCCCTCCCGCAGCAGCCTGACCGCCTCCAGCACCGTGCGCATCTGCGTGCGATGCGCCAGGCGGAAGGCATCGCCGTAGATGGTCTCGTCCGGGTATTCGGTGATGATCTGGTAGGGCACGGTCTGACGCGGGCTCTCGGTGATCATGCAGGGGATGCCGTTGATCACCGGGAAGGGCACCGCGCCGGCGTGGGCGGCCCAGGTTTCGAGTTGGGTGGCGTTGAACCGCGCGAGTTCCGCGTCCTGCGCGAGGTGCGCCGTGAGGGTTTCCAGGAACGGCATCGCCTTGTCGGCATATCCGGCGAGGTGGCGGAAAATCAGGAAGAAGCCTTTCGGGATCGTCCATAGCTCGAAGCCGCGCGGCAGGTAGCCGGACAGCGGGCGGGTCCATTCGTGGGCGGGATAGCCGTGCAGGTTGAGGTGCAGCCGTGCGTCGGTTTCGCCGATCAGCGCGAGGCGGGCGGCCTTTTCGTGGAACGGCGCCGCCTCGCGGGCCTCCACATCGTCGCCGAGGGCGCTGTAGCGGGCGGCGTGGTGCATGTGGCGCGGGTTGGCGGCGCGGAGTGCGTGGTGCAGCGCGTTGCCATCGGGGTTTTCGCACGGGATGAAGGCGAAGCGCTGGCCCTGCGCCCGCAACACCTTGGCGGCTCGCAACGCCCCCACAATCCCGGAGGTTTCGTTCGCATGCTGCCCCGCGGACAGCAGCAGCCCCGGCCCATCGCCCTCGAACACCCGTGCCAGCACGGGGCGCCCCTGCAACGAGGCGATATCGCGTGCCTCGCCACCGAGCGCGTCGGTTGCGGCCGCAATCTGGGCTTCGGTCGGCGGTCGGTCGGCGTCATCGAGATCGGCGGGGCCGGGCAGCGCGTGGGTGGCGGCGCTGTGCGGGCGCAGGGCGATGGTGAGGCGTGCCGGCCCGTCGGCCACGGTGATGTCGGGTACGATCTGGCCGGGTTGCAGGGTGCGATCGGCGGCGGGGAGCCCGGCGCGCTGCTTCATCAGTTCGAGGATGGAGAAATAGAAGTCCTCGTGCAGCGCCTCGGCGGTGCTCAGCACCTCGTCGCCGTAGGAAAGCGGCTGCTCGATGCCGGGGATGGTGGCGGTGATGGCGAGCACCTCGAAATAGGGCGCCGCGGACGGCCACGGATGCGCCGCCAGCGTCGCCATCGCGCGGGCGAATAGTGTCTCGTACTCGGTCTCCATCGGCCCGTCGCTCACCAGCGCACCATCCGCGTCCCAGTGCCGCAGCCAGCCGCACGGGGTGAGGGCGGGGGCGCCGAGATGGTCGGTGCGTAGGGCGTTGGGGGCGAACACGCTGGTGCCGTCGATGCTGCAGGCGAGCGGCTCGCTGCCTTCGACAAAGCGTGGCGCCACGCCCATGCCGGCCAGCGGATACGCCTCCAGGCGGAACCGCGCGGGCGGGGCGGCCGGATGGGTCGGCAATCCGATGGTGAGCCGACCGCGCGGCGGCGCCTCCTCGATGAAATAGTGCACCAGCGGCTTGTAGGCGCTGCGGATGCGGGCGGTGACGCCGGCCGTTGCCAGCCGGGCCTCGGCGGCGCGGCGGGCGGCGTGGTTGTCGAAAAGCCAGGCCTCGATGCGGGCGCCGCGATGGCTGCCATCGGCGAAGCGGGCCACCAGGGCATCGAGCGTGCGGGGGAGCGTGAGGTCGAGCAGGATCATGTCGGGCTCCGGGTGGTGGGGTCGCTGCGATCGCGCAGCCAGTCGCCGAGGAGGTTGAGGCCGAGCACCGTCAGCATGATGGCGAGGCCGGGAAACACACTGACCCACCAGGCCGTTTGCAGGTAGGTCCGCCCATCGGCCAGCATGCCGCCCCAGGAGGGGATCAGCGGATCGATGCCGAGGCCGAGGAAGGTGAGGCTCGATTCGAGCAGGATGTTGTTGGCGACGTTCAGCGTCATCAACACCAGCACCGGGGCGGCGGCATTGGGCAGCAGATGGCGCCACAGGATGGCGAGGTTGCGCACCCCCACGGCGTGCGCCGCCGCGATGAACTCCCGCTCGCACAGCACGATGACGGCGGCGCGGACGACGCGGGCGTATTGCACCCATTGGGCGATCGCCATGAAGGCGATCAGCTTCCACATGTCGGTGCCCAGGATGGCGGCGAAGGTGATGGCGATGAGGATGAACGGCAGCGCCAGTTGCACATCCGCCCAGCGCATCAGGATAGCGTCCCACACCCCGCGATAGTAGCCGGCCACCAGGCCCGCCAATGTGCCGACCGCAGCGGCGGAGGCGACCGAGAGCACGCCGACGGTGAGGGAAATCCTCCCGCCACTGACCACGCGGGCGAGAACGTCACGGCCCAACGGGTCGGTGCCGAGGGGGTGGGAGAGGGTCTGGAACGGCAGGGTGAGCCGCATCGCCAGGTCCATCGCATCGGCGCCATCGGCGAACAGCACGTCCGACAGCAGCACGGCCAGCACCATCGCCCCGGTGAGCCCGGCGCCGAGGATGAATTCGAGCGAGCGGTACGGGCTGGTTTTCACTCGGTCCGCACCCGCGGGTCCACCAGCCCATAGACGATATCCACCAGCAGGTTCACCGCCACGATCATCGCCGCCAGGACGGTGACCACCGCCTGCAACACCGGATAGTCCCGCGCGGCCACCGCATCGAAGGCGAGGCTCCCCATGCCCGGCCAGTTGAACACCCGCTCCACCACCACCACGCCGCCGATCAGGCCGCCGAATTGCAGGCCGATATAGGTGATGAGCGGGATGGCGCAGTTGCGCAGGGCATGGCGATACAGCACCACGGTTTCGGCCAGTCCCTTGCTGCGGGCCACGGTGATATATTGGGCCGACAGGGTTTCCAGCATCGCCGTGCGCACCAGGCGGACGTTGGTGGCGGTCAGGATGGTCGCCATCGTCAGCACCGGCATCACCAGGGCGGACAGGCTGCCGGCCCCGCTTGGCGGGAGCCATCCGAGCGCGATGGAGAATACCAGCACCATCATGATCGCCAGCCAGAAATTGGGAAACGACAACCCGATCAGCGAGATGATGCGAATGGTTTGGTCGGCCCAGCCACCCCGGTGCACCGCCGCCTGCACCCCAAGCGGGATGGAGGCCAGCAGCGACACCCCGAGAGACAGGAACGCCAGCAGCAGCGTCAACGGCAGCGCCTGCGCCACCATCCGCGCCACCGGGGTGCCGCCCATGAAACTGTGCCCCATATCCCCGCGCAGCATGCCGCCGATGAAGCCGAGATATTGCGCGGTGAACGGCCGGTCGAGCCCCAGAGCGGCGCGGATATTACGCAAATCCTGCTCGGTGATGGAGCCCGCGCCATCCGCCAGCATCATCGCCGGATCGCCCGACAGCCGGATGGCCCAGGCGACCAGCAGCGTGACGACGAACACCACGAATACGGCGAGGGCCAGTCGCCGCAGCAGAAAGGCGCCCATTCAGTCGACAGTCACGCCCGTCAACCGCCAACGGTTGTCCGGCGGCGCCACCAGGCCCTTCACCCGCTTGTTCACCCCGTAGATGGTGTTCATGTTGTAGAGCGGCAGTTCGAGCGCGTTGTCGGCCACGAAATGGGCGATCGCCTGCAACGCCTTCTCGCGCTCGCCGCGGTCGACGATTTTGCGCTGCCCTTCGAGCATGGCGTCCAGCGCCGGGTCCTTGTCGTAGGGGTTCCAGTGCTCGCCGCTGTGGTACATCAGGTAGGCGGTGTTGTCGTAGTCGAACGTCCAGCCGCCCCAGCCCATGCGGAACATCTCGCCGGTTTTGCCGTTGGGGATGATGTCATTGGTGAACACATTCATCTCGTGCGGCGTGATCTTCGCCTTCAGGCCGACGGCGGTGAGGTACCCCGCGACGGCCTGCGCCACTTCACGGAACGTGGTGTCATTGCTGGGGAAATCGAGCGAGACGGTGGTGTTGGCCGGCAGCTTCACCTCGGCCAGCAGCTTCTTCGCGGCCACCGGATCGAACGGCACCGGCTTCTGCGCCGGATCGAAGCCGAAGGACAGCGTGCTCTGGAAACTCGTCACCGGCTTGGCGTGGCCTTGCAGGATCTGCTTGACGATGGTGTCCCGATCGACCGCCATGATCATCGCCTTGCGCACCCGGGCATCCATCGTCGGGCCATGGGTGGTGTTGAAGCGCAGCACCGTCACCGTGGGGCCGGTGATGGAAATCAGCGACAGGGTGGGGGCGTTGGCGATGGTGGAGGCCAGCGCCACCGGCACGTTGCTGGCGATATCCACGCCGCCCGACTGCAACTCCGCCACCTGCGTGTTGGGCTCCACGATGAAGCGATAGATCACCTTGTCCAGTTTCGGTGCCCCGTCCCAGTGCGCCGGATTGGGCGCCAAAGTGAGGCTCACCTTGTTCTGGTAGTCCGTCACCTTGAACGGACCAGTGCCGACGGGATGGATGCCGAACTCGGCGCTGCCCTTCTCGGTGATGTATTTCGGCGGCACCATCATGGCGCCGTAGCCGGCCAGCTTGGTGAGCATCACCGGATCGGGCCGCTTGAGCACGATATCGACGGTGTAGGGGTCGATTACGTCGACCGAGCCGATCGAGGTGTAGTTGGATTGCTGCGGGCCCTTGGCGCCTTCCGGCCCGAGCAGGCGGGCCATGGTGAACTTCACTGCCTCGGCGTTGAACGGCTCGCCGTTATGGAACGTGACGCCCTGGCGCAGCTTGAAGCGGAGGCGCATGCCCTGGTCCAGCACCTCCCACGAGGTGGCCAGCCCCGGCTTGAGGTTCAGCGCCTCGTCACGCAGCACCAGGCCATCGAACATGTTGGAGGCAACGGAGCCCCAGGCGATCAGGAACGTGGCGATGGGGTCCCAGTTGTTGGGGTCCTGGGACTGCGCCACGGTGAGCGTGCCAGCGGCCTGGGCGGGCGGCACGAAGGCGGGAGCGATGGCCACGGCGGCGGCGAGCAGGCGGGTGCGCATGTGCATCGGGTGGGGCTCCTAGGGGTGGCGAAGTGTCCGGCCGGGGTGACCGTCGCGTCAAGCCGGTTTGGCGGGTTTAGCCCAACGGGGGATGCCGCTTGTCCGTGCCCGCCGCGCGTTCCCACGCCCGCGCCACCCGCAGCACCATCGCCTCGTCGAAATACCGGCCGGCGAACTGCACCGACAGTGGCAAGCCGCCCGAGGAAACCCCGGCCAGCATCGCCAGCGCCGGATGGCCGGTCACGTTGAACGGGGTGCGCGCCTGGCGCGGATAGGTGCGCGCGGTGGCGGCCTCGTCATCGATGCGGCTCGCCGGGTCCATCGAGCTCGCGCACAGCAGCACGTCCACATCGCGCAGGACGGTCTGCACCTCGGCGATCATCGCGGCGCGGCGGCGCTGGGCGGCCACCAGGTCCCCGGCTTGCAGGAACGCCCCGGCCATCAGCCGCTGCCGCCCGAGCTTGCCGTAGTCCCCCGGCCGGCTGCGTAGCCACGGCGCATGGATAGACCACGCCTCGCTGGTGAGGATGATGCGGTTGACGGCGGCGAACTCGCCCAGCGTGGGCAGCCGCACCTCGCGGATTTCCGCGCCCTCGGCGGCGAAGGTTTTGGCCACCGTGTCCAGCGTCGCGGCCACTTCGGGATCGGCGATCAGGTCGTTCTCATGGAAATGGCGCACGAAGCCGATGCGCAGGCCGCGCACCCCACGCTCCAGCCCGGCCGCGTAGTAGGCGCGCGGTGCCACCGCGCTCCCCGCGTCGGCCGGATCATGCCCGGCCAGGCAATCCAGCAGCAGCGCGTTGTCCGCCACCGAACGGGTCATCGGGCCGACATGGTCCAGGCTGAACGCGAGCGGAAACACCCCGCGACGGGACACCAGGCCATAGGTCGGCTTCAGGCCCACGATGCCGCAGGCCGAGGCCGGATTGCGGATCGACCCCCCGGTATCGGTTCCCAGCGCCAACGGGAAGAACCCGGCGGCCAGCCCGGAGCCCGAACCGGAGGACGAGCCGCCCGGATGATGGTCGCGGTTCCACGGATTGCGCGCCGGCGGAAACGGCAGGTCATGGCTCGGCCCGCCGATGGCGAATTCATGGGTGGACAGCTTGCCCATCACGATCGCCCCGGCCTGGCGCAACCGCGCGACGCAGGCGGCATCGGCGGTGGCGTTGCTGCCCGGCATCACCCGCGAATGGCAGGTGGTCGGCAGCCCTGCCACGTCGATGATGTCCTTGATGCCAACCGGCACGCCATGCAGCGGCCCGCGAATGCGCCCGGCGGCAATCTCCGCCTCCGCCGCCCGTGCGGCAGCCAGCGCCGCTTCGTCATCGCGGCGGATGAACACGTTGAGCTGCGGATCGAGGGTGTCGATGCGGGCATGCAGCCCCTTCACCAACTCCACCGGCGAAAGCTTGCGCGCCGCGAAAGCCCGCGTGGCCTCGGCGGCGCCGAGCCAGTGCAATTCGTCGCTCACAGGTTCGTCCCCGCCTGCATCGGCGGCCAGGGTTCGGCGGCGGGGTCTTCCGGGGCATGCATCACGCCGCGATGGGCGCTGGCCTGGGAGAAGGCCGCGATCACATCCTCGCGATGCTCCGCCAATGCGCGGTCCAGCCCGGCGAGGCGGGCCAGGGCCTCCATCAATTGCTCATCCATGCGCGCATACCCCTGCTGTCGGGCTGCATCGTGCATGGCGGGCGGGGCTGCGGGAAGGGGGCAAAAAAAGGGGCGGCGCCGTTTCCGTCGCCGCCCATGAGGTGCCGCTGTTCAGCCCCCAGGGCTCGAACGCGGTGTTAGGAGGGAGCTCGAAGCCAGCCAAATGGCCTCGAGACGGAATATGCGCCAGCACAAGTCAACAGAGAGTTAAGCCCACCTGTCTTTTTGGTAGGGGATCGTCGATTATTCATCCTCTACACGCCCAAGGACGCTCCGCATGACCCCTCCGCCCACCCGTACCGGCCCGCTCACCGGCCTCAAAGTGCTCGAATTCGGCCATTATATCGCCGGCCCGTTCTGCACCCGCGTGCTGGCGGACCTCGGCGCCGAGGTGATCAAGGTGGAGCCCCCCGAGGGGGACCCGGTGCGTGGCTGGGGTGCCCGCAAGGACGGCCATCCGGTGTGGTTCAGCATCCACGGCCGCAACAAGCTTTCGGTGGTGCTCGATCTCAAGAAACAGCGCGAGGCCGCGCTCGACCTGGCGCGCCGGGCCGATGTGCTGGTGGAGAATTTCCGGCCGGGGCAGCTTGAGCGCCTCGGCCTCGGGCCGGATGTGCTGCATGCCATCAACCCCCGTCTGGTGATCGCGCGCATTTCCGGGTTCGGCCAGGACGGCCCCTACCGCGACCGCCCGGCCTTCGGCGCCATCGGCGAGGCGATGGGCGGTATCCGCCACCTCACCGGCCACCCGGCCGGCCTGTCCGACCTGCCGCCGCCCCGCTGCGGCATCTCCATCAGCGATGACCTCGCCGGTCTCTACGCCGCCATCGGCCTGCTTTCGGCGGTCTATGAGCGCGATGTCACCGGCACCGGCAAGGGGCGCATCATCGACGTCACCCTGGTCGATTCCGTTCTGAACCTGATGGAGGGGCTGCTGCCCGAATACGCGCTCGATGGCCGCATCCGCCAACCGGCCGGCGCCGGCATCCCCACCGCGGCGCCCACCAATACCTACCCCTGCGCCGACGGCAAGTTCCTCTGCATCGCCGGCAACTCCGACCTGATTTTCCGCCGCCTCGCCGCCGCCATCGGCCGCCCGGACATCGCTGGCCTGCCCCGCTTCGCCACCAACTTCGATCGCTGTGCCAATGTGGCCGAACTCGACGGCATTATCGCCGCCTGGACCCGCACCCTGCCGGCCGCCGCTGCCGAAGCCATCCTCGAAGCCGCCGATGTGCCGTGTTCTCGCCTCTACGACGTGGCGGATTGCGCGGCGGACCCGCATTTCCGTGCCCGCAAATCGGTGCTGGAGGTGGCGGACCCGCTCATCGGCCCCACCCTGCATTTCGGCCCCGCCATCCGCATGGACGGCCAGACGCCGGAGAGCATGATCGCCTGGCCGGGCCCGGCGCTGGGCGCCCACACCGACTACGTGCTGGAGACGCTGCTGCGGGCGTGAGGCCCGGCGCTACCCGGGCTGCATCAGGAGTTCCAGCAGCTTCGCGTCGGTGAGGTGCGGATCGGCCAGCTGCGGCAGGGCGGTCTGCACCGCGTCCCACATGCGCTGGGTCAGCTCCGCCCATTTCATCGGCGCTTCCTTCGCCGCCTCCACCACCTTCTTGAGCACCGCCCCCGTCAGGTCTTTGCCGGCATCCAGCGTCTCGCGCGCGATGTGCTCGGCCCATTTCTCCGCGTGGCCCTTGAGCATGGCGTTCAACGCGGCGGCATCGAGCACGCGGGATTTGGTGGCGAGGTAGTCGGCGAGTTTCCTGTTCTGCGCCACCTTGATCACCAGCGCATCCACCCGCGCGGCCATCCGGTGCTCGATATAGCCGTGCAGCTTTTTTTCCAGCGCCTTGCCGTATTTGAGTTTCAGCAGGTTCATGCCGACCTCGATTACCGCCTCGGACCAGTTGACCTCCTCGTCGTCGACTTTCTCGCCCACCATGGTGGCCAGCGCCGGGGCAACCGCCACCACCACCTCGCCGGCCACCCCGCCGGTGCCAGCCTCGACGATGACGGCGGCGATCGCGAAGGACGCGCTGCGGGTGTATTCCAGGATGGTCACCATGTGATCGGCCGCGGAAATCCGGCCTTCGTTGAAGATTTTCACCGTGTCGGCGAGTTCGGCGGCGAATTCCGCCCCGCGCGCGATGGCGTCCGCCGCGGCGACGAGTTCCATTTTGTGGCCGGGCTTGGAGACATCGATGTGCCGCCGTGCCGCGTCGAGGTTGGAAACCGTGAGCCGCTTCAACTGCTCCAGCGCCGCGCCGGGATCGGCATAGATCCCCAGCAGGCGCCCGACGGCATATTCCTGCTTCTTGAGGTCTGCGTAGAGCGCCAGCGACGCCTCCATGCCCGCCTGGATGCCGTGCGCGGCGCCGAGCAGCACCTTGTGGGCGCCGGCCACCATCTGTGCCGCCTCGCCCCTGGGGACGGATTTGTGGACGCTCCCCATGGTGATGGCGAACCCGTCGCCATGGGCGGTCAATGAATCGAGGATCGCCAGCCTGGTGCGCAGTTCCTGATGCCCCGGCGCGGCATGCTTGCCCGGCTTCACCGGCCGCCCGCCACCAACCTCGGGCGCGGTCTCGCCGAAAACCTGCTGCTTGATGTGCACCTTCAGCACCTCGCGCATGAACTTCAGTTTGAGGTCGCGCGCGGATGTCGGGGCACTCCCGCCCGGGGTCCCACCATGTGAAGTGTCGGCCATGCGGAACTCCTGACTTGGGGTCAAAACTACGCGATGGTTGTTGGGATGTGTCAACCAACCATCATGACGCGGCGCATGATTTTTTTGACTCCTGATTGGCTTTGATTGATGTAGTATCTCGAACATGCGTCGTAGTTCGCTGACATCACGTAGCTTTATCCCGCTGCTGTTGGCGGCGTTCCTCGCCGGCTGCGGCACGTCCTCGCGCCAGTCGGCCGGCAGCCTGGTGCCGTCGGGACCGCGCCTGGCCGGGCTCACTTGCGCCCCCTTCGCCCGCGAACTTTCCGGCATCGCGCTCTACGGCGAGGCCGACACCTGGTGGAACGGCTCGGCCGGCCAGTATCGCCGGGCCAACCGCCCCGAGGTCGGCAGCGTACTGGTATTCCGGCGCTCCTTGCGGTTGCCCTCAGGCCATGTCTCGGTGGTGTCCCGCGTGCTCGGCCCGCGCCAGATCGAGGTGATCCAGGCCAACTGGGTGCCGGAGGAGCTCGATCAGGACCAGCTGGTGGTGGATGTGTCCGAGCGGAACGACTGGACGCAGGTGCGGGTGTGGTATCCACCGGTCAACCAACTCGGCAGCACGGTTTATGCGTCGTACGGCTTCGTGCTGCCGCCACGACCTGCCACGTATGACGAATTGTCCCGCGCCGCGCGGCCGGCGATGCTCTACGCCATCGACACCCGTGGCCGCCCTTTGCCCCGTGCGCGCAATTCCGGCGGGTGAGACTCGCCTTCTGGCGCGATCCAGGCTAGGACCCGGGCGGTATATGAATTCGGCGCTTGCAGGCGGACGCCCGGCGGGCCATCTCGGTTGGACAGGCCCTGCGTTGAACAGGCACGAGGCCTCTGGAGGATATGATGGGTAGTTTCAGCATCTGGCACTGGCTGGTCGTGTTGGTGGTCGTGTTGCTGCTGTTCGGCGGCAACAAGGTCAGCGGCCTGATGGGCGACTTCGCCAAGGGCATCAAGTCGTTCAAGAAGAACATGGCTGACGATCACGACGAGTCCATGGAAGCCAGCACGGACAAGCCGGCCGGCACCATCGGCGGCCCGGCCGCCAATGGCGGCAAGGCCACTACGCAGGCGCCGTCGAACAGCGCACGACCGGGCTGAGCCGGCACGCCTCCGACGATGGGACAACTGCCGGCGGCGGCGGTGCTGATCGATATCGAAGGAACGGCAATCCCGCGGGAGTTCGTCCCGGCGGTGTTGCTGCCCTACGCTATCGCCCAGCTCTCCGGCTTCATCGAACGCCGTGGTGATGATCCCGCCGTGCGCTCCGCGCTCGACGAGGTCAGCCGCATGGTTCCGGGCCAGGCGCCGGACGTCACGTTGGCCCACTGGGCGCTGCGGGATGCCCCGGTGCCGCCGTTGCACGCGCTGCAGGGGCTGATGTGGCTGGAGGGCTTCGCCTCGGGAGCCCTGGTCGATCCGATCTTCCCCGATGTCGGCCTCAGCCTGCGCCGCTGGTCCCGCGGCGGGCTGCGGCTCGCCACCTATTCGGCCGATACCGCGGTGATGCAGCGGCTGCTGTTCGCCCACGCGCCCGGGGGGGACCTGAGCGGCCTGTTCGCCGGGTTCTTCGATACCCGCGTTGGTATGAAGGCCGAGCCGGACAGCTTCTCCCGCCTGGCCATTGCCATGGCGGTGCCGACGGCCGAGGTGATCTATCTTTCCTCCGTCGAGGCCGAGCTCGATGCCGCCGCCGCCGCCGGTATGCGCACCTGCCAGATCCTGCGGGCGGACAGCCGCGCCAAGCCGGCCGAGCGCCATCCCGTCGCGATCGATTTCGCCGCCGCCGCAATCGTTATGGGCTTGCCGTCCGCCGCTTGACCTTGTGTGCTGCGCCATCAGTTTTTTGACCGGAGTTCACCATGGCCATCCATCGCATACCAGCGACGCCCGAAACCGTGCGTTGGGGGGTGTTTGACGCCGCGATCCCGCCGGTGCTGACCATCAATTCCGGCGAAACCGTCGTGCTCGAATGCGTCTCGGGCGGGCCGGACACCTTGCCGCCGCCTGGTTCGGGCATGGCCGTGCCCCCGGCCCTGCACGCCATCCACGCCCGGGTGCCGCGCGGCCCCGGCCATATCATCACCGGCCCGGTGGCGGTGGCGGGCGCCGAGCCCGGCGACATGCTGGAAGTGAAGATCGAGCACATCGAGTTCGGCACCGACTGGGGCTTCTGCGGCTTCCGCCCCCTCGCCGGCACCATCCCGGAGGACTTCCCCGAACGCTTCCTCACCCACATCCCGATCGACCGCGCGAAGGGAACCTGCAAGCTGTCCTATGGCGTGGAACTGCCGCTGGCGCCGTTCTTCGGCGTGATGGGCGTGGCGCCGCCGCCGAACTACGGCACCATCTCCACGGTGCAGCCGCGCGAACATGGCGGCAATCTCGACAACAAAGAGATCGGCGCCGGCAGCACGCTGTTCCTGCCGGTATGGGCCAAGGGTGCGCTGTTCTCCGCCGGTGACGGCCACGGCGTGCAGGGGGACGGCGAGGTCTGCATCAACGCGCTGGAAACCTGCCTCACCGGCACCTTCACCCTCACGCTGCACAAGAAGGCGGGTGCCGATCCGGTGCTGGCCTATCCGCGCGGCGAAACCGCGACCCACTACGTCTCGATGGGCATGAACGAGGATCTAGACCTCGCGATGAAGCAGGCACTACGTGAAATGATCGCGTTTATTTGTGCCCGCTCCAACCTGTCGCGCCAGGAGGCCTACCAGTTCTGTTCGCTGGCGGTTGATTTTCACGTCACCCAGACGGTCAACGGCGAAAAGGGCGTGCATGGCATGCTGAAAAAGGGTCTGCTCTTCTAGAAAGACCAGATATTGCGGCCCTTGGCGGGGTTTTCCACAACTTATTGTGGAATAACCCCGCCATTCAGATTGACCCCTGAACTGGAAGCGTTACCATATGTGGTAGCGCAGTTCAGAGGAAAAACACGATATGGAGTGGACCGAAGAGACCATCGAGCGTCTTCGCGCCCTCTGGGCCGAAGGGCATTCCACTGCCGAGATCGGTCGCCGGATGGGTATTTCCAAGAATGCGGTGGTGGGCAAGGCCCATCGCCTGAACCTGCCGGCGCGCCCGTCCCCCATTCGCCGCGATGCCGCCGGTACCGCGCCCCGGCCTGCCGCGCCGCGCCGCGTCACCGGTTCAACCCTGCCGCCGCTGGCTGCTGTCGTCGAGCCGGTTGAGGTTGTTGCCCCGGTCGAAGTGCCGGTCGTCATCGCTCCGCCGCCTCCGGTGAAGGCTGCGCCGCGCGAACCGCTCGCCTTGGTGAAGGCGCCGCCGCTGCGCACCGTCTCGCCCCGGGTTGGGCGCGCCGCGGTGTGCTGCTGGCCGATCGGCGAGCCTGGCACTAAGAGCTTCCGCTTCTGCGATGCCGCCGCCGCCAGCGGCAAGCCGTATTGCAACGAGCATGCACAGATCGCCTACGTGAAGGTGCGTGACCGCCGCGAAGACGCCGCCTGATTTCGGATCGTCCCGCAACACCGTCGTTGCGCGGCGCATGCGGGCGTGGTTATCGTGCTGATTGCGGGCGGGTGACATCGGGCGAAAAGCCCGAACCCCGCCGGTAAGGGGAGGGCGTGGACACGACGTCGATGTGTCGGGTGCGCGCCCGCAAACGTGAGATCATCTGGACGGGCCGAACCGGGGCGGTCGATCTACAGGCGCTTTCCGGCCATTGGCCTCAACCGGCTGCTCTCGGTGAAGAGAAGGCGGAACGTCGATGCCCAAAGGCACGGTCAAGTGGTTCAATACGACGAAGGGTTACGGCTTCATTGCGCCCGATACCGGGGGCAAGGATGTCTTTGTTCACATCAGCGCGGTGCAAAAGGCCGGTTTGCGCACCCTGAACGAAGGCCAGAAACTCGATTTCGAGGTCGAACAACAACAAAACGGCAGGGCTGCCGCCGTGAATCTTGCGCCGGAGTAAGGTTGCGGGGCGGCCACTCCCCATCGCTGGGCGTTTGTGTTAGGCGACTACTCTCTCACGCACGGTTTTCTAGCCGGCCGTCGTTTTCCGCCGTGCGGTAGCAGGATCAAGCAGCACCATGATTGACGCCGCCCAGTCACGCCGCCCTTCCACCGGCCTCGATGCCGACGCCGTGCGCGTCGCCTATCGGCGCTGGGCGGGCGTCTATGATGTTGTCTTCGGCGGCATCTCCGGATGGGGCCGGCGGCGGGCGGCAGCGGAGGTGAACCGGCTGCCTGGCGCGAGGGTGCTGGAGGTTGGCGTCGGCACCGGCCTCGCGCTGCCCTACTACGCGCCCGAGAAGCGGATCACCGGCATTGACCTGTCGGCCGACATGCTTCGCCTCGCCCGGACCCGGGTGCAGACGGAGGGGCTGACCAACGTCGAGGCCGTGCTTGAGATGGACGCGGAGCAGACCAGCTTTGCGGATGCGAGCTTCGATATCGCGGTGGCGATGTTCGTGGCTTCCGTGGTGCCCAATCCGCATCGCCTGCTGGCCGAGATGCGCCGCGTGGTGCGGCCGGGCGGCAAAATCCTGTTCGTCAACCACTCCGCGGCCGAACAGGGGCCGCGCTGGTGGGTTGAACGGGCGATGGCGCCAGCGTCCCAGGCTCTCGGGTGGCATCCGGACTTCTCGTTCAAGGGGCTGCTCGATCCGAAGGACTATGCCGCCGCGCAGATCGCCCCGGTGCCGCCGTTTGGTTTTTTCACGCTGGTGCGCCTGTCGAATTGAGGCTGCGGCCTCCGATGTGCGTGTCGGCCCTTGATCTCGGCGTGCGGGTCTAGTAGCCCACAAGATGCAACGCGGGGTGCATGCAGTCCCCGCGGCTTCTCAGCGGGATGGATCAGCCGATGCACGTACTCCGGCGGCTTTTCGCCACACTACTCACCACCGCCATCGGAGGGACGCTCGCCGTGCCGGCGATGGCGCAAGCGCCACGCAACTGGCAGTTGGGCATGCAGGAGGCCGGTAGCCCGGTCGCGCATAACCTTCAGAGCCTTCACGATCTGGTTTTCTGGATCATCACCATCATCACCGTTTTCGTCGCGGGGCTGCTCATCTATGTGATGTGGCGGTTCAATTCGCGGCGTAACCCGGTGGCGAGCAACTTCTCGCACCACACCGGCCTCGAGATCGCCTGGACCGTTATCCCGGTGCTCATCCTGGTCGTGATCGCCATTCCGTCCTTCCGCCTCGTCTACTTCGAGGACCGGACGCACGATGCGGACATGACGATCAAGGTCACGGGGCATCAGTGGTATTGGGAATACACCTACCCGGATAGCGCTGGCTTGAACTTCCGCAGCGACTACATCCATGACGAAGACCTCAAGCCCGGCCAGAAGCGCCTGCTTGACGTGGATAACCCCCTGGTAGTGCCGGTGGGCAAGAACATCCGCATCCTGACCAACAGCGCGGACGTCATCCATAGCTTCTTCATCCCGTCGCTCGGCGTTCAGCGCTACACGATCCCGGGCCGGACCATCGAGACGTGGGTGCGGGTGGATAAGCCCGGCACATACTACGGTGAGTGCAACCAGATTTGCGGCACCAACCACAGTTTCATGCCGATCGCGCTGGTTGCGGTGCCCGAGGCCGAATACCAGGCCTGGGAAAAGACCGCGAAAGCCAAGTTCGCCGCCGGCGAAGCGATCCCCGCCCCGGAAGTGGCTTCGGCCGAGGCGCCGACCACCATCCGCGTTGCCCAGGTTCAGCACTGATCCCGGATCAGTGTTCGTAGGAGACGGAATATGACCGCCACCACCCATGATACCGCTCATGATGGGCATGCTCACGACGGGCATGACCACCATGATCACAAGCCTGGTTTCTTTGCGCGCTGGTTCTGCAGCACGAACCACAAGGATATCGGGACCCTCTATCTGATCTTCGCCATCATCGGCGGGCTTACCGGCGGCGCGCTGTCGGTGATGATGCGGGCGGAACTCGCCCATCCCGGGATGCAGTACTTCAGCAGCGGCCAGCATTGGAACGCGGTGATCACCTCGCACGGGCTGCTGATGATCTTCTTCTCGGTGATGCCCGGGTTGATCGGCGGCTTCGGCAACTGGTTCGTGCCGATCATGATCGGCGCGCCGGACATGGCGTTCCCGCGGTTGAACAACATCAGCTTCTGGCTGCTGCCGCCGGCCTATTGCCTCATCATTGCCGGCCAGATGGTTGGTGACGGTGCTGGTCCGGGCTGGACGCTGTATCCCCCGCTGTCCAACTCCACCTTCCAGAGCGGCCCGGCGGCGGACTTCGTGCTATTCGCGCTGCATCTGGCCGGTATTTCCTCGCTGCTCGGCGCCATCAACTTCATCACCACCATCTTCAACATGCGCGCCCCGGGCATGACGCTGCACCGCATGCCGCTGTTCGTGTGGTCGATCCTGGTGACGGCGTTCCTGCTGCTGCTCTCCGTGCCGGTGCTCGCGGGCGCCATCACGATGCTCATCACGGACCGCAACTTCGGCACCGCGTTCTTCAATCCCGAAGGCGGCGGCGATCCG
>CAIMWH010000188.1 GCA_903845065.1 uncultured Rhodospirillales bacterium | reverse complement strand
TCTCGCCGTCTCGCCGTCTCGTTGTTGGCCTTGCCTTGCCTGCGGCGGCACCCTCGGGCACGATCCCCCGGAACCTGATGGGGGACTGGATTTTGCGGATTTGCGTGTTTGGGGCCGGGGCGATCGGCGGGTATCTGGCGGGATTCTTGGCCCATGCGGGGCTTGATGTCTCCGTGGTGGTGCGGGGCGCGCATCTGAAGGCGATCCGCGAGGGCGGGCTCAAGGTGGAGGTCGATGGCACCACCATTCATACCCGTCCGCGCGCGAGCGATGATCCGGCGAGCCTTGGGGTGCAGGATGCGGTGCTGGTGACGGTGAAAACGCCGTCCCTGCCGTCAGTCGCGAAATCCATCGCGCCGCTGCTGGGGCCGGATACGCCCGTCGCGTTCATCAACAACGGGGTGCCGTGGTGGTACTTCATGGGGCATGGCGGGGCGATGGAAGGGCGGCGGTTGCCGCTGCTCGATCCGGCCGATGGGCTGTGGAACACGGTGGGGCCGCATCGGACGGTGGGCGGGATTTTCTGGCCGGCGAGCCAGGTGCCGGCGCCGGGGCATATCCGCATGGTGAGCGGGGCCGGGCGTGGCACGACGATCGGGGCGCCAGATGGGGTGGTGACGGACGGGATGCGGGCGATCGACGCCGCGTTCAAGCAGGCCGGGCTGCCGTTCACCATCGCGGAGAACATTCGTGATCTGATCTGGGAGAAACTCGCGTTCAACCTCAGCGCCGGGCCGATGTGCGTGCTGACGACGACGCCGGTGAAGGATACGCATACGGAGCCGGCACTGGTGGCCACGTCCCGCCTGCTGATGGCGGAGGCCAATGCGCTGATCGCGGCGATGGGGCGCAATGGGGCGATCGATCCGGAGCGGGCGATCGGGATCAATACGTCGCTGGGGCATCGGCCCTCGATTTTGCAGGACCTGCTGGCGAGCCGGCCGATGGAGATCGATGCGCTCTATGGGGTGCCGCTGGATCTGGCGCGTAGCCTCGGGGTGCCGATGCCGACGTTGGAGATGCTGGTGGCGTTGATCAAGGTTCGGGCTCGGGCAGCGGGGTTGTACGGGTAAGGCGAAGGTAAGCAAGGCTCCGCCGGCCAAGGGGCTTGCCCCTTGGAACCCGCCACTGCTTGCGGCTGAGCCAATGGCCTTCGGGTGTGGGATGAGCGAAGCCATGAAGCCCTATCGCCGCCCGGATCGCGCCGGGTCGCACGATTGATTGCCTGCGGCGCAAGGAAGCACGGCATCATCTGAAGGCCATCGCCACAACCGCGAGAAGTGATGGGTTCCAAGGGCCTGCGGCCCTTGGCCGGCGGAGCCTTGCTTCGCGCTATCCGAGCCAGCCGAGCAGGATCGCGAGTGTGACCACCGAGACCGCCGTGGACGCGACCACGATGGTGGCGGACGCTTCGGCGATGGTTCCGAAGCGGCGGGCGAGGAGGAAGGCGTTGGCTCCGGTTGGCATGGCGGAGGCCAGGACGACGACTTTGAAGGCGAGGCCGGTGACGCCGACGGTGTAGGCGATGGCGGCGACGAGGGCGGGCATGAGGAAGAGTTTCAGCAGGCCGCCGACGGCGACTTCCCTAAGGTCGGACCACCCTTGGGGTTTGGGCAGGGAGGCTCCGAGGCAGAAGAGGGCGAGGGGTGGGCCGGCCCCGCCGAGGAGGGTGAGCAGGCGTTGCGGGGCGGCTTGGATGTGCAGGCCGGTCAGGCGCCAAGTGAGGGCGACCACCATGGTGACGATGACGGGGTTGCGGACGATGCCGGGGATGGCGGCTTTCAGGACGCCGAGCGGGCCGCGGCCGGTGCCGGTATCGGCTTCGATGAGGATGGTGGCCAGCGGCAGCAGGAAGGCGGAGTGGAAGGCGACGACGGCGAGGAGGTTGGCGACGCCGTCTCGGCCATAGGCGGCGTCCACGATGGGGATGCCGAGCATGACGGTGTTGCCGAAGACGCTGTTGAGGGCGAAGACGCTGGCGCCGGCGAGGCGGAGGCGGAGGAATTTTCGGCCGATCAGCACGGCGACGGCGAAGAGGGCGAGGGCGCCGGCGAGGAAGCTGCCGGCGACATCGATGAGACGCAGCGGGGGGGCGCCGGCGATGGAGGAGAACAGCAAAGCGGGCATGGCGAGGAAGAAGACGAAATCGCTCATGCCGCGGATGGCGGCCATATCGAGCAGTTTCAGGCGGACGGAGGCCGCGCCCATCAGGATGAGGGCGAAGACCGGGCCAATGATGCCGAGGAGGATCGCCATACTAGCCGAAGCTGGTGAGGAAGGCGGCTAGCCCGGTCTGGCGGGGGGTGGCGAGGCGGGCGGCGGCGAGGATGGCGCGGGCTTGGGCCACGGCATCGTCAAGGGTGTCATTGACGAGGACGTGCTGGAAGTCCGGCGCGTGGGACATTTCGGTGCGGGCGGCGGCCATGCGGTTGGCGATGACGGCTTCGCTGTCGGTGCCGCGGCCGCGCAGGCGGCGTTCGAGTTCGGCCAGCGAGGGGGGGAGGACGAAGAGGCTGACGATGTCGGGGCGGAGGGCGTCGCGCATTTGTTCGTGGCCCTGCCAGTCGATGTCGAAAACCATGTCCTTCCCGGCGGCGAGGGCGGCTTCGACGGGCGCGCGGGGGGTGCCGTAGGATTTGCCGAAGACGCCGGCGTGTTCAAGGAGTTCGTGGCTGCGGACCATGGCGTCAAACTGGTCCTGGGCGATGAAATGGTAGTGCACACCGTCCTGTTCGCCGGGACGGGGCGCCCGGGTGGTGACGCTGACGGAGAGGGCGAGGTTGGGTTCGGTTTCGAGGAGGCGGCGGGTGATGGTGGATTTGCCGGCGCCGGAGGGGGCGGCGATGACCAGGCAGAGGCCGCGGCGGGGGATGGGGCTCATTCGACGTTCTGCACCTGCTCGCGGAGTTGCTCGATGGTGGCCTTGAGTTTCAGGCCGGTGGCGGTGAGGGCCACGGAGGCGGATTTGGAGCAGAGGGTGTTGGCTTCGCGGTTGAATTCCTGGACCAGGAAATCGAAGCGGCGGCCGATGTTGTCGCCTTCGCCGAGGAGGGCGCGGGCGGCGTGGAGGTGGGCGTCGAGGCGATCGAGTTCCTCCCGCACGTCGGACTTGCCGGCCAGGATGGCGACTTCCTGGGCGATGCGTTCGGGGGGGAGGGCGGGGATTTCGGCGAGCAGGGCGCGGATGGTTTCGAGCATGCGGGCGCGCTGCATGGCGGGCTGGTCGGCGGCTTCGGTGGCGGCGCGGGCGCAGAGGGCGGTGATTTCGTCGAGTTGTGCGGTGAGGATGGCGGCAAGACGGGCGCCCTCGGCCCGGCGGGCGATGACGAGGCCGGCGAGCGCCTGCACGAAACCGGCGCGCACGGCGATTTCCTGCGCTTTCAGTGTTTCCTCGGTCTGCTCGGCGGCGGCGGTGCGCAGGACGCCGGGCAGCGCGAGGAGGGCTTCAGCGCGGGGCGGTTCGGCGCCGGGGATTTTGTCCGCCAGGTCAAGCGCGAGGGCGAGGACCTGGGCAAGGGCGGCGGGGTCAGCCACCAGGCGGGGGGCTTCCTCGCGCTTTGCGGTGAGGTTCGCCGTGACGTTGCCGCGCTTGAGAGCCTTGGCGGCGAGGTCTTTCAGGGCCGGTTCAAGGCCATCGAAACCCCCGGGGAGACGGAAGCGCAGGTCAAGCCCACGGCCGTTGACGCTGCGCAGTTCCCAGGCCCAGGCCATGCCCTCGGCGCTGCCTTCGCTGCGGGCGAATCCGGTCATCGAGCTGGGGGCGGGCGGCATGGTGAAATTCCTGCAACGGATGGCGTTTCATAGCAGCGCCGGGCTAGGCTCGTAACCATGACACCATACAAATCTGCCCTGATAACCGGGGCCTCCTCCGGCATCGGCCGCGCCTTGGCCGAGGCACTGGCGGCGCCTGGCGTAACGCTGCATCTGGGCGGGCGCGATGCCGCGCGGCTGGAGGCGGCGGCGGCGGCGTGCCGGGCGCGCGGCGCGGTAGCGCTGCCGATGGCGGTGGACGCGACGGATGCGGCCGGGATGGCGGCGTGGATCGCCGGGGCGGGGCGGCTTGATCTCGTGGTGGCCAATGCCGGGGTTTCGGGCGGCACAGGGATCGGCGGCGGCGAGACGGCGGCGCAAACGCGCGAGATTTTCGCGGTGAACGTGGACGGCGTGTTCAACACCGCCCTGCCGGCGCTGGAGGTGATGGCGGGGCAGGACGTGGGGGCGGGGGGCAAGCGGGGCACGATCGCTGTGGTGGCCTCGATAGCCGCACTGCTGCCCACGCCGGGGGCGCCGGCGTATGGGGCGAGCAAGGCTGCGGTCGATGCCTGGACGGTGGCGCGGGCGCGCTCGGCGGCGGCGGCGGGCATCCAGATGACCAGTATCTGCCCAGGCTTCATTCGCACGCCGATGACGGCGCCCAATCCGTACCGAATGCCGGGGCTGATGGAGGCGGATGCGGCCGCTGGCTTCATCCTGCGCGGACTGGCGCGGGGCCGGGCGCGGGTGGTGTTCCCCTGGTGGATGGGGCTGGCCGCCCGTATCGTCGGGCTGTTGCCGTTCGGGCAGCGGTTGATGGCGTCCCAGCCCGGCAAGGGTGCCTTGCCAGATCGCGGTTGATTGGCCACATCGGAACGACAGAACCCAGGGAGAGCATCATGGACACCAATAATCCCGGCATTCATCACCGCCGCGTTGGCGAAGTGATGGTTACCGCGTTGAATGATGGGGCTTTCGAGGCATCGACGGCGTGGGTGAGCGGCGTTGCGGCGGAGGATTGCGAGGCGCTGCTGCGCAAGACGTTCCGCGCGGTGCCGCCGCGGATCACCATTTCGGCGTTCCTGCTGACGGTGGGGGGCGAGCATACGCTGGTGGACGCGGGCTGCGGCACCGCGATGGGGGCGCCGTTCGGCAAGATCCGCGGGCATCTCGCCACGCTCGGGGTGGCGCCGGCGGATATCCGGCGGGTGCTGGTGACGCATGCGCATATCGACCACGTGTGCGGGCTGATCGATGCGGAGGGGCAGGCGTATTTCCCTAATGCGGAGGTGGTGCTGCATGCCGCCGAACCGGCGTATTGGCTTGATCCGGCCAATGAAGCGGCCGCGTCGGAGGGGGAGAAGAGCGGGTTTCACGATGCGCGGATCAGCCTGGCGCCGTATGCGGGGCGGATTCGTACGATTGCCGACGGGGCGGTGGTGATGCCGGGGGTGAGCGCGATGCATCTGCCGGGCCATACGCCGGGGCATACCGGATGGAAAATCGAGTCCGGCGCCGAGTCGCTGCTGATCTGGGGGGACGTGGTGCATCTGCCCGGCATCCAGTTCCCGCGGCCGGAGGCGGCGATGGCGTTCGACAAGGATGTGGAGACTGGGCGCCTCAGCCGGGCGCGGGCGTTTGCGCTGGCGGCGGGTACCGGGTTGCTGGTGGCGGGGATGCATCTCGATTTCCCCTGCTTCGGCCATGTCGCGCGGGACGGCGGCGGGTATGCCTTCGTGCCCGAGGTTTGGGCGCCGGCGGCCTGATGAGCCTGCGCACGGATTTTTCCGCCTCCGCCTTCGCGGCGGGGGCGCTGGCCTGCTTTGTCGGATTCGCCAGCACGTTCGCGGTGATTATCCGTGGGTTGACCGCGGTGGGCGCGACGCCGGAGCAGGCGGCCTCGGGCCTGCTGGCGGTTTCGGTGGCGATGGGGCTGGGCGGAATTGTCCTCAGCCTGGCAACGCGGCAGCCGATTTCGGTGGCGTGGTCCACGCCGGGGGCGGCATTGCTGGCGGGTTCGGGCATCGTGCCGGGCGGATTCGCCGGCGCGGTGGGCGCGTTCATGGTGTGTGGCGCGCTGATTGTGCTGGCGGGGCAAATCAAGCCGCTCGGGCGGGCGGTGGCGGCGATTCCGGCGCCGATTGCCAATGCGATGCTGGCGGGGGTGTTGCTGAACTTGTGCCTGGCGCCGGCGCGGGCGGTGGCGGCGACGCCGGCGATGGGGTTGGCGATCGTGGTGACGTGGGCGGTGGTGGCGAAGTTCAACCGACTCTACGCGATGCCGGCGGCGGTGCTGGTAGCGGCCGTGTTGATCGTGTTTACGGCGGATATCGGGGGGATCAGTCCGTCCGCGCTGTGGCCGGTGGCGGTGTTGGTGGTGCCGCAGTTTTCGGTGGCGGGAGTGGTGGGGATTGCGGTGCCGTTGTTCATCGTGACCATGGCCTCGCAGAACATCCCGGGTATGGCGATTTTGAATTTGAACGGCTATCGGCCGGATACGCGGCGGGTTTTCACCACCACCGGGGTGTTTTCGTTGCTGGCGGCGCCGTTTGGGAGCCATGCGGTGAATCTGGCGGCGATTACCGCGGCGTTGTGTGCGGGGACCGATTCGCATCCCGATCCGGCGCGGCGGTACTGGGCGGCGGTGGTTTCGGGGACGGGGTATGTGCTGTTCGGGCTGCTGGCGGGGGCGGCGACGGCGTTTATCGCGGCCTCGCCGCCGTTGCTGATCGAGGCGGTGGCCGGGTTGGCGTTGCTGGGGGCGTTTGGGGGGGCGCTGATGGGGGCGGTTTCGGACGTGCATGAGCGCGAGGCCGCCGTGATTACGTTCCTGGTCGCGGCGTCCGGACTGTCGTGGTTTGGCGTGGGCGGGGCGTTCTGGGGATTGCTGGCGGGTGGAGCGATGCACGCGCTGGCGAAGTGGAAGCGGACATAGCAAAACGCCGTCCAACCCGGTCGGGCTGGACGGCGTTGCTTCAGGCGTAGAGCGGTTGGATCAGGCCGCGGCGGCTTCCACCATGGCGCGGGCCGACTGGATACGGTCCATCGCGGCGTCAAGCAGGACCATGTCCATCTTGTCGGCGGCGGCGTATTCGGCGTCGGCGGCGGCGAGGCGGCGTTCGCCTTCGGCGCGGGAGACTTCGGCCGAGGGGATGGCTTCGGTCGCCAGGACGGTGACGCGCTCAGGGGTGACTTCGGCGAAACCGCCGGAGACGTAGAGCTGTTCCTTGACCTGGCCGCCCTCATAGAGACGGATCATGCCGCCACGGAGCAGCACGATCATCGGGGAGTGCCCAACGAGCACCCCCATTTCGCCCTCGTAAGCCGGCAGCACCACCATCTCCACGGGACGGGAGAGGAGGAGCTTCTCGGGGCTGACGATTTCCAGTTCGACCGGCATGGTCTCTCTCCAGGTTAGGCCGAGGCCTTCATCGCTTCGGCCTTCTTGACGGCCTCTTCGATGGTGCCGACCATGTAGAAGGCGCCTTCCGGCAGGTGATCGTATTCGCCGGCGACGATGGCCTTGAAGCTGCGCACGGTGTCGGCGATGGGAACGAACACGCCGGGGAAGCCGGTGAAGACTTCGGCCACATGGAACGGCTGGCTCAGGAAGCGCTGGATCTTGCGGGCGCGGGCGACGACCAGCTT
>CAIMWH010000187.1 GCA_903845065.1 uncultured Rhodospirillales bacterium | reverse complement strand
CAACCATCGCAGGCTGCTCGAACCTATCGGCAACATCCCGCCCGCCGAAGCCGAAGACCGCTACTACGCTATGCTCGAACAGCCAGACATGGCAGCGTGACTCAAACCAAATAGCCTCCGGGAAACCCGGGGCGGTTCACCTATGCAGCATCGCGCGATGCATCGCTTGGCCACCACGGAGGTTGCGTTGGAACACACTCAGGCCGGCCTCGGCACGCAGCCCTTCGCCGGCATTCGCGTCGTCGACTGCACCCATGTGCTGGCTGGCCCGTTCTGCACCTACCAACTTGCCGTGCTGGGCGCCGAGGTGATCAAGGTGGAACACCCCGACGAGCCCGACCAGGTGCGCGAAACCGGGACCGACGCGGCGCTGAACGCGGCGCGGATGGGAACCAATTTCCTCACCCAGGCCGCCAACAAGCAGTCGCTCACGCTCGACCTCAAGCAGCCCGCCGGCCAGGAGGTGCTGCGGCGCTTGGTGGCGCGGGCGGATGTGTTTGTCGAGAACTTCCGCCCCGGCGCGCTGGAGGCGCTCGGGCTGGGTGCGGCGGCGCTGCGGGCGATCAATCCGGGGCTGATCTACTGCGCCATCACCGGCTTCGGCCAGGAAGGGCCGAAGCGCGGGCACACCGCGTATGACGGCATCATCCAGGCCGCCTCCGGGCTGATGAGCGTGTCCGGCACGCCGGAGGTGACGCCGCTGAAGGTCGGCGCGCCGGTGGTGGACTACGCCAGCGGCGCGATGGCGGCCTTCGCCATCGCCAGCGCCCTGTTTCAGCGCACGCGCAATGGCGGGCTAGGTCAGGTCATCGACATGGCGATGCTGGACGCGGCGTTGATGCTGCTGGGCTCCACGGTGACCGGCTACCAGGCCAACGGCACCGTGTTGTCGGTGCCGCGCGGCAATGATTTCGTCAGCGCCAACGGGTGCTGCTACGAAACGGCGGACGGGCTGCTGATGATCGCGGCCCTCAATCCCCGCCAGCACGCGCGGCTCTGGACCCTGGCCGGGCGGCCCGACATCGCCGCGCGGGCCCGTCCCGCCGAGGTGGCGGCGCAGGAGGCGGAGATGAAGCCGGTGCTGACCCGCCTGTTCGCCACCCGGACGGCGGCGGAGTGGGAGGAACTCCTGGCGGAGGCCGGCGTGCCGGCGGCACGGGTGCGCAGCCTGCCGGAGGCGCTGGCGATGCCGCAGGTCCTGCAGCGGCCGGCATTGTTGCAGCCGATCGACGCGCCGCTGGCGGAGCGCCCGCCAATGAAGGTTCCGGGTGCGCCCTTCAGCTACGAACACGGCGGGCCCCGCGTGACAACGCCGCCGCCGCGCATGGGGCAGCACACCGACGCGATCCTCGAAAACCTCGGCTACGACGCGGCCGCGATCGGCGCGCTGCGGTCGGCCAACGTGATCTGACCGCCGCCAGCGCCTAGACCGGCCGCGCCGCCAGGTCGATCGGGCCAAGCGCGTCGATGTGCCGGCGGGCGATGGCGAGGCAGGCGCTGGTGTGCTCCGGCGTCATGCGCCTGACGGTGCCGACAACGGTCACCGCCGCTTCCGCCTCGCCACGGTCATTGCGGATGACGAGCCCGATGCCGATGTAGCCGCGCGCCACCTGTTCGAGCGTGATGCCGTAGCCGGTCGCCCGCGCCTCCTCGATGGAGCGCCAGACCGCCGCCTCGGTGAGGCCGGAATACTCGTCGTAGCGCGCGGCATTGGCCGATACCAGGCGGCGGGCGCGGGCATCCGGCATGGCCGCGAGCAGGGCGATACTGCCGGCGCCCACGCCCATCGGCAGGCGGCGGCCGATTTCGGACACCAGGCCACGCGGCGCGCGCGGGTATTCCACAACATCAAGCGCGATGGTGTCGTTCAGCAGCGGCACATAGAGATAGGCGATCGCCCCGGTCTCGACGACGATCGCGGCAAGGAACTCGCGCAGGCGGGCACGCACGGCCGAATAGCGCGCCAGATCCACCAGGCTGTGCAGGCGCAGGCCGAGGAAGTAGCGCTTGGTGTAATGAACATCGAAGGCGACCATCTGCTCGCGCACCAGCGCGCTCAGCAGGCGATGCGCGGTGGCGACGTGCAGCCCGGTCGCCTGCGCGAGTTCGGTGAGGCGAATTCCGGTCACGTTGTGTTCGCCCACCGCCGCCAGCAACTGCATCGCGCGGTGCAGGCTCTGGGCGCCTTTGGTCTGGCTCGGGGCGGGCGGATCGATCACGTGGCATCCGGATACGGGGACCCGCGCAGTCTTGGCTGCGTCGGAAGGGCTTGACAAGCTTTCATGATGTGAGAAGTATATTCTCATAATATGAAAGTTCATGGGGATCGGAGCGGCAATGGCCGGTGCACTTGAGGGTCTGAAGGTCCTGGAAATCGGCCAATGGGTCGCGGCGCCATACTGCGCCGCCATCCTGGCGGACCTCGGGGCGGATGTGATCAAGATCGAGCGGCCGGGCGGCGGCGATGACCAGCGCCTGTCGCCGCCCCTCGCCGCCGGGCAGTCCGCCCTGTTCAACCAGATGAACCGCAACAAGCGCAGCGTGACCCTCGATCTCGACAGCCCGGCCGGCCGCGCCGATTGCCTGGCCCTGGCCGAGGCGGCGGACGTGGTGATCAGCAATTTCCGGCCCGGCACCATCGCCAGGCTCGGCCTCGGATACGATGCGGTGGCCGCCCACAATCCGCGGGTGATCTACGCGCTCATCACCGGCTTCGGCATCGAGGGCCCGCTCGCCAACCGCGCCGGGATGGATCTCATCGCCCAGGCGATGTCCGGCATGATGCTGCTCACCGCCACCCCCGAGGGCCGCCCCGGCCGTGTGCCCATGGCGGCGGCGGATATCTCCACCGGGCTCTTCGCCACCATCGGCATCCTCGCCGCCATCGCCGCGCGAGAAAAAAGCGGGCGCGGCCAGATGGTCGATTTCGCCCTGCTCGATTCCATGCTGGCGATGATGCCGATGGAAACCGCCGGCTATTTCGCCACCGGCGCCAATCCGCCGCGCTACCACCTGCGCAAAACCGCCAACGCCGCGCCCTACAACGTCTTCGCCACCGCCGACGGCTTCATCACCGTGGTCGCCGCCGCCCAACCGCTGTGGGAGGCGCTGTGCCGGGTGATCCAGCGCGAGGACCTCAACCAGGACCCGCGCTTTTCCTCCAGCGGCGCGCGCATCAACCACGTCAAGGAGCTCGAGGCGGTGCTGGCGCCGATCTTCCAGGCCGATACCTCCGAAAACTGGCTCGCCCGCCTCGATGCGGCGCGCATCCCAACCTCCCCGGTGCTGGAACTCGAGGAGATCCTCAACCATCCGCACCTCGCCGCGCGCAACACCTCGGTCGCACCGCCCGAAGGCGCCACCAGCGTGCAGCGGGTGATCCCGTCGCCCATCCGCATGGCGGACACGCCGGTACGGGTGCATCGTTCGGCGCCGGCGGCGGGCGAAGACACCGCGGCCGCGCTCGCCCATCTTCACGCTGGAAAAGGCTGGCCCCCCCATGCCCGTTCTTAGTGCCGCGCTCGGCCGCCGCGCCGTCGTCACCGCCGATGTCGATACCCGCTGGGTGCTGGCCTATGCCGCCGGCCTCGGCTTCGATCGCGCCTTGTGTCTTGACGATGCCCAGCCCGGCGGGCCCGCCGTGCCGCCCACCTTCTGCACCGGGCTCGAATGGATATTGTCGGGCGATACCAGCCGCGCCACCAGCCTCGGGCTGACCGCGGAGGAGCGCATCCGCGGCGTCCACGCCTTCCAGGACTCGGTGTTCCATCGCCCGTTCCGCGCCGGCACCCGCGTCACCGTCGCCAGCGAGATCCGCTACATGAAGCGCACCCGCGCCGGCACCCTGATCGCCACCCTCATCACCTCGTCTGACGCCGACAGCGGCGAGACGCTGTGCGAGACCTGGTCGGGCTCCATCCTGCGCGATGTCGCATGCGACGCGGCGGAGGCCGGCACCCCGCCGCCCTACCTCACCGATCCGCCGCCGCCGCCCCCGGCCGACGCCGCACGCTCGCCCATCGCCACCGACTACGGCCTGCCGCACACCTACACGGAGTGCGCGCGGATCTGGAACCCGATCCATTCCGAGCGCGCCGTGGCGCTGCGGGCCGGGCTGCCCGACATCATCCTGCACGGCACCGCCACCTGGGCCCTCGCCGCCCGCGAAGTGCTGCGCGCCCATGCCGGGGGGGACGTGCGCCGCCTGAAACGCCTGGCCGGCCGCTTCCGCGCCCCGGTGCTGGCCGGCGCCACCCTCTTGGTGCGCCATGCCATGATGGATGACGGCAGCATCGCCTTCGAAGTGGAGACCGACGGCGGCGCGGTGGCGATGAACGGCGGCCGGATCGAACTGGCCTGATGCGATGACCCGCTATCTCCTGGCGCGCCTGCTGCAGGGCCTGATGACGCTGCTGGCGGTCTCGGTGGTGGTGTTCGTGCTGTCCCGCCTGTCGGGCGATCCGCTGACCCTCATCATGGACCCGATGTCCACCAAGGCGGACCTCGCGCGCGAACTGGCCCGCCTGGGCCTCGATCGCTCCTACCCGGCCCAGTACGCCATCTTCCTCGGCAACGCGCTGCACGGCGATTTCGGGCAGTCGATCTTCTTCAAGCGCTCGGCCTTCGAGGTGTTCCTGGAGAAACTGCCGGCAACCCTGGAACTCGGCGGCACCGCGATGGCCGTGTCGATGCTGATCGCCATCCCGGTCGGCGTCCTGTCGGCGGTGCACAAGGGCGGCTGGTTCGACCGAATTGCGCGGCTGGTGGCGCTGACCGGGCAGTCCGCGCCGGTGTTCTGGATCGGGCTGGTGCTGATCCTGCTGTTCTCCGTCACGCTGGGCTGGCTGCCGACGGCGGGGCGCGGCAGCTGGCGCAACCTGGTGCTGCCGGCGATCACCCTGGGCTGGTACGGCAACGCCTTCCTGATGCGCATCACCCGCTCCGCCATGCTGGATGTGCTGGGCACCGACTATGTGAAACTCGCCCGCCTCGAGGGGCTGCCGGAGCGGCGGGTGATCTGGAAGCACGCCTTCAAGAACGCCGCCACCTCCATCGTCACCACCCTCGGCCTGATGTCGATCAGCCTGGTGACGGGGGCGGTGGTCACCGAGACGGTGTTCGCCTGGCCCGGCGTCGGGCGGCTGACGGTGGATGCGATTTTTCAGCGCGATTTCCCGGTCGTGCAGGCCGCCGTGATCCTCATCGCGGTGATGGTGGTGGTGGTGAACCTCGCCGTGGACGTGGTCTACGCCTGGATCGATCCGCGGGTCCGCTTCCAGTGAAGCCTTTCGCCGGCATGCCGTGGGGTTCGGCGCTCATCCTGCTCGCCGCCCTCGCCGGCGCCCTGTTCGCGCCCTGGCTGGCACCCTATGACCCGGATCAGGTTGACGTGCTGCACCGCTTCACCCCGCCGTTCTGGCTGGAGGGCGGCACAATGGAGCACCTCCTCGGCAGCGACGATCTCGGCCGCGATATCCTGAGCCGGCTGCTGTTCGGCGGGCGCGTCTCGATGCTGGTGGCCCTGGTGTGCGTGGCCTCCGATGCGGTGCTCGGCACGCTGGTGGGCATGCTGGCCGGCTACCTCGGCGGCTGGGTGGACGCGGCGCTGATGCGGCTCGCGGACGTGATGCTGGCCTTGCCGTACCTGCTGATCGCGCTGGTGGTGGTGAGCGTGCTGGGGGCCAGCCTCGTCAACGTGGTGGTCATCATCGTAGCGCTGCGCTGGGCCGGCCTCGCGCGGATCGTTCGCGGCGAAACGCTCGGGATCAAGCAGCGCGACTATGTGGCGCTGGCACGGGTGGGCGGCGTCGGGCGGGCCGGCATCCTGCTGCGCCATGTGCTGCCCAACGTGCTGAACAGCGTCATCGTGGTCTCGACGCTGGGGGTGGGCACGGTGATCCTGTTCGAATCCGCGCTGAGCTTCCTCGGCGTCGGCGTGCCACCCCCCACCGCCACCTGGGGCGGAATGGTGGCCGATGGGCGCGGCTCGATCGGCAGCGCCTGGTGGGTCTCCCTGTTCCCGGGCTTGGCGATCACCGCCGTGTGCCTCGCCTGCAACCTGCTCGGGGACTGGCTGCGCGAAATATTCGATCCAAGATCATTGCGGGCCTGAGGCCCCAACACGGGAGGACGACCATGCGACGGACCCTGATGACCGGCATCACCCTGGCCGCCCTCGCGGCACCGCCGGCGCTCGCGCAGTCCCTCACATTCGCCATCAACAACCTCGGCGCCGAAACCTGGTGGCCGCAGGACATCTCCCAGAACAAATACATCTCGTCCAACATCGGGGACCCGCTGATCCGCCTCGCCGCGCCCTATTCACTCGAACCGGCGCTGGCGACGGGCTGGTCGATGTCCGACGACGGGCTCAGCTACAGCTTCCCGCTGCGCGCCGGCGTCACCTTCCACGATGGCAGCCCGCTGACGCCCGATGACGTGATGTTCAGCTTCGCCCCCGCCCACGTGGAGAAGGTCGTCGGCTTCTCCGCCATCAAGGGCGGCAACATCCTCGGCATCGAGGCGCAGGGCAACACGGTGGTGATGCGCCTGAAAACCCCGGTGCCCGCCCTGATGGACAACTACATCTCCCGCGCCTCGATCTGGCCCAAGGCCTATGTCGAACGCGTCGGCATCGAGGGGTTCAACAAGCAGCCGGTGGGGGCAGGGCCGTTCCGCTTCGTCGAACACGTCAAGGGCCAGCACGTGAAGCTGGCGGCCTGGGAGCACTACTACGGCGACCAGCCGCAGGTGAAGGAGATCACCTTCCGCATCATCCCCGAAGCCGCCACCCGCATCGCCATGCTGCGCACCGGCGAAGCCGACATCACCTACAACGAGGTGGGCGCCAGCACCGGCGAACTCAAGAAATACGCCATGCGCGGCCAACCCTACGGACAGCCGGCCCAGGCCGCGCTGATCTTCAACAGCCTGCTCAACCCCGACCGGACGCCCGGCCGCTTCGACGATATCCGGGTACGCCAGGCGCTCATCCTGGCGGTGGACCGCAAGGTGATCGCCGATGCGGTCTATTTCGGCGCCGCCAGCCCCGCCGCCCTGCCGGTGGTGGGCACCCGCATGCCATTCTATGACGCGAAGTTCGCGCCGCTGCCGTACGACGCCACCCGCGCGAAGAAGCTTCTCGCCGATGCCGGCTATCCGCAGGGCCTGCAATTCGATTTCGTCGCCGCCACCAGCAACAAGGACCTCGCCGTGCTGCTGGTGTCGTTCTGGCAGCGCGCCGGCATCAAGGCCAACCTCACGCTGCTCGATCCGGTATCCCTCAGCCGCGCCTGGTGGCAACGCACCTTGCAGGGGGACCAGGTGATGCTGGTCGGCGGCCTCGCCAACGGGATGGCGAGCGCCGTCTACATCAACTCCAAGTCCCAGGTCGCGATGTACGCCTCCCCCGCCACTGACGCGCTGTTCGCCCAGGGCATGGCCATCATCGATCCCGCCAAGCAAACGGCCTGGCTGCACGATACCCTGCTGCCGGCGATGAACGAGCTCTACCCCATCGCCCCGGTGCTGGAATACCAGGAGGGCGTGCTCGGCCTCGGCCCCAAGGTGAAAAGCTGGGACCGGTTCGACCTGCACAGCTTCGGCCTGCAATGGCTGGTTCCCAAATGACGCAACCGCTCCTCGAAGTCGAAAACCTGCGGGTGGAACTCGCCACCCGCAGCGGGCTGGTCCGCGCGGTGGATGGCGTGAGCTTCCACCTCGCGGCGGGCGAGACGCTCGGCATCGTCGGCGAGAGCGGCTGCGGCAAGACGATGACCGCGCTGGCGCTGCAACGCATGCTGCCGCGCCCCGGCGGCCGCATCGCCGGCGGCGCCATCCGCCTCGGCGGTCAGGACCTGCTGGCCAAATCCGAGGCCGAGATGCGCGATATCCGCGGGCGGGACATGGCGATGATCCTGCAGGACCCGATGTCCTCGCTCAACCCGGTGATGAGCGTCGGCGACCAGGTCGCCGAACCCATCCGCGCCCACCAGCGCCCCGCCCGCAACGCGCTCCACGCCGCGGTGCTGCGGATGCTCGATGCCGTGCGCATCCCCTCGCCCGCCGCCCGCGCCGGGGACTATCCGCACCAGATGTCCGGCGGCATGCGCCAGCGCGTGGTCGGCGCCATCGCGCTCTCGTGCCGCCCCCGCCTGCTCATCGCCGACGAACCCACCACCGCCCTCGATGTCACCATCCAGGCGCAGTACCTGGCCCTGCTGAAGGACCTCCAGCGCGAAACCGGGGTGGCGATGATCCTCATCACCCATGATTTCGGCATCGTCGCCAAAATGTGCGACCGTGTGGCGGTGATGTATGCCGGCCGCATCGTCGAGACCGCCGATGTCCGCACCCTGTTCGCCCACCCGGCCCACCCCTACACCCGGGCGCT
>CAIMWH010000186.1 GCA_903845065.1 uncultured Rhodospirillales bacterium | reverse complement strand
TGCGGGCGATGATGTAGAGGTGGCGGCGCGCCTTGCGGGCGGCGGCAACCTTGGCGGCCATGTCATGCGCGTCGGCGAGTTTCTTGTCGTTGAGGTGGCCGCATTTCTTGGGCAGCAACTGGTCCTCGATGTGCACCGCCCCCGCCCCGGCATCCTCGAAGCTGCGCACCATGTTCATCACATTGAGCGCCTCGCCGTAGCCGGTATCGCCGTCCACCAGCACCGGCAGGCCTGACGAACGGGCAACCTGGCGGACGAAGAAGCACACCTCGTCCACCGTGATGATGCCGAGGTCCGGCAGGCCCATCGAGGCGGTCATCGCCGCACCCGAGAGATACAGCGCGTTGAAGCCGGCGCGGGTGGCCTGCAACGCCGCCTGGCCGTTGTGGGTGCCGGGGATCTGCAGGATGCCATCGGCCTCCAGCGCGCGGCGGAAGCGGATGCCGGCGGGTTCGGCGGGAAGGTTGTCGGCGACGAGGTAGGTCATCTGAAAATCTCCGTCACAGGAAAAACAGCAGGGTCAGCAGAGCAAAGCCGGGCAGCAGCAGGGCGCAGGCGTACAGCATGTAGCCGAAGAACCCCGGCATGCGAACGCCACGATGGGCGGCCACGCCGCGCACCATCATGTTGGGCGCGTTGCCGATATAGGTGAGGGCGCCGAAGCACACCGATCCGGCGGACATCGCCATCAGGGTGGCGGCATGGGCGCCGGTAAGCGCCGCGGGGTCGCTGCCGGCCATCTGGAAGAACAGGAAATAGGTCGGCGCATTGTCGAGGAAGGCCGACAGGATGCCGGACAGCCAGAAATACACCACCGGCCAGGGTTGGCCATGCGCGTCGGTGGCCAGCCGCAGCACGCCGCCGAGCGGACCATCGAGCCCGGCGTGCAGCATCGCCAGCGCTGGGGTGATGGTGACGAAGATGCCGGCGAAGAGTTTCGCCACCTCCACCATCGGTCCCCAGGCGAACATGTTGGCCTGCCGCACCGCGCGCGGGGTACGCCAGGCCGAAACCGCCGCGATGGCCAGGAACAGTAGCGCCCCCAACAGCCGTTCGCGCCCGATCTCGGCCCCGAGGAATGACACCGGTCCCGGCTGCCACGCCCCCTGCCCCAGCACCACGGCCACCACGAGGCCGAGCAGCGCGATGTTCTCCCAGCCCCGCATGTGCAGCCGCCGCCGCATGGCTGGCACCGGGTCGGCCAGGGCGGATCGGTGGTCGAACCACCAGAACACCGCCAGCAACGGCACCGCCAGCACCAGCAGCACCCGCCACAGCATCGCCGCCGGCCACAGGAAGGGCACGCCCTGGAGCAGTCCTATATAGAGTGGCGGATTGCCCAGCGGCGTGGTGACGCCGCCGACGTTGCAGACCAGCACGATGAAGAACACCACCAGGTGCACCTTGTGGCGGCGATGCGCATTGGCCCGCAGCAGCGGATGGATCAGCACCATGGATACCGGCACCGGACCCACCAGGCCCGACAGCACCGTCGCCAGCGCCATCAACGCGGTGTTGCCGCGCGGCGTGCCCCACGGCCCGCCCTCCAGCAGCACGCCGCCGCCCACCGCATACATCGCCACCAACAGCGCCACGAACGGCAGGTAGTCGGCCAGCAACGCTTCCCAAGCGGTGTGATAGGCCGCCGCCACCGTGCCCAGCGCCGCCATCGGCAGGATCAGGGCGGCCGACCACAGTACCGCCACCAGCCCCATCCAGCGGTGCCAGAAGCGCGGCGCCAGGATGGGAAACAGCGCGACGGAGAGCAGCATCCCGGCGAACGGCACGCCCCACACGAGCCCCGGCACGTCCTCCGCCGCCTGGGCCGCGCCGGGCCACAGCAGCGCCACCCCGACGGCCAGGGTCGCCAGCCGACGCGCAATGCCGGGCGGGGTTGGTTGCATGCGCCATCCCCTATAAGTTACCCACCGGCCACGCAATCGAAACCGGCCAGCGCAGTACGGAGACCAGCCCAGATGGACATGACCGGCGAACGCCGCATCGCAGCCCCACGTGAGCAGGTCTGGGCGGCGCTCAACGATACCGAGGTGCTGAAATCCGCCATCCCCGGCTGCGACTCGCTGGTGCGCGAGGGGGAGAACACGCTCAAGGCGACGGCATCGCTGAAAATCGGGCCGATCAGCGCCAAATTCGGCGGCAAGGTGAACCTCCTCGATCTCGACCCGCCCAACGGCTACCGCATCGAGGGCGAGGGCCAGGGCGGCGTCGCCGGCTTCGCCAAGGGCGGCGCCACGGTGACGCTCGAGGCGGACGGCGCCGGCACCATCCTGCGCTATACCGTGAAGGCCCAGGTCGGCGGCAAGATCGCCCAGCTTGGCGCCCGCCTCATCGATGCCACCGCCAAGCAGATGGCGGATGCCTTCTTCGATCGCTTCGGTGCCATGGTCGCGGTGCCCGAACCGGAGGTGGCGGTGGCCGAGGCAGCGGCGCCCCGCCCTGCCCCGCCGCCCATCCCCTCGCCCGGGCTGCTGGACCTGCTGCCGCGCGAGCCGTTCGGCCTGCCGCTGGTCGCCTGGGGCGGCGGCGCGGTGTTCCTGGTGCTGCTCGTGCTCATGCTGCTCGGGATGCTCAAATAGTGCTCCCCGCAACCGTCGCCGACACGGCCGCACTTCTCGAATCCCAGGGCTACGTCGCCGATGCGGCGCTGGCCACCACGGTGCATTTGTCGCTGGTGATGCAGCGCCCGCTGTTCCTCGAAGGCGAGCCGGGCACCGGCAAGACCGAGATCGCCAAGGTGCTGGCCGCCGGGCTCGGCCGCCGTCTGGTGCGCCTGCAATGCTATGATGGGCTCGATCTCGCGGCCGCGGCCTATGAGTGGGACCATGCCCGCCAGTTGATGGAAATCCGCATCGCCGAAGCCTCGGGCGCCGCCGACCGCCAGGCACTGTCGTCGGGCATCTACGCCCGCGAATTCCTACAGGCCCGTCCACTGCTCTCGGCGATCGACCCCGACCTGCCGCCCGCCGTGCTGCTGATCGACGAACTCGATCGCGCCGACGAGCCGTTCGAGGCGTTCCTGCTCGAACTGCTGGCCGATTTCCAACTCACCGTGCCGGAATACGGCACCATCCATGCCGCCACGCCGCCGGTGGTGGTGCTCACCTCCAACCGCACGCGTGAGGTGCATGACGCGATTCGCCGCCGCTGCCTGTATCAATGGGTCGGCTACCCCGATGCGCAGCGCGAGCGCGCGATCCTGAGCGCCCGCGCGCCGGACGTGGCGCCGCGTCTCTCGGCGCAGGTGGTGGGCTTCGTGCAGAAATTGCGCGAGACCGATCTGTTCAAGCTGCCGGGCGTGGCGGAAAGCATCGACTGGGCCAAGGCGCTGACCCATCTGGATGCCAATG
>CAIMWH010000185.1 GCA_903845065.1 uncultured Rhodospirillales bacterium | reverse complement strand
TGGCCGAACAACTCGCTCTCGATCAACTCGCGCGGGATCGCCGCCATGTTGATCGCCACGAACGGCCCGGCCCGCCGGCGCCCGTAGTCATGCAGCGCGCGCGCCACAAGTTCCTTGCCGGTGCCGCTCTCGCCGTTGATCATCACGGTGAGATCCGCCGTGGTAAGCCTTGCGATGGTTCGATAAATCTCCTGCATCGCCGGACTGCGCCCGATCAGCGGCAGCCGCTCATCGGCATCCCGCGCGGTGGGCTCCACGGCCGCCATCTCCGGCAGCGGTGCCGCCAGGGCGCGGCTGACCACCGAGAGAAGTTCCTTCAAATCGAACGGCTTGGGCAGATATTCGAACGCGCCACGCTGCGCCGCCTTCACCGCCGTCATCAAGGTGGACTGCGCGCTCATCACGATCACCCGCAGATCGGGCCGCAGCCGGCGGATGCGCGGCAACAGGTCAAGCCCGTTCTCGTCCGGCATCACCACATCGGTGATCACCAGGTCTCCCTCGCCCTCCTCCACCCAGCGCCACAGCGTGGCTGCGTTGGAGGTCGACCGCACCTGATAGCCCGAGCGGCCAAGCGCCTGGGTCAGGACGGTACGGATCGAGCGGTCGTCATCGGCGATGAGAACGGTGGGCGGGGTCATTGATGCAGCCTGAAATTCAGGGTTGGTCGTCAGGATAGATCGGCAAATGCAGCCGGAATTCGGTGCGGCCGGGCCGGCTGTCCACTTCGATGAGGCCGCCATGGTCGGCAATGATCTTGGCGACCAGCGCGAGGCCAAGGCCGCTGCCGGCGGCCCGAGTGGTGACGAAGGGGTCGAACAAATTGGGCCTTATGTCATCCGGGATGCCCGGCCCATTGTCACGCACCGTCACCACCAGCGGCAGTTCCATCCGCCGCGGCGAACCGGGCATGGCCAGCCGCATGCCGTGCTGGAACGCCGTGATCAGGGTGATCTCCGGCATCTGTACGCCGGCATCAGTCAACGCCTCGGCCGCGTTCTTCACCAGGTTCAGGATCACCTGCACCAACTGGTCGCGATTGCCGAACACCGGCGGCAGCGATGGATCATAGGCCTCGTGGAAGCGGATATTGGCGGCGAACCCGCTCTGGGCCAGCCGGCGCACATGCTCCAGCACCCGGTGGATATTCACCGCCCCGCGATCGAACGACTTCTCGCCGAACACCTCCATCCGCTCCACCAGGGCGCGAATGCGATCGGCCTCGTCGCGGATCAGCACGGCGAGTTCCTGATCGGCCTCCCCCACACTGGCCTCCAGCAACTGTGCCGCGCCGCGAATGCCGGACAGCGGGTTCTTCACCTCATGCGCCAGGATCGCCGCCATCCCGGTCACGCTGCGCGCCGCACTGCGGAACGTCAGTTGCCGATCGAGCGAGCGCGCCGCCGAGGCATCCTGGAACGCCAGCAGCACCGCGCCGGGCTCCTCGGGCAGCGGCGTCGCCTGCACCGTCACCCCGTGCTTGCGCAGGCGCGGGCCATCGATGGTCATGTCATGATCGGCCACCGACACGTCATGGCGGCGCACCTGGTCGATCAGCAGGAAAATCGGGCTGTCCGCCGGCACCAGCTCGGTCAGCGGCATGCGCGCCGCCTGGGCGGCCGAAATGCCGAGGAACTGTTCGCCGGCATGGTTGAGGAAGCGGAAGCGGTTCTCCCGGTCGATCACCACCACCGGCACCGGCAACGCTGACAGCAGCGCCGCCGCATCGGGTGGCCGCGCGCCTTCCTGCCGGCCGACGAGATTGAGCGCGACGCGCTTGATCGCCGTCTTCACGCAGCCTCGGCAAGCACGGCGTCGCGGCTCTGGTGACGCACGCTGCCGCGCTCGATCAACGGATCGTAGAAGCGGTCGATCAACTCCAGCACCGCCGGCACTTCGTGGCAGCGCATCACGGTGGCGCGGAATTCGGCCGAACCGTTCAGGCCGCGCGAGTACCAAGCGATATGCTTGCGCGCCAGACGCAGCCCGGGCTCGGTGCCGAAATGGGTCAGCATGCCCTCGTAGTGCAGCAGCAGGATGCGCTTCTGCTCGGCGAGATCAGGCTCGGCCCGGCGCTCCCCGGTGGTGAGATACTGCGCCACCGCGGCCGGAAACCACGGCCGGCCGTAGCAGCCGCGCCCGATCATCACCCCATCCGCGCCCGACCGGCGCAACGCCTCGGCCGCATCATCCTCGGTGACGATATCGCCATTGGCGATCACCGGCAGATGGGTGGCCTCCTTCACGGAACGGATGAAATCCCAGTCCGCGGTGCCGGTATAGAACTGCTGACGGGTGCGCCCATGCACGGTGAGCATGCGAATGCCCGACTCGGTGGCGATCCGCGCGAGATTGGGCGCGTTGAGGCTCTGGTGATCCCAGCCCATCCGCATCTTCAGCGTCACCGGCACATCCACCGCGCGCACGGTGGCCTCCAGCAGCCGCGCTGCCAGAATTTCGTCGCGCATCAGCGCGCTGCCGGCCATCTGGCCCACCGCCACCTTCTTCACCGGGCAGCCGAAATTGATATCGACGATATCCGCCCCGCGCCCCACCGCGATGCGCGCCGCCTCGGCCATCGCCACCGGATCGCAGCCGGCGAGTTGCAGCGAACTCGGCTTGCCCTCCAGTTTGCTCATCCTGAGCGTTGCCTTGTTCTCGCGGATCATCGCCCACGAGGCGATCATCTCCGAGACCACGAGCCCGGCGCCTAGCGCGCGGGCAAGGCGGCGGAACGGCAGGTCCGTCACGCCCGACATCGGCGCCAGGATCACCGGAACGTCGATCACCACACCCGGACCGAGGGTGATCGGCTGCAGGCGTGGCGCGGAGGTATGCATCGAGTTGCCCATCATTTGGGCAAACTAATGCGCCCGGCGCGGGCATGCAACGCGGTTGCGTTCGGATGCCCGAACGCGCCCACCATTGCGGCCAAATCCAAGGCGGCGGAAACTGGCCTGCCAGAGGGCCTCCCATGACCGCAACCACCCCATCACCGGCGCCCACCTATCCTGACCTCGCCGACCTCATCGGCACCGCCGCGACGTTCCAGGTCCTGCATCCTGCCAGCCGCCGGGTGCCGCCGCCGCCGCGCTTCACCTTCGGACCGATGACGTCGGCCATCCCGCGGCACTTCTACAGCCAGATGGGCCTGCATGCGGCCGGGGTGTTCGAGGCCACCGGATTGACGGTGGAAGGCACCCACCTGCTGCGCCACGGCGAGAAGCTGCATCGTGCCGGGGCGCTGAACATCCACGCACGGGATATCGATCTCGCCCTGTCCAGCCGCCCGGCCGTCTCCCGCCGCCGCCATCTCGCCGGGCGCCATGTGCTGCTCGCCGGGCCCGGGGTGCAGGTCTACGGCCACTGGCTGGCCGAATATCTCCCCCGCCTCGGCCTGCTCGCCGCCGCCGGGCACAACATCCATACTTTGTCCTATCTCCTGCCGGCCAACCTGCCCGGCTTCGCGCGGGAATGGCTGCGGCTGCTTGGCATCGGCAAGCGGCAGATCGTCCCCTACGATGCCGGCACCGAACAGGTCAGCGTCGAGAGCCTGCTGCTGCCCACCACGCTGCACAACGGCGTGCGCGGCTCGCCCGTCTGGCGCGCCGCCGCCGATGTGCTGGCGGACCTGATGACAACACGCCACGGCGACGACGCGGCAGCCCAGCCGGCCCGGATCTACCTCAGCCGCCGCGGCGCCCATTCGGCGCGCAACTTGGTCAACCGCGCCGCCATCGAGGCGCAGGCCGCGCAGGCCGGCTACGTGGTGCTGGAGCCCGAGGCGATGCCGCTGGCTGAGCAATGGCGGCTGTTCCGCGGCGCCCGTGTCATCATCGGCGAATACGGCTCGGCGCTGCACGGCAGCCTGTTCACCCCCTCCGGCACCATCATCGGCGCCCTGCGGGCGGACGCGGTGCAGCCCGGCTTCATCCAGTCCGCCATGGGCGAGGGCCTCGGCCACCCCACCGGCTACCTGTTCGGCCGCGTGCTGATGCAGGACCCCGGCAATGCGTTGCGCTACGACTACGAGATCGACCAGGCCGATTTCCACTCCTGCCTGCGCACCGCCCTCGCGGGCTGAACGGCCGGGATGGGCGAGCGGCAAGGATTTCCGTTGCGATACGGTCAGATCGCCGTAAAATATTTCATATCGTCACGAAGGCGCCGCGTGCGCCGCATCGGGAACCAGTCATGGCGGGCACACCGGACGGCGGGATCGACAAGGCCGAGATCAAGAAGCTGCTGATCCGCTCCAAGAAGGAGCCGGTGAATTGCGCCGTCGGGCTCGACAAGTCCGCCCAGGCGGTCATCTCGCTGCACAAGATCAAGCAGCCGCGCGCGGTGCTGAAGGACCTCGAGGACGATTTCGGCGTGGTGAAGAACCCGCGCTGGGGCACCGCCTCGGTCGATGTCGATACCGACCCCAAGCTGGTCATCCTGACGCTGAACAAGTCGGCGCCCGGGTTTGCCCGCAAGATGAAGAAGACCCTCAAGGGCACCGGCTTCGTCAAGGTGATGATCCGCCTCGATGACGGCTCGATCGACGAAATGGAGGACGAGGACGAGGAGGACGCGGCGCCCGCCGTTCCTGCCACCGATGCCGCCCCGCCGCCGGCCGATCCGCCGCCGTCTCCGCCACCGGTGGCGGAGACGGTTGCGCCACCGCCACCTCCCGCCCAGGCAGCCGCCGCCGAGCCAGTCACTCCTGGGCCAGCAACGCCAGGCCCAGCCGCTCCCGGGCTCGACTTTGGCGCCCTGTCACGCCGCCTGGCCGACCTGGTCAAGCGCATGATCCAGGCCAATCCGGCCCATCGGGACGCGCTGAAAGGTTTCGCCACCCAGGCCCAGGCCGCCATCCGCGCCATGGACCCCGCCGCCCCGCAAGCCGTCGACCGTTTCGAAGCGGCCCTCAATGGCGACATGGCGCCCACCTCCGCCGCACCGGCGGCCCCGCCGCCGCCACAATCCCCCGTGGCCGACGCCGCCACCTTCCCCAAGGCGCGCACCGCCTGGGTTTCGGCGCGCAAACGGGTGCAGGGCGAGATCGACAAGCTCCATGCCGAAATGGCCGCCATCTACCAGGGCCACGGCTTCGGCGCCGACCTCGATCGCCTCATCCATGCCAAGGTGGAGCCGATGATGGCGGCGCTCGACGACAGCCTCGCCCACAAACTCGACGAGGTCGCCGCCGCGAGCGACGCCGCCCAACACACCAGGCTGGTGGCGGAGGCGCGGAAGATCATCGCCAGCTACGCCGCCTTCATCGATGGCGAACCGCTGATCGCCAAGCTCGACGCCAACCCGTTCGTGCCGCTGCACATCCGGGTCACGCTGGATGCCACGCTCTCCACCCTGTCGAAAGTTCTCTCACACGCGTGACGCCGCCTTTTCGCGACCAAGCAGGGCCGCCTTGCGCGGCACCCCCCAGCGATAGCCGGTGAGATCACCGTTGGAGCCCACCACCCGATGGCACGGCACCGCGAGGGACACCGGATTGGTGGCGCAGGAGCGTGCCACCGCGCGGATGGCCGCCGGATTGCCCACCATCACCGCGAGTTGGGCGTAGGTGCGGGTTTCCCCGGCCGGGATCTTGCGCAGCGTTTCCCACACCCGCAGCTGGAACGCGGTGCCGCGCAGATCGAGCGGCAGGTCCAGCGCCGCCTTGGGCTCCTCCATGAACCCCACCACCGCGCGCACCGTCTCGGTCAGTGCCGCGTCATCGGGCACCAGGGTCGCCTTGGGGAAGCGGGCACGGATATCGCCGAGCAGCGCATCGTCCGGTTCGGCGAACCCGAGGAAGCATACTCCGGTCGCGGTGGCACCGATGAGCAGCCGCCCGAACGGGCTGTCGGCCAGGGCGGTGCGGATGGTCTCCCCCGCGCCGCCTCGCCGCAGCGCCCCCGGCGTCATGCCGAGCAGCTTGCCGGTATCCTCGTAAACGCGCGACTCGGAGCCGAACCCGGCCTCGGCCACCGCATCGGCCACCCGCGTGCCGGCCACCAGCGCCGCCTGCAACCGCCGCGCCCGCACCCCCTCGGCGTAGCTGCGCGGGGTCAGCCCGGTGTGCTCGCGGAACAGCCGCAGGAAATGGAACCGCGAATAGCCGGACCGCTTGGCCAGTGTCTCCAGCGAGGGGATCGCCGGCTCCGCCTCGATATGGGCGCAGGCATCGCGCACCACGGCCTGCGCGATCGCCACCCGCTCGCCCTTGGGGTCGCACCGCTTGCAGGCGCGGAACCCCTCGGCTTCGGCCGCGGCCGGCGCCGGGAAATATCGCACATTGGTGCGCTTGGGCGCCGGCGACGGGCAGCCTGGCCGGCAATAGATCCCCATCGTGGTCACCGCATACAGAAAATCGGCCGGCTCGCGGCGGGTCACGATCTGCCAGCGGACGTCATCGAGCGTGCTCATCACAATCTCCTCGTCGTGTGCGTTGACCGTGAAAATGGCGATCCCGCCGCCGCCGCGCCATCCGCACATTGCGCCGGCTCAAGCCGATTGAAACGCGTGCAACTCCCAATCCGCCACGCTAGGCTCGCGCACCGGCAATGAACCCGGAAATCCCGGCAAAACAAAAAGCCGGGCGGAGGGGAGGCTACCATGCCGCGCATCACCCAGTTGCTGCATCGCGCGGTGCAGATCAACCCACGCGGAACCGCCACCATATGTGGCGAGCGCATCCACGACTACCACACCGTCGCCGACCGTATCGCCCGCGCCGCCAGCGCGCTGCATCGCCTGGGCTGCCAGCCGGGCGATCGCGTCGGCATTCTCGCCCTCAACTCGGATCGCTATTACGAGGCGCTGTTCGCCTGCGCGTGGGGCAACTTCATCTTCGTGCCGGTCAACACCCGCCTCGCGCCGCCCGAGATCGTCTACTGGCTCAGCGATTCCGGCTGCACCGCCCTGTTCATCGATGACGCCTTCGTCCCGGCCCTCCCGGCCATCGCCCCGGAGGTGCCGAGCCTGCGTCACATCATCCATATCGGTGACGCCCCCTGCCCCGCCGGTCTGCACGCCTACGAGGCCCTGCTCGCCGCCGCACCGCCGATGCCTGACCGCTGCGGCAGCGGCGATGACATTGCCGGGCTGTTCTATACCGGCGGCACCACCGGCCGCTCCAAGGGCGTCATGCTGAGCCACACCAACATCGTGCTCAACGCCATCAACACCCTGGGCGGCGCCCGCTTTTCGTCCCGCCCGGTCTATGTCCACGCGCCCCCAATGTTCCACATCGCCGACGCCACGCTGACCTTCCTCTGCACCACCCTGGCGGCCAAGCAGATCTTCATGCCCCGCTTCGACCCCGCCGCCTTCCTCCGCCTGGTCGCCGAACACCGCGTCACCGACGCCCTCCTGGTGCCCACCATGGTCAACATGGTGGTCAACCACCCCGAGGTGACCCAGCACGATCTCTCCAGCCTGACCAACTGCGTCTACGGTGCCTCGCCGATGCCCGATGCGGTAATTCGCCGCGCCATGGCGGTGATGCCGCACAGCGGCTTCACCCAGGCCTACGGGCAAACCGAGGCCGCCCCCGTGCTCACTTTGCTCGGCCCCGAGGAACACGGCACCTCGCCCGGCCAGCAACGCCGCATGCGCTCCGCCGGGCGCGCCGTGTCGGGCTGGGAGGTCCGTATCCACGACGAGCACGACAACGAGGTCCCGCGCGGCACCGTCGGCGAGGTGTGCGGCCGCGGCCCCTGCATGATGCGCGGCTACTGGAACCAGCCCGAACTCACCGCCAACACCCTGCGCAACGGCTGGCTCCACACCGGGGACGGCGGCTATATGGACGAGGACGGCTTCGTCTATATCGTCGACCGGCTCAAGGACATGATCATCTCGGGCGGCGAGAACGTCTATTCCGCCGAGGTCGAGGAGGCCGTCTACAGCCATCCCGCCGTGGCCGAAGCCGCGGTAATCGGCGTGCCCGATCCGAAATGGGGCGAGCGCGTGCATGCCGTGGTGCGCTGCAAACCGGGTATGGACCTCGACGAGGCCGCCCTCATCGCCCACTGCCACACCCGCATCGCCGGCTTCAAATGCCCGCGCAGCGTCGGCTTCACCGAGACCCCGCTGCCGCTCTCAGGCGCCGGCAAGATCCTGAAGACCGAACTGCGCAGACCCTTCTGGGCCACCGAGACCCGCCAGGTTCACTGAGCCGGGCTCAGCGGCCCGCCAGCAACCCGGCGATGGACGTCGCGGCGAAGTACAGCATCAACACGCCGGTGAGCGCCTTCACGCCCACATCCCACGCCCGCCCCGAGCCGGTGCGGCGCAACAACAGCACTACGCCCGACCACACGAACCCCCAGGCTAGCACCGCCGTCACCACGCCGGCGATCACCACCAGCAGCGCGCCGGTGCCCTGCGCGCTCATCTCCGGCCGGCCGATGGCGGCGAGCCAGAACGCCATGTTCCACGGGCTGGTCAACGCCAGGGTGAGCCCGAGCAGGTAGCTCGCCCGCCCACCATCGAACCGCGCCGCCGGTGCCGCATCGCCGCGCAGGCTGCGCCATGCCCCGCGCAGGAAAGTGAAGCCGAGGAACAGCAGCAGCCCCACCGACAGCCCACCCAGCAGCGCATGCATCGCCGGCCCGCGCAGCACCACGCCGATGCCGAGTACCACCACCAGCGCCCAGATCACGTCTCCGGTGGTCGCGCCCAGGATCAGCCCGTAGCCGGCCCAGAAGCCGCGGGCGAGGCAGCGACGGGCGATTTCCGCGTTGATCGGCCCGGGTGGCCAGGCGACGGACCAGCCGAGGAGGAAGCCATAGCCGAACAAGGCGAGGGTGGATGCGTTCATCCGGCGAAATGGCCAGCACCCCTGCGGCGTGTCAACGCACGCAACAGTTGCCATCGGCCCGCCGCCCGGTACAGATGCGCCGTTACCGCAAATTTCCGGAGTCTCCGATGCGTGCTTCCACCGCCGTCCTTCTCGCCACCGGCCTCGCCGTCGGCGCCCTGGCCGGATGCAGCCAGCCGCCCGCGCCCCCGGCGCAGCAAGCCGCCGTCTTGCCGCCGCCGCCAACGCCGGTCGTGCCCAGCCAGAACGCCCCGCAATGCGTGCGCCCGGCCGAAAAAGCCGCCTTCGACGTCTCGGCCCTGCGCAACCAGCTCGTGCTGACCGCCATCACCTGCAAGACCGAGGACCGCTACAACGCGGTAGTGAACAAGTACAAGCCCGATCTCGCCGGCAGCGAGAAAATCCTCGGTACCTACTTCAACCGCTCCTATGGCGGGCGCGGCCAGTCCCGCCAGGACGACTACAACACCCAGCTCATCAGCGCCCAGTCGCAACTCGCGGGCAAGGCCGGCAGCCTCTACTGCGCGATCTATACGCCGATGTATGACGAGGTGATGGCACTGCCGTCGGGCAATGACCTGCCGGCATACGCGGCCAGCAAGCCGATCCAGCAGGCCCTGGTGATTTCCGAGTGCCCGCCCACCGCCGCCCCCGCAGCCGCCAAGAAGAAGCCCTGATCGGCCGGCTTTCTTCTTCGGCACACGGCAGACAAAAAGAAACCGGCCCTTTCGGGCCGGTTTCCATTTCAGCCACCCGGTAGACTGGGTGATTACTTCAGGACGATTTCGACGCGGCGGTTCTGCGGCTCGCGCACACCGTCGGCGGTCGGGACCAGCGGCTTGGTGTCGCCGAAGGCGGAGATGGCGATCGCCTCCTTCTTCACACCAAGACGAACCAGCTCGGCGCCAACGGCCTGGGCGCGCTTCATCGAGAGGCCCTGGTTGTAGGTGGCGGTGCCGGTCTTGTCGGCATGGCCCGCGACTTCGATGCGGGTGACGGCGAGGCGCTGCGAGGCGCCGGCGGCGTCGGCGATGATCTGGCGGGCACGCGCCGTCAGGTCAGCCTTGTCCCAGTCGAAGAACACGAGATAAGTGCGGGCTTCCTCGGCCTTGATGGTCGGCGCCGGAACCGGAGCAACCACCGGGGCGACCGGGGCCGGGGCACCGAAGGCGTAACGCAGGCCGACGAGGCCGGACACGTTGGTCGGGCTCTTCAGGCTGGCGCCGTTGAACTTCGCATCGCCGAGCCAGCCGAGCACTCGGGCTTCCGCAGTGACCGAGAGGTTCGCGTTGATCGGCATGGCGAGGCCCAGGATGCCCTGCGCCGCGGCCGCGGCCTTGGAGTCGGCATTGCCGCCGCCCGAGATGCTCATCCACTGCGCGCCAACACCGGCGCCGACATACGGGGTAACGCCCGCGCCGAGGTCGATATCATAGATCAGGTTGATCATCGGGCCGTAGGTCTTGGAGGTGCCCTTGCCGATGGTGGTCGAGCCGACCTTCAGCTTGCTGTCCTGGGTGCGGAAGTTGCCTTCGAGTTCCGCACGCAGACCGCCGCCGAAGCCGTAGCCCACCGAGCCGAGCGCGGCGAGGCCGAGGCTCGAGGTGTACTTCGCGCCGGCCGGAGCGTTGGTGACGCCCATGTCCAGAAGCTGGTTCACGCCAACGCCGGCGCCAACGTACCAGCCGGTGACAGGTTGGGCCTGCAGGGTGGCCGGCAGTGCCACGAGCGTGGCCGCCAGCAGGATGTTCCGCAGCTGCATTGTATTCTCTCCATCGGTTATTGACCGGCCCCGAAGCACGAGGGGCCCACCCGGCATGACGAAACGCGCCATGCCCGTTGATCGGAAAATAGCTATCGCTCTTCAGCCAAACCAGCACTCAAAGACCTATCCTGGTCTGCGGCAGCTATTTCCAAGCACTTGTGTTGTAAAATTATCACAGACTGTGGCAATTCAGGGGCAACGGCCCGTCATGCCTCACAGCAATGTTACCGGCGAACCACGACGGTGCCTCCGAATCGCCCTACGCTGCGCGCTCCTCGCACCCCGGCAGGAGACGAAAATGTTTGCGATCCCGCGCCTGCAAACCGATCGCCTGGTGCTGCGTGCCCTGCGGGCCGACGATCTCGACGCCTACGCCGCCATGCAGTCCGACCCCGAGGTGATGCGCCATCTGGGCCTCGGCGTGGTGCGCAGCCGCGAGGAAACCTGGATCGCGATGGCCCAGATGCTCGGCCAGTGGCAACTACGCGGCTACGGCATCTTCGCCCTCGAAGACCGCGCCAGCGGCCGTTTCGCCGGCCGCGCCGGGATACTGCACCCCTATGCGTGGCCCGAGCCCGAACTGGCCTATGGGCTCGATCGTCCGTTCTGGGGCCAGGGCCTGGCCACCGAAGCCGCCCGCGCCATCCGCGATTGGGCCTTCGCCAGTTTCCCGCTGCCCCGCCTGATCAGCTACGTGCGCCCGGCCAATGCGGGCTCCATCGGCGTGCTGCGCAAACTCGGCGCCCGCCGGGTGGGCGAGGAAACCATGCTCGGCGCGCCGGCCGAGATCTGGGAGCACAGCCGTCCGGACTAGCGCCCGATCAGATGCCCGATCAGATGATCGTGCCGGCGAACGGCGGCAGCAGGTCCGGGCTTTCGAACTCGATCACCCACAAATCAGGATCGGCCTTCACCCGGCGCGCGACATAGGCGTCGATCGCGGCCTCGTCGACCGGGTCGGGCCCGGTGCTGCGCATCCACGCCGCCTCCCCCTCGGAGGTGCGCACCTGGCTGAGCACCACCATGCCGTCCTTGCCGCGCAGCACCACCAGGATGCCGCCGGCATCGACATCGCCCTTGCGCACCACCGCGCCGTAGCGGCCGTTGGCGTTGCCCATCCGCAGCGCCATCGATACCCAGATGCCCGCCTTCACCCGTGGTTCCGCCATCAGCCCACTCCCGCCATGCCACACGCTTCGGCCAATATCGGATCGAGCCAGCCGGGGTCCTCCCCGCCGCCGAACCACGCCGCCCGGCACGCCGCCACGTCCGCCGTGTCACGCACGAATTCGAGCGCATCGGGCAGCCCCTCCGGCCGCAGGTCCGCCGCGCGGCAATACGGATAGTCCCGCACCCGCCACGCCGGGCGGTGGCTGGTGAAGAAGGCGAGACACGGCACGTCGAACGCATCGGCCAGATGCACCATCGCAGTGTCGGCGCTGACGATCAGCCGCGCGCCCGCCACCAGGCCGCAGAGTTCGGCCAGCGAGGCCGCCGCCGGAAGGTTCGCCTGCGACAGCACGGGCCCCTCTGCATGGGCGGTCAGCCAGCCCAGGATGTGGTCATGCACCCCGCCCGGCATGGTCCGCAGGTCCGACGCCGTGTTCGGACACACCAATATATGGCCGGATGGCCCGGTGGGCGTGATCCGCGGCCGCAGCCAGCCATTGCGCCGCTGCTCCGGCGGCACGCCAGCCGGGTCCACCCCCAGGCGGGCGAGGAAGTAATCGATCATCGCCACGCCGCGAAACGCCGGATCGAAGGCGAAATCGCGGATATCGATCACCTGCCCGAAATCCGCCACCGGCGCGAAAGGGCGCTCGGGGGTTGCCTCGTCCCACGGCAGGGTATCGACAACGGCGAAATCCGCCGCCGCGTAGGTCTGCTGGATAATAGCGGACAGTCCGGGGAGCCGGAACAGCGTCGGCCGTGCCGGGATGACGCCCATCGCCTGCGCCACGTACAGCGCCTGCAGCCCGATGATGCTGTCGCCCAGCGTGCGGCCGAAGCCGTTGAGAATCGCCGTGCCGGCCATCGCGGGCCCTATTCGGGCAGCACGATGTTCTGCCGCACCCCATCGGCCGCCGTCACCACGCGGAACCGCTTCAACAGGAAATACACCCGCGTCGGGCTCGGCACCTCGGCGGGCAGCACCTCGATCTCGTCATAGTGGCGCAGCATGCCGGTGAGCATCTCGCCCCCGGCGCCGCCCTCGCGAATATCGGCGTAGCAGCGGAACTGGGTGCCCAGGCGGCGATGCACCGGCAGCTTCCAGCTCAGCGTTACCTCGCCGATATTCGACAATGCGAGCTTCATGTTGATCACGTCATACCGCGTCCGCCCGGCCTGCCGGTCCGACTCGCCGGCCATGGTGCGCAGGTAGTCATCGCTGCCATAGCGCACCACCAGCAGCCGCCAGGCGCGAATGCCCTTGCGAACCTGCTCGTAGTCATGCCGCGTCAGCCCGCGCGCAATCACGATGCGCTGCTTGGACTGGCTGACCTCGAACATGTCGGCCGCCGTGTTGAACACGAACCGCAGGATGGACCACGCCGTCCATACCAGGAAGGTGACCCAGATCGCGGTCATGGTGAAACCGAGCAGCTGCACTGGCGGCGGCACGCTGATCGGGTCGATCCCGAACAGTTTCACCAGCAGCGTCGTCATTACGTCGAGATTACCCATCGTCCCCTTCAGTCCCGTCCCGTGGTCCGCCGTCCGGTGGCAAGTACGTCTCCGCCGGGGGTTATGGACCGGATACGGGCTTGATGCCATGTGGCAGCACTGCCAAAACGCGATTCCAGTCAGAGAGGTTCAGTATGACCAAGCAGATGAGCGAAGGACAGCGCGCCTATGAAGTGCGCCGTGCCGCCAAGGCCGGGGTGTCGCTCGACAAGCATCTCGCCCAGAAGGAGCGCGAGCGGGTGAAGGAGGAGCGCGCCCGCGAGGAGGCCGCCAAGCCGCCGCCGGTGCCCAAGAAGCCGGGGTTCTTCGCCCGCCTGCTCGAAAAGGCGCAGAAGCCGCTCTGAGCCCGCGCATGCTCGCCATCCACGCCGATTGGAGCGTGGATGCGCGCAAGCGCTGGTGCGTGGTTGCCGCCGGGCAGGGTGGCGAATGGGAGATCGGCGCGCCGCAACCGGTGGGCGATCTCGATACCTGGCTGCGGCGGATGGCCGGGCATGGCGCCGGGCCGATCGCCCTCGGGGTGGATCTGCCGCTCGGGCTGCCCCGCGCGTTCGTGCACCGGCATGTTCGACACGCCAATTTTCCGTCATTCCTGGCGGGTCTCGCCGATCGTCCGGCGTTCTTCACGGTCTGCGATGACCTCGCCGATCTGAGCCCCGCCCGCCCGTTCTATCCCCAGCGCGGGCGCAAGGGCATGACGCGGGCCGCCCATGCCGCCGCCCTCGGCCTCGGCGATGCCAGCGGCTTGTCCCGCCTGTGCGACCGCGCCACCGCCAGCCGCCCCGCCGGCGCGCCGCTGTTCTGGACCCTCGGGGCGAACCAGACCGGCAAGGCCGCCATCGCCGCCTGGCGGGACTGGCTGGTGCCGGCGCTCGGCCGCGGCGAGGATATCGCGCTGTGGCCGTTCGCGGGAGATTTCAATGCCTTGCTAGGCAGGCACGCGGTGGTGGTGGCGGAAACCTATCCCGCCGAGGTGATGCGCCATCTGGGCCTGCGCATGGCCGGCAGCAAACGCCGCCAGTCCGACCGCGTCGCCCTGGCTCCCATGCTGACCGCCGCCATGGCCGTACTGGCCGCCACCCCATCCGCCCCCCTGCGCGCCGCCCTCGCCGATGGGTTCGGCGCCGATCCCGCCGGCGAGGACCGCTTCGATGCCGTCATCGGCGTGCTCGGCGTCATCAACGTGCTGGCAGGTCACCGCCCGGACGGCGTCCCGGACGATCCGTGGTTGCGCCGCTGGGAAGGCTGGGTGCTCGGCCAGACCGATTTGCCTACCCTCCCAGCAACGCCGATACCGCCGCCTGGAGGTGGGTGACCGGCACCGCCCAGGACCGCGTGTTGACGTGATCGTCCGCCCGCCCGCCCACCGCCGGACCGGCGATGCAGTCGTACTCCAGCCCCAGCACCGCGGCATGGCGGCGAAAGCACCAGTTAACCCAGTGCGCCGCGTGCAGTTCCAGCACCTTGGTGCCCGGCCGGGCGTGCACCAGATGGGCGAGGCCGGCGCCATGGGGGGCCACGATCGCCTCGGCATGGGCGAACACCCCGATTTGTGCCGCGGCATCCAGCGCCTCCAACCGCACCGGCACGAAGCCGAACCCCGCCAGCGCCGCAACCACCGCGTCCTCGTTCAGCATCCGCCGGTTGGGGCTGCCGCGGCGGTCGATATAGACCCGCGCGGAGCCCGCCGGAGCCGCGCCCGCCGCCGTCACCCGGGCGAAATAGGGCCGCAGGCACGGATGCGGCCGATGATTGCCGCCCACGGTGAAATCGCTCTCGATGCTCCACGGTACCACCAACCGCGCCACCCGCACGACCATCCCGGGCGCCACCTCATGCACCCGCAAGCCCTCCGGCATCCCTGCCCGCGCCAGCAGCGCCCGCTGTACCGCGCCCAGCCCCGCTGGCAGCAGCAGGTCCATCACGCCATCGAGTGCCGCCGCATCCGCCGCCGCCAGCCGGCCGATGCCGTCGATGGTCCAGTGATAGAGGCTGTCGGCACCCACCCCGAGCAGGCTCAAACACCCGCCATCGATCCGCAGCGCCGGCCCGGCCGCATGCAGCACCACCCCCTCCGGCGTCACCCGGAAGCCATCCCGCCGCGGATCGGCCCGCCCCGCGGTATCGGCCACCAGTTCATCCCCCGCGACTATCAGCCCCGCCGCGCCGAACACCGTCACATCGCGGAACGTCACCACCCACGGCGTCGCCGCGCGATACGAGGTCTCCCGCCATGTCGCGTCGGGCGGATGCTGATGCAGCGCCATGTGCCGCAGCACGTGCTGCCCCACCCGCAGCGGCGGCACCGCCACGTCCACCGCCGCCCCGGTGGCGCGCACCTCGGCATGCCGCGCCACATCGGTGCCCCCCGGCGCCAGCACCACCGAGGAGAGCGCGACCGGCCGCAGCAGGCGGTCGGTCATGCGTTCACGCCCGTTTGACCTGGATCATCGCGCGCAACGTCCCAACGCGAAATGACTGCGCCAGCGGGATCATTCCCCCCCGCAAGGACAGTATCATGACCAAGTGCGACAAAGGCTTCACCCTGGCGTTCCGCTTCCTGATGGCCTGGACCTTCCTCTACGCCGCCTCGCACCAGACCTTCGATCCGAGCTTCACCATCGTGGGCTTCCTCAAGACCACCAAGACCTTCCACAGTCTGTTCGCCATCTTCACCACCCCCGCCATCGCGCCGGTTTTCTCCTTCCTGGTTGCCTGGGGCCATCTGCTGATCGGGCTGTCCCTGCTGGTTGGCCTGTTCACCCGCCTCAGCGCCGCCTTCGGCATCATGCTGATGGGTGTCTACTGGATGGCCCACATGGACTTCCCGTTCATCGAGAACCGCAACAACTTCCTCATCGACTTCCACATCGTCTACGCCTTCGTGCTGGCGTGGCTTATTGCCCATCGCGGCGGCATTGTGCTCGGGCTCGATAGCTGGGCCGGCAAGCTGCCGATCGTGCGCAACAACGCCCTGCTGCGCTGGGTCACCGGCGCCGCCTAGCGGTTGCCATCGCGTCATGTCTGCGCCAGCCTGCCCTCTCGGCACCGGAAAGGCACGGACATGACGCATCGCATCGCCATCGGCGGATTCCTGCACGAAAGCCACTCCTTCGCCCCGCTGCCGACAACCTACCGCGATTTCCTCACTGCGGGAGAATCCCCCGCCCTCGCCCGCGGCGCCACTCTGGTGGCCGCATTGCGCGACACCTCCTGGCCGATCGCCGGTGCCATCGCCGTCGGCGAGGCCGCCGGCGCTGTTCTGCTGCCGCTCACCTGGGCCACCGCCTCCCCCGCCCGCCCGGTGCAGGACGAAGCCTTCGAGCGCATCGCGGCGATGATCTGCGCCGACCTCTCCGCCACTCTCGCCGCCGGCCCCGTCGACGGCATCTACCTCGATCTGCACGGCGCCATGGTGGTCGACAGCTTCCCCGATGGGGAGGGCGAACTCCTGCGCCGCGTGCGGGCCGTCGCCGGCGATATCCCGCTCACCATCAGCCTCGACCCGCACTGCAATCTCACCGCCGCGATGGTCGATCGCGTCGACGCGCTGGTGCCGTTCCGCACCTACCCCCATGTCGACATGCCCTTCGCCGGCGGCCAGGCGATGCGCCTGCTGATCGCCCGCATCGAACGCGCCAAGCCCTGGGCCCGCGCCTTCCGCCAGGTCGATTTCTTCATCCCCGTGCCCGCCCAGTGCACTCTCGTGGCCCCCATGGTGCCGGCGATGGACGCCCGCGCCGCCATCAACGCCCGCCCCGGGGTGGCCGAAATGGCCTTCTGCTTCGGCTTCCCCTACGCCGACTTCCATGACTGCGGCGCCGCCATGGCCGCCTACGCCGACACCCAGGCCGAAGCCGACGCCGCCGCGTCGGACCTGCTGGCCTGGATCAACGCCCACGAAGCCACCTTCCGCCTCGAAGCCACCCCCGCCGCCGAAGCCGTGGCGCAGGCCATCGCCATCGCCCGCACCGCCGATCGCCCCGTCGTCATCGCCGATGGCCAGGACAATCCTGGCGGCGGCGGCCATGGCGACACCACCGGCGTGCTCGCCGAACTCATCCGCCAGGGCGCCCAGGGCGCCGTGCTCGGCATGATCAATGACGCCGAATCCGCCGCCGCCTGCCATGCCGCGGGCGTTGGCGCCACCATCCCCCTCAGCCTCGGCGGCAAGTCCGACGGGGTGCCTATTGCGGTGACCGCGCGGATCGAACGCCTGTCGGACGGCAATTTCGTGGGCACCGGCCCAATGGCCGCCGGCAACCCGATCGCCCTTGGGCCGTCCGCGCTGATCGAGGTGGCGCCCGGTGTTCGCGTGGTGCTGGTGAGTTCCAAGATGCAGGCGCTCGATCAGGCGCTGTTCACCCATATCGGCGTCATCCCCGCCGACTGCAAAATCCTGGTGCTGAAAAGCGTGGTGCATTTTCGCGCCGATTTCGGCCCCATCGCCGAGCGCGTCATCCTCGCCACCGCGCCTGGCCCGGTGCCGGTGGACCCCGCCACCCTGCCCTTCCAGCACCTGCGCCCCGGCCTGCGGTTGCGCCCGATGGCCAACGCGCCGGCATGATATTGATCTGATACGTTTACCCCACCGCCCGGCACCGCTAGGGTGGCGTCATCATGCAAAGTGTTCTTGAACAGGAAGTCCGAGACCTGCTGTTCCGCCTGCGCCGGTGGGCGTTCGAGCGGGATCGTGCCGTGCTGTTCGGCGCGCTGCTGTGCTGCGTGCCGTTCCTGCCCGTTACCTTCGTGGGCGTGCTGATCACGCTGGGCAACCTGCTGCTGCTCCGCCTGGGCAAGCTGTCGCGCGCCGAATTGCCGGTATTGATCGCCGCCCTGGTGATCGCGGCGCTGTGGGTGGTGATGTGGTGGGCTGCCTTCACCGTGCTGCTCGGCAGCGGGCTGTGGCTTGGCGCGTGGCATTTCTGGCAAGGAATTTGGAATATGATCTGGTGGTTCCGGCCGCGTGGATTGGGCTTCGATGTCTGACGCCGTTGCCCCCACGGGGGTGCCCGCGCCGCCGCCCGGCAAGGCGTGCCACGCCTGCGGTGGTGCCCTCGCCCCTGGCGCGCGTTACTGCGGCCATTGCGGCGCCCCGCAATCCAATGTGCCGATGGTGGCGCCCCAGCCGCCCGGCCGCGCCGGGCACGAGGTATTCTGCCGCGCCTGCGGACGGCCGATCAATGCCGCGGCCCCGCTGTGCCCGGGCTGTGGCGCGCCGCAAACCGCCCGCGCCGCCGAGGGCGAGAAAAGCCGGGTTACCGCCGGTGTGCTCGCCATCATGTTGGGCGGCATCGGCATACATAAGTTTTACCTCGGCCGCCCCATCCAGGGCATCCTCTACTTGTTGTTTTGCTGGACGTTCATTCCCGCGATCATTAGCCTGATCGAGGGTACCATCTACTTGTGCAGTTCCGATGCCGGGTTCGCCCGGAAATACGGATAGGAGACGTTATGGCTGAAGGCATGATTTTCTGCCGGGCGTGCGGCGGCTCATTGCACAGTTCCGCCCCGCTCTGCCCGCATTGCGGCGCGCCCCAGATGCCGGCCGGCGGCGGGGACGGCATCGAGCGCACCTTCGGCGCCTCCATCGCGATGTGCTTCTCCAAGTTCGGCACCTTCGCCGGGCGCGCGCCGCGGGCCGAATACTGGTGGTTCTCGCTGTTCTGCTGGATCATCAACGTGGTGCTGAACATCATCGAGGCCGGCTCCCGCACCGGCGCCTTCACCGTGATCAGCGCGCTGTTCGGCCTCGCCATTATTATTCCGAACCTCGCGGTCTCCGTCCGCCGGCTGCATGATCTCGACCGCACCGGCTGGTGGTTGCTGCTGTGGTTCCTGCCGGTGATCGGCTGGATCATCATGCTGGTGTGGATGTGCAGCCGCGGCACCCGCGGGCCGAACCGCTACGGCCCTGAGAACGGCCCGACCTTCTGATCACGCCAACCCGGCTGCGTGGGCGCGCAGCCGGACCAGCGCCACCACCATATCCAGCACCGGCGTCGCGATGCCCTGCGCCCGCGCCAGGGCCAGCGGCGCCTCGAGGATGGTTGCCACCTCCATCGGACGGACGGCCTCCAGGTCCTGCAACAGGGATGGCTTGTGGGTCATCGACTGGCCCGCCGTGATCTGCGCCGCGATATCCATCCGGATGGTGCAGCCGAGTGCGGCCGCGATCGCCGCCCCCTCCCGCGCCGCCGCCCGTGCCGCCTCGAAGGCTGCCGGCTCCACATAGATGTCTTTCGGCGCACTCCCGGTGAGCGCCGCGAACGGGGCGGAGGACAGGTTCATCAGCAGCTTGGTCCACACCCAGTCCCGGATGACCGGGGTTTCGTCCACCCGCAACCAGTCATCGCGCAGCGCCGCCGCCAATGCGGCCAGGCGGGGTGATAGCGTGCCATCGGGCTCCCCCAGCACCAGCCGCGAGCGCGCATGCTCCACCGAAATCTGGCCAAGCGCCGTGACCGTGCAGGCGGAGTAGACCACCGCCCCCAAAGCCCGCGCCGGCGCGATCGAGGCCGCGATCCCGTCCGGATCATGCGGATACCACCACGGTATCCCATTGTTCATGAACGCCACCGGCGTGTCCGGCCCCAACAGCGGCGCCAGCCTCGGCGCGATCCCCGCCAGGGCCGGCGCCTTCGCCGTTACCAGCACCGCATCATGCACGCCGGCCGCTGCCGGATCGTCGGTGGCGAAGGGCCGGGCGGTGAGCGTCTCGGAGGGCGTGCGCACCACCAGCCCGCCCTCACGGATCGCCGCGAGATTGGCCCCCCGCGCAATCACCGTCACCTCATGCCCATGCGCACACAGCCGCGCCGCCAGGTGCCCACCGATGGCACCCGCGCCGAAAACACAAACCCGCATCAGGCGAGGATTTCGCGCGCAGCCCGTGCCAGCGCCTGCACGCCCAACCCGATGCACGCCTCATCCGGCTGATATCCCGAATTATGCAGCCGATCCTTCCGCCCCGGCGTCGATGACCCGATCCCGAGTTGGAATGACGGCACCTTGCGCGACATCAATGCGAAATCCTCCGCGCCCATGCTGGGCGCGCTCTCATCCACCACATCGCCAAGCTGCAACCGGATCGCCGCGATCGTCGGGTCCAGCACCTTGTCGTCATTGATCAAGGACGGCACGCCGCGCCGGTATTTGACCTCGCAACGCACCCGCATCCCCACCTCGGCGCCGGCGCATAGCCGCTTGATGCCGGCCTCCGCCGCATCGCGCGCCGGATCATGCAGCGTGCGCACGGTGCCGCGGAACGTCACGCTGTCCGGGATGATGTTGGGCGCGATGCCGCCATTGATCGCCCCCACCGTCACCACCGCCGGATGCATCGGGTTCACCTCGCGCGATACCACCGTCTGCAACTGGGTGATCAACGTCGCCGCCGCCACGATCGGATCGACCGCGCCGTGCGGATGCGCCGCGTGGCCGGAAATGCCGTGCACCGTCACCTCGAACGTATCCGCCGCCGCCAGGCCGGGCCCGCGCACGTAGGAAAACCGCCCCACCGCATGATCGGGCCGGTTGTGAAACCCCAGCGCGAAATCGACATGCGGATTGTCCAGCACCCCCTCGTCGATCATCACCTGCATGCCCCCGATCGCCTCCTCGGCCGGCTGGAACACCAGCTTCACCGAGCCCGCCAGTTGCGGCGCGATCTCCTTCAGCACCGCGGCCACCCCCAGCAGCGTGGTGGTGTGGATATCGTGCCCGCACGCATGCATCTTGCCGTCGATGGTGCTTGCCCACGGCAAACCGGTCTGCTCGTGGATCGGCAGCGCGTCCATGTCCGCCCGGATCACCAGGCACGGCCCCGGCCGGCCGCCCTCGATCATCCCCACCACGCCGGTCTTGGCCACGCCCGTCTGGTGTGAAATCCCCAGCCGCGCCAACTCCGCCGCCACCACGCCCGCCGTGCGAACCTCCTCGAACGCCAGTTCCGGATGAGCATGAATATCCCGCCGGATCTCGATCAACCCCGCCTCGATGCGGGCGGTGATGGCGGCAATGGTGGACTGCGGATCATTGGGAAGCGACATGGAGAACCTCAATGGGGGTGATCCCGCATCATGCGAGCCCCCGCCCGGTCGGACAAGGTGTCGGACCGGGCTGTGCAACGTCCCCGCGATCGTGTGAAATCGTACCCAGCCAACAGGAGCCCCCCATGCCCGACGCCCTCGGACGTATCGCCGAACTGCTCGACAACAGCGGCCTCGAAACCGGCTTCGCCGCCATCGCGGTGGAATCAGGCGCCGAAATCGCCCTCAACGGCGAAACCCTCTTCCCCACCGCCAGCACCTTCAAAGTGCCCGTCATGGTGGAAATCTACGCCCAGGCCCGCGCCGGCCGCTTCGCCATCACCGACCGCATCGAATTCATCGAGCCCCACCGCATCATCGGCTCCGGCGTCATCCAGGCCCTCGGGACCGGCCTCAACCCCACCATCCGTGACCTGATGATGCTGATGATCATCGTCAGCGATAACACCGCCACCGATATCCTGTGCGACCTGGTCGGCTGCGACAACGTCACCGCACGCATGCGCAGCCTCGGCCTCGCCGATATCCACGTGCCCCTGCCCTGCCGCGGCCTGTTCCGCCGTGCCTGGAACATGTCGATGACCGACACCTACTCCTACGCCGACTTCAAAGCCGCCAGCAAAGCCGCCCCCATGGCCTTCTCCTCCGGCGCCTACGCCCGCGATGGCTCAAACGACACCACCTCCGCCCTCGATATGGCCCGCCTCCTCGCCATGATCGCCCAGAACGAAGCCGGCACCGCGGACGACTGCGCCGATATGATCGCCATCATGGAATACCAACACTACCAGGACCGCGTGCCCCGCTTCCTCCCCCAAGGCAGCACCGCCAACAAAACCGGCTCCCTCCGTGGCCTCAGAAACGACACCGGCCTCATCCGCCGCGCCAAAGGCGATACCATCGCCTACGGACTCTTCACCCTCGACACCACCGAACTCCCCCACGGCAACTCCCGCCAACTCGTCGAAGCCAACACCCGCATCGGCACCCTCATGGGCGAAGTCGGGCAAGCGCTGTGGGACGACTTCAGGTGAGGGCGGAGGGGAAGTAAGGAAGGCGGGGGCTTCGCCCCTCGACCCCACCAGGGGCCGAGCCCCTGGACCTCATCGCTTCAGGCAAGGAATGCT
>CAIMWH010000184.1 GCA_903845065.1 uncultured Rhodospirillales bacterium | reverse complement strand
GAGAAGCGCGGGTTGCTGTGGGTGACGCCGCTGCTGGCGGTGGCGCCGTGGGGGATTGTGATGGCGTGGCGGCGGTGGCCGCGCGAGGTGGTGCTGGTGGTGGCGGCGGTGCCGTTGCTGCTGCTGCTGGTGAATGCGGGGTATGCCTACTGGGATGGCGGGGCTTCGACCGGGCCGCGGCATTTGACGCCGGCATTGCCGTTCCTGGCGCTGGCGCTGGCGCCGTTGTGGGACGGGGCGCTGGTGGCGCGGCGGTGGCTGGGTGGGTTGTGGGTAATTTCGCTGTTGATCAGCATGCTGTGCGCGGTGGTGACGATGACATCGCCGATGGATGTGGCGACGCCGTTGCGGGACTACATCCTGCCGCGCTTCATCGGCGGGGAGGGGCATACGGTGCTGTGGATGGTGGGGGTGACCGGGTTTATGCCGCTGCTGCTGCCGGTGGCGATCGTGTGGCTGGCGGGGCGGCGGGTGATGCGGCTGGCGGGCGCGCAGGGGAGCGGCGAAGCCATCGGATAGAAAGTTTTTGCTTCTTTTTTCAAAAAGAAGCGCTTGCTGCGGCCGTCACTCGTATCGGTAGACGTCATAAGTCTCGTCAGTGCGGGCGGGGCCGAGGTGCTTGACCAGGGTGGTGGCGGCGAGGAAGCGGCGGACCTCGGCCTGGGTGGCTTCGAGGTCCCATTGGTAGCTTTCGCGGACGTGCAGGCCGGGGCCTGCCGGGTCGAGCGGGGTTTGCAGCAGGATCAGCACGGGGTGGGCGGTTTCGGCGCGCAGGCGGGCGGCGTCGGCGAGGATGTCGTCGAGGCTGAGGCGTAGGCGGGCCTTGCTGGTGAAGCTCACGACGGCGCCGTCGCGCTGTTCGCGCAGGAGGTAGAGCCGGTTGGGGAGGTAGTAGGGGAGGGCTTCGAGCAGGTAGTCGGGGTCGGCGATGATGGTGGCGTCGTGCAGGTCGGGGGTGGCGTGGACGAGGTCGGCGAGGTCTCGGCTGCGGCTGTATGGGCGGTCCGGATTGCGGGCGACGGCGAATTCAGCGAGGCCGAGCGGGGCGTTTAGGGCGAGGAAGAGCAGGAACAGCACCCAGCCCGTGGCGGGGAGGGCGCCTTGCGGGCGGGCGGGGCCGGACCTGACGATCCAGTAGAGGCTGATGAGGAAGACTAGCCAGAGGGCGGCGTGGCGGTATTCGCCGGGGTAGATCACCTGGAAGAACATCGACATGCCGAGGAGGGCGGCCAGTGCGGCAATCAAGGCGCCGGGGCGGCGGACCAGGCCGAAGGTGATGCCGAAGAGCAGGAGCGACATCAGCAGGTTGGCGGCGTCCTCCCAGGCGGGTTGCCAGAGGTGCAGGGCATCGAGCACGGCGCGGGGGCCGCGCAGGGTGATTTCGTTGAAGCTGCGGGCGGGCAGCAGGATATCGGCGATGAGCGCGGCGGGGCTGGCGTGGGCGGGGCCGGTGGTCATCACCAGGTCCTGCGCGGTGGGGTAGACGGTGAGGGCGCAGGCGAGGATGCCGAGGGCGGCGATGGTGCCGTTGAGGGCCCAGGTTTTCAGGGCGGGGAGGCGTTCGGCGCGGGGGGCGGTGAGGGCGTCGGTGAGCCAGAGGAGTTCGAAGCCGCCGACCAGGATGATGGAGTGGGCGTTGCAGTTGGCGAGCAGGAACAGCAGCACGCCGAGCAGGATGCCGCTGTGGCGGTGGCGCTCGTAGCAATGGGCGAAGAGGAACATGACGAGCATGCTGATGCCGTAGTTGCGGGCCATCACCGCGAATTCGAAGGTGGCGAAACGGCTCATCAGCACGAGGATCATGACGGGCACGCTGAACGGGGCGTGGCGCACCATGAGGAAGAGCGCGGCGGCGGCGACAAGGAAGGCGCAGGCCTGGAGCACCTCGGGCCGGCCGGTGATGGCGTGAGTGGCGCGCAGCAGGAGGTACCAGAGGGCGGGGTGGCCCTCGCCGTGGATGGCGCGGAGCATGGCCACGACGTTGTCGCCCTGGAGGGCGAGGGAAAGGGCGCGTACCTCGTCGCGCCAGACGACGTGGGCGAGGGCGGCCTGTAGCACCAGGGCGCACCAGAGGGCGAACATCGCCAGGGCCAGGAGGCGTTCGCGGGGGGCTTGGGGTATTGCGGTGGTCAATGTGCGTGCCGCTCGGTCAACGGTTCGTACCCCTTCAGGCGTGGGCGGCAGGATATCCGAGCGATCGGGCGAATGCGAGGTGCGATGGCTGGGCGCGGGGTTCCGTGTTAGGCAGCGATGGCATTTTTTGGCGGGTATGCGCGTGGACAGACTGGTTCGGCCCGGCGTGTTGGTTCTGATTTCGATCCTGGCGCTGTTGGTGCCGGTGATGCTGGTGGGCGTGCCGCCGTTGCTGGATTATCCCAATCATTTCGCGCGGATGTGGCTGATTGCCGGTGGGGTGGCGCAGGCGCCGCTGTCGGGGATGTATGCGGTGGACTGGTCGATCGCCTCGACCAATATCGGGGTGGACCTGCTGGCGGCTTCGCTCGGGCGGCTGGTGGGGGCGGATGTGCTTGGGCATGGGTTGGTGGCGGCGGCGCTGGTTTTGCCGGCGGCGGGGGCGGTGCTGCTCAATCGGGCGGTGTTTGGCGGGTCGCACTGGTGGCAGGTGGGGTTTGCGGGGCTGGTGTGGAACAGCACGTTGCTGGCGGGGTTCCTGAGTTTTCAGGTGGGGCTGGGGTTGGCGTTGTTGGCGGCGGCGGCCGATCCGGTGCTGGAGCGGCGGGCTGGGGTGGTGGGGGCGTTCGCGGTGCGGGCGGGCTTCGGGGCGCTGCTGCTGGTGTTCCATGTGTTCGCGGCGGCGTTCTATGCGGCGCTGGTGGCGGGGCTGGCGTTCGGGGCGGGGCGGGGATTGGTGCGGGCGGTTGGGCGGGGGGTGCTGGCTGGGGGGATTGCGCTCGGAGTGCCGTTGGCGGGGTTTCTGCTGGTGGTGCCGGTGGTGCCGGGGGGGCAGGCGCCGGCGGGGGCGTTCGATATCTGGGCTGGGTATACGGTGATCAACAAGGTGATCACGCTGATGTCGGCGGTGGTGACGTATGATTTCCGCCTCGATGCGCTGTTCGTGCTGGCGCTGTGGGGGATGGCGCGGGTGCTGCCGTTGCTCGCGGGGGGGCGGGGGGCGGGGCGGGCGCAGGTGGGGCTGCGGCTGGTGGGGGTCGGGCTGGTGGCGCTGGCGGTGGCGGTGCCTTCGGTGCTGGGCGGGACGGCGGGGGTGGATTGGCGGTTTCCGGTGATGGCGATGCTGACGCTGGCGGCGGCGGTGCGCCCGGGGTTGGCGACGGCGCGCGGGGCGGCGGTGGCTGGGTGCGTGCTACTCGGGTTGAGCCTGGCGCGGACCGGGTGGATCGCCGAGATATGGATGGCGCGGCAGGCCGATGTGGCGTCGGTGGGGCGGGCGCTGGCGCGCGTGCCGGCGGGGGCGGCGGTGCTGCCGATGCAGAACACCGCGCAGGATGTGGGGGAGGCGCCGCGGGGGCGCTATTTGTTGGCCGCGTTGCCGACGTTCTGGCACTACCCGGCGCTGGCGGTGCCGTGGCGGCATGCGTTCGTGCCGACGCTGTTCACCACGCGGGGCAAGCAGCCGTTGCGGGTGCTGCCGCCGTGGGACGCGATTTCGGTGCCCGAGGGGATGCCCGCGCCGCTGGCGTTCCTGGGCGGGTTCGAGCCGTTGCCGGCACTCGTGTATAACTTTGGTTATGTGACGCAGTGGCGGACGCGGTTCGACTACATGTTGGTGGTGAACGCCGACATGGTGCCGGAGAGCGGGCGGTGGGACTTGCCGGAGGGGCTGGAGTTGATGGCGGACGAGGGGTTCGCGCGGCTTTATCGGATCAGGCGGGGCGGCTGAGGGGTCAGAGGATTTCCTCGATTTCGAAGAGGGGGCGGCGTTTTACCTCGAGGTAGATCTTGCCGATGTATTCGCCGATGACGCCCATGGAGAGCAGTTGCAGGCCGCCGACGAAGGCGAGCGGGGCGACGATGGAGGTCCAGCCCGGGATAGCGCGGGTGGTGAACAGGGCGAGCCAGATCGCCCAGAGGCCGACCAGGAAGGAGAGGCCGGCGGTGATGAGGCCGATTGCGGTGATCAGGCGCAGCGGCCGCATCGAGAACGAGGTGATGCCATCGACCGCGAGGCCGATCATGCGGGCGAGGGTGTATTTGGTGGTGCCGGCGAAGCGGGGGGCGCGGCGGTAGGTGACCTGCGCGGTGCGAAAGCCGAGCAGGGGGACGATGGCGCGGATGAAGAGGTTGACCTCGCCATAGCGAGCCAGGGCATTGAGGGCGCGGCGGCTCATCAGGCGGAAATCGGCGTGGTCGGGGACGACCTCGACGCCGAGGCGGCGGAGGAGGGCGTAGTAGAGGTGGGCGGTGCGGCGCTTGAAGGGTGTGTCGGTGTCGCGCGCGGCGCGCACGCCATAGACGATGTCACAGCCCTCGGCGAAGCGGGCGAGCATGGCGGGGATGGCGGCGAGATCGTCCTGCAAATCAGCGTCGATGGAGATCAGGGCGTCGCCGGGCGTGTTGCGGAGGCCGGCGAGGAGGGCGTTCTGGTGGCCGCGGTTGCGGGAGAGCTTGAGGCCGTGGAAGCGGTCGGGCCGGGCGGTGTGGAGGCCGGCGATGAGGGACCAGGTGCGGTCACGCGAGCCGTCATCGATGAAATAGACGCCGCTGGTGGGGGCGATGGTGCCGGCCTCGATCAGGGAGTCGAGCAGGGCGGCGAGGCGGCGGGCGGTCTCGGGGAGGACCGCTTCCTCGTTGTAGCAGGGGATGACGATGTTCAGGACGGTCACGGCGGGGGGCTGACCCATTGGCGGCATGGGGGAGTTATGCCCGGTTGTTGCGGGCGTTGAACAGGGGGAGGGATGGAATGGGTTGCAGGGGGCGAGCCCCTTGCCCGGCGGAGCCTTGCCTGGCGCTAATCCGCGAGGGTGACGACGACGGGCACGTGGTCCGACGGTTGCTGGCGGGCGCGTTCGTCGCGGTCGGGGGCGGCTTCGGTGAGGCGTTCGGCGAGGGTGGGGGAGAGAAGGGCGTGGTCGATGCGCAGGCCCTGGTCGCGGGGCCAGGCGCCGGCCTGGTAGTCCCAGAAGGTCCAGATCGGGCCGGTGGGATGGAGGGCGCGGATGGCGTCGGTGAGGCCGGACCAGACGAGGGCGCGGTAGCGGGCGCGGGTTTCTGGGCGGACGAGGGCATCACCGGCGGGGAGGGCGCCGGGGGACAGGTCGGCGTCGGTGGGGCAGACGTTGAAGTCACCAAGGATGGCGAACGGGGTGTCGGCGGCGAGGAGTTCGGCGGCGCGGGCGTTCAGCGCGTCCATCCAGGCGAGTTTGTAGGCGTAGCCGGCTTCGGCGCCGGAATTGCCGTTGGGGAGGTAGATGCCGATGAGGGTGATGCCACCCCCGCCTTCACCAGCGACTTCGATTTCGATGTAGCGGGACTGGGCGTCACCTTCGGGCAGGGCGGGGAGGGCGCGGTGGGTGGTAGTGAACGGTATCCGCGAGAGGACGGCGACCCCGTTGTAGCTTTTCTGGCCGACGACTTCAGCTTTGTAGCCGAGGGCGGAGAAGGCGAGGGCGGGGAACTGGGGTTCCTCGCATTTGATTTCCTGGAGGAACAGCACGTCGGGCTGGACGCGTTCGAGCCAGGCGGCGACGTGGGACTCGCGCTGGCGGATGGAGTTGACGTTCCAGGTGGCGAGCTTCACCCGTGCGGCTCAGGCGACGGAGAAGCTGGTGCCGCAGCCGCAGGAGGAGGCGGCGTTGGGGTTGCGGACGGCGAAATGACTGCCCATCAGCGCGTCGGTATAGTCAAGCTCGGAGCCGGCGAGGAGGTCCATGCTGGCGGGGTCGATGACGACGCGGGCCTGATTGTGCTCTATGATGATGTCATCCTCGGCGCGAGAAGCGTCGAGATCGAAGCGGTATTGGAAGCCGTTGCAGCCGCCGGCGAGGACTTCGACGCGGAGCGCCGCGTCGGCCTGTTGGGCGGCGACGATGGTGGCGATCTGGGCGGCGGCGCGATCGGTGAGGCGGAACGGGTTTTCCATGGAGGGAACATATGGGGGGTGGCGCGGGTTTTGAAGGGTTTTCGTGGGACGTTCTCGTTCATTGTGCGGTTGCCTGACCCGCCCCCCGGCCCCCTCCCGCAAACGCGGGAGGGGGGGATATCGGCGGGCTCATTGATGGGGCGTCAGGAAATGTGTATGCGCGGAGCATGCAGAGAGCAAAATGGGCGGTCAGGCCGGAGGCTTCGCGCGGGCGGCTTCATCCGGAGCCGGAATCGCCGACGCGTAGCCCGTACCAGCGGGACCGCGACCGGATCATCCACAGTTCGGCGTTTCGCAAGCTTCAGTACAAGACACAGGTTTTCGTCAATCATGAGGGCGACTTCTATCGCACCCGGCTGACCCATTCGCTGGAGGTGGCGCAGATCGCGCGCTCGATCGCGCGGGAGTTGGTGCTGGACGAGGACCTGGCGGAGGCGTTGGCGCTGGCGCATGACCTCGGCCATCCGCCGTTCGGCCATGCCGGGGAGGATGGGCTGGCCCGCGCGATGAAGCCGTTCGGGGTGTTCGACCACAACGCGCAGTCGCTGCGGGTGGTGACGGTGCTGGAGAACCGCTATGCGGCGTTCGACGGGCTGAACCTGACGTGGGAGACGCTGGAGGGGTTGGCCAAGCATAACGGGCCGCTGCGCAAGCCGCCGCCGTTCGTGGCGGAGTATGACGCGCGGCATGGGCTGGAATTGCACACGTTCGCCTCGGCCGAGGCGCAGGTTGCGGCGCTGTCGGACGATATCGCGTATCACAGCCATGACCTGGATGACGGGTTGCGGGCGCGGATTTTCGATTTCGGCGATATCGCGCATCTGCCGGTGGTGGGGCCGGCGCTGGAGCAGGCGCGCCGGGCGAGCCTGGACATGCCGCCGACGCGGCTGCGCCACGAGACCAATCGCCGGGTGATCAATGCGCTGATCAATGACGTGGTGGCGGAAACCCGACGACGGATCGACGCATTGGCGCCCGAGACCGCGGACGCCATTCGTCATGCCAAGGCCGCGGTGGTGGCATTCAGCCCGCCGATGGCCGAGGCCAACGGTATCATCAAGGAATTCCTCTACGCCCGCATGTATCACCACTGGCGCCAGAACCGGATGCACTACAAGGCCCGCAAGGTGGTCGGCGAATTGTTCGCCGTGCTGCATGGCGAGCCCGGGTTGCTGCCGGATGACTGGCGCGGGCGGGCGGGCGAGGGGGTGCGGACGCCGCGCATGGCCTCGGTGGTGTGCGACTACATCGCCGGCATGACGGACCGTTTCGCCATGGACGAGCATTTGCGGCTGACCGATATCTCGGTCAGCGGCTGAATACATAGGATTGTCATGACTCAGAATATTTTCTCCGACGTGCGGGCGCGCGTGATCGCGGCGCTGGGCACGATTGTTCCCGATTTGCCGCCCGAGGTGGCCGCGCGGGTTGAGGTGTCACCGACCAAGGACGCGGCACATGGCGACATGGCGACCAATGCGGCGATGGTGGCGGCCAAGCCGGCGAAGATGAAGCCGACGGAGATCGCGGCGAAGCTGGTGGCGGCGCTGGCGGATGACGCGGATATCGAGAGCGCGGCGGCGGCGGGGCCGGGGTTCGTGAATTTGCGGCTGCGGGCGGGTTCGTGGCGCGGGCTGCTGCCGGGGATTCTGCAAGCGGGCGAGGCGTTCGGCGCCTCGGACGCGGGGCAAGGGGTCCGGGTGAACATCGAGTATGTTTCGGCCAACCCGACCGGGCCGCTGCATATCGGGCATTGCCGCGGCGCGGTGGTGGGCGATGCGCTGGCCAATTTGATGACCAAGGCCGGGTTCAGGGTGACCAAGGAATACTACATCAACGACGCCGGCAACCAGATCACCGCTTTGTGCTGGGCGACGTATTGGCGTTACTTGCAGGCGGTTGGCACCACGATGACGGAGGAGGAATACTCCAACGAGGTGCCGGGCGGGTTGCAGTATCGCGGCGAGTATTTGATCCCGGTGGCCGAGGCACTGGTGGCGGCGCATGGCGACGGGCTGGCGAGCGAACACAAGGGGATCGCGGCGCCTGAGGTGTGGCTGGAAATCGTGCGCGAGTTGGCGCTGGCGATGATGATGGCATCGGTACGCGAGGACCTGGCGGTGCTGGGCGTGGTGCAGGATGTGTATTCGTCCGAGCGGGAGCTGGTGGGACGCAAGGTGACGGATAGCACGATCGAGCGGCTGCGGGAGCAGGGGCTGATCTACGAGGGCATCCTGGAGCCGCCGAAGGGCAAGACGCCGGAGGACTGGGAGCCGCGCGAGCAGACGCTGTTCCGGGCGACGCAGTTTGGCGACGACGTGGATCGGCCGTTGCGGAAATCGGATGGGTCGGCGACGTATTTCGCCAATGATATCGCCTACCACGCGGACAAGATCGGGCGTGGGGCGGATATCCTGATCGACGTGCTGGGCGCGGATCACGGCGGGTATGTGAAGCGGATGACCTCGGCCGTGAAGGCGCTGGGCGGGCATCTGGACGTGCTGCTGTGCCAGATCGTGCATGTGCTGAAGGACGGGCAGCCGCTGCGCATGTCCAAGCGGGCGGGGACGTTCGTGACGTTGCGCGATCTGCTCGACGAGGTGGGGCCGGATGCGGTGCGCTTCACCATGCTGACGCGCAAGTCGGACGCGCAGATGGAGTTCGATATCAACCAGGCCGTGGCGCAGACGCGGGAGAACCCGGTTTTCTACGTGCAGTATGCCCATGCGCGGTGCCGTTCGGTGTTGCGGGCGGCCGACGAGATGTTCGGTGCCGGGCAGTTGGCGGCAGCCGAGGGGGCGGCGCTGGAGTCGCTGGAGGATGAGGCGGAACTGGCGCTGATCCGGCGGCTGGCGAGTTGGCCGCGGACGGTGGAAGCGGCGGCTTTGGCAAGGGAGCCGCACAGAATCGCGTTTTTTCTCTATGATGTAGCGAGCGACTTTCATATGCTGTGGAATAAGGGGCGGGAAAATGCTGCACTGCGGTTCCTGCAACCTGAACGGACGGCCGAGTCACTTGCCCGCGTAGCTCTGGTGGCCGCCACGGCGGTGGTGCTGCGCTCCGGGCTGGCGGTGATGGGGGTTCGCCCGGTCGAGGAGATGCGATAGGCGCGCGGGCCGCTGCCCGGGACGCCCGGGAGATGTGGTGATGCGTGACGATCTCGATATTCCGATGCCGGCGATGAACCCTGGTGGGGCGTCCACCGAGGGGTATCGGGTGCCGCGGGCGCGCGATGCGTCGGACCCCAATACGCGGCGGATGGCGATGATCGCGGGCGGGATCGTCAGCGTGTTCGTGGTGTTCGGCGGCATCTACAGCTTCATGAGCCATCGGCGGGTGGGCGTGCCGGTGGTGGAGGCGGATGCGCGGCCGCTGCGGGAGAAGCCGGTGAATGCCGGGGGCATGCAGGTGGCGGGGCGCGACGAGAGCATCATGACGGGGGAGGGCGAGGGCAAGGCTGCGCTGTCTCCGCCAGCCGAGGCGCCTTCGCCGCAGGGCTTGCGGCAGGCGGCAGCGCCCGTGGTGACGCCGGCTCCGGCGGCGGTGGCGCCTGCTCCGGCGCCGGTAGTGGCCGCCCCTCCCGCGCCGGTGGTTGCGGCGCCGGTGACGGCTCCGGTGGCGGTTGAGAAACCGCCGGTGTCGGTTGAGAAACCGCCGGTGGTGGCACGGACGGCGCCGGTTGAGACGAAACCGGCGGTGAAGCAGGCTTCGCCTACAGTTGCGATGCCGGCGCGGCAGGTGGTGCCGCTGGCGGCGGGGCATGGGGCGCAGGTGCAGCTGGCGGCGGTTGGCTCCGAGCCGGCGGCGCAGGCGGAGTGGGCGCGGCTGGCGCACAAGTTCCCCGATCTGCTCGGCGGGCGGAAGCCGGCGATCAGCAAGTTCGAGCGCGATGGCAAGGTGTTCTGGCGGGTGCGGACCGGTGGGTTCGCCGATGCGGGGGCGGCCAAGGCGCTGTGCGACCAGATGAAGGCCAAGGGCGGCGGCTGCACGGTGGCGAGTTTCTGACACGCTGATTCCGCCGGGCTGATTTCAGGAAATCGGCAGGGCGGATTCATTTGACCCGAGTTATGAGCGGCAGGTAAAATTTGCGTGCGCATCGGGTGGTCCGCAGCGCGGAGCACGATCGTATGCAAACCGCTTTTGTCGCCCGGTCACCGAGTGAGTTGGACACGGCGATCCTGGCCATCGACAGTGCCGGCACCGCGGCGGTGGCGTATTCCATCACATTGCAGGACGGCTCGGCCTGGCTGGATGCGCCGGGCGATCTGGTGCCGGTGAACCTGGCGAGCGGGGCTTCGCTGCTGATCGATGGGCAGGGGGTGTCGATCCACGGCTACGGGCAATTCCGTGGGTTGGTGGTGAACGGCGGCTCGCTGACGCTGCGCAATTTGACATTGGACGGCACGGTGGGGATGCCGGCGGCGGGCGGCGGGCTGTCGTCGGCGGGGCTTTCGCTGGCGGTGCAGGGGGCGGTGCTGGATACGGTGACGCTGCGCTCGGAAGTGCGGCCGTACGGGAATTTCGGGGTGACGGGCGGGGATGCGGTGATTGTGGCGTCCGGCACGGTGGTGATTGCCAATGCGTTGGTGCTGGACGGGAATATGTCGCTCACGGCGGATACCGTCGCTGTGACGGTGCCGGGGACGGTCGTGCCGTCGGGCGGGATGCCGCCGGTGACGGTGGGGGCGCCGGCGGCGGTGGTGACGACGGCGTTCAATAGTTTTGCCGCGGTGCCGATTGCGGCTGGGGGTACGGTGACGTCGTTCATCGCCGCGACGGCGAGCGAGTTGGCGGCGGATATCGCGGCGATTTCGGTGGGTGGGTCCCAGGCGGTAGCGGGAGCGGCCTACAGCATCACGCTGGGGGCGTCGATCACGCTGACGGCGGATTTGCCGGCGATCAATTTGCCGGCTGGGGCGTCGCTGAACGTGCTGGGGCAGACGAAGTCGGTTTACGGGGCGCAGGCTTGGCGCGGGTTTGCGGTGACGGCCGGGCAGGTGACGCTGACGAATTTCCAGGTGACCGGAACGGTGGCGCAGGGGGCCGCCGGGGGTGGCAGTGGGTTGGGCGGCGGGTTGTATGTCGGTGCCGGGGCGGGGGTGACGCTGCAGGGCGCGCTGTTCAATCATACGGCGGCGATCGGCGGGGCGCCGGGCGGGCTAGCGGCGGGAGGGGAGATTTTCGTCGCCGCCGGGGGGCATCTGGCGGTGGGGCCCGGGTACTACACCGAGATCGGCTATGGCGGGGTTCCCGGCACCGTGACCGGCGGGCTCGGCGGCGGGCCGGCGGTGGGGTCCGGGCTGTATGTGCAGGGCGACAACAGCATCACGCTCGATGGCGGGACGTTCCTGGCGTTCGATGCGATCACCGATGGCAGCGGGGCGGGCGGCAGCGGGGCGAATGCGGGGGCGCTCGGGCTGGTGCTGAACGGCGGGCTGCTCGGGCTGGAGGTGGCGAATGCGTTCACCGGCGGGGTGACGGTGAATGCGGGCACGCTGGAGCTGGGCAACGCATCGGCGGCGGGCAGCGGCGGGATTGTGCTGGCGGGGACGCAGGACCTGCTGCGGGTGCTGGCGGGGGGGCCGGGCAATGCGATCGGCGGGTTCGGGGTGGGGGATACCATCGCGCTGCTCGGCGTGCCGTTCGTGGCGGGGAGCACGGCGACGCTGGGGGGCGGGACGCTGGAAATCGATGGCGGCGGGGTGGTGACGCGGCTGGCTGTGAGCGGGACGGCGGGGGCGGGTGGGTTGATCGTGTTCAACGCGGGCGGCGGGACGGGGGTGACGCCGGGGCAGGCGCATTATGTGGCGAGCAATGCGGCGGAGTTGGCGGCGGATATCGCGGCGATCGATGTGGGCGGGACTTCGGCGGCGCCGGGGACGGCGTACAGCATCACGCTGGCGGGGAATGTCGGGCTGACGGCGGATTTGCCGGCGATCAACCTGGCCAGCGGGTCGAGCCTGGTGATCGACGGGCAAGGCGGGACGCTGGATGGCGGCGGGGTGGCGCGTGGGATCTATGCGTATGCCGGGGTGGTGACGCTGCGCGACCTGACGATTGCCGATGCGGTGGCGCGGGGCGGCGATGGGCAGCCGGGGGTGGATGCCGGCGGCGGGGCGGGCGGGATCGGCGGCGGGGTGTTCGTGGCGCAGAACGCGGCGGTAGTGCTGGACGGCGTGGTGTTTCACCACGACAGCGCGGTCGGCGGGATGGGCGGCGCCTGGATGAATGCGGGCGGCGCGTTGGCGGGGACGGTGGTGGGGGCGGCGGGGGGATTTGGGTTTGGCGGGGCCGGGGGCGGGGTTGGCGGGAGTGGCGGGTTTGGCGCCGGCGGTGGCGGCGGCGGGACGGGTGGTTCGGGCGGGTTTGGCGGCGGGGCTGGCGGGAGCGGGACGGGCGGCGCGGGTGGCGGCGGCGGGATAGGCGCGGGCGGCGATGTGTTCGTGCATGCCGGGGGTGGGCTGACGATTTTGTCGGGCACGTTGGGCGCCGGGTCAGTGCTGGGCGGGGCGGGGCAGGGCGGCGGGGGGAATGGGCAGGCGCTGGGGGATGCGCTGTTCCTGTCGGGCGGGCAGTCGTTCGTGCTGGCACCGCCGGCGGGCAAGACGGTGGTGGTGGATGGGGTGATCGCGGATACCGGAGTGACCGGGGAGCCGGTTGGGGTGGTGACGCAGTTTGCCGGCGGGGCGCAGGACCCTGGGGTGGTGCCGGGTGGTGGCGGTGGGGGGAGTAGCGGCTCGAGTGTGACGGTCGTCTATACTTATACTCCCCTCACTATCACCTTTATCGGACCGAACGGGTTCATCGATCGCTACGTGGCGCCGTTGCCGGTAATGCCGGCGGCGGGGGGGACGGTGGTGCTGAATGCGGCGAACAGCTTCAGCAGCGGGGTTTCGGTAAACGGCACGCTGGTGCTGGGGAATGCGAGTTCGGCGGGGAGCGGGGCGATTACGTTCGCGGCGGACCAGGCTGTGCTGCGGGTGAACGGGGCGGCGGTGCCGGGCAATTTGATCCAGGGGTTCGTGCCGGGAGGGACGATCGATCTGGCGGGGATCGCGGCGGTGCCGGGGATGGTGACTGCGTCCTGGGGCGGGGTGGTTGGGCTGCCGCTGGTGGCGGGGGGGACGGCGAGTTTGAACCTCGCGACGACCGGGATCACGCCGTCATACAACGCGGCGGTGCTGGCGCCGGATGGGTCGGGCGGGACGAATGTGACGTTGACGCCGGCGGTTTCGGTGCCGGGGGCGGGGCTGTTCGTGGCGCAGGCGGGGCGCGGGTATGTGGCGGCGGCGCAGGCGTTGCTGGATGCAATGACGGTGCCGGGCGGGATCACGGTGTTTCATGGCGGCGGCAGTGCGACGGTGGGCACGCAGGCGTTCGTGACGGACGCGGCGAGCCGGGTGAGCCTGACCGGCGGCGCGGCGAACGGGCAGTTGGTGGTGGCGGGGAATGGCGGGTTGTCGTTCACGGCGGGGGCCGGGGCGGGGACGGTGGTGGCCGGGGGCGGGGATAATCTCCTGGACGTGCTCGGGGGTGCGGGCAACCAGGTGCTGCTGCTGGGCACCGGGGCGGATACGGTTCGGGCGCTGGCGGGGGATGACACGGTCGACGGGAATACCGGCGGCAAGCTGATCATGCTGGGCAGCGGGGCGAACTATGTGATCTCCCATGCCGGGGCGCAGGTGGACACGGTGATGGGGGGCAGCGGGTCCGCCAGCGTGGTGAGCAATGGCAATGTGATCGCGACGGGGTTCGGCGGGACTTTTACGTTCGACGCACAGGCCGGGCGGTCGACCGTGTTTGGCGGGACGGGGACGGGGACGGTGTGGGCCGGCACCGCGGCGGTGGTGGCGACGACGGAGGGTTCGCTCGATGTGCGGTCAAGCCAGGGGACGGCGGATTTGATTCTGGGGGGCGGGGCGGGGAGCCGGATTACATTCACCGACAATTTCGTGACGGTGGGTGGGCCGAGCACGGTGGCGGGGATGGCCGGCAGCGTGACGGTGGCGGCGTATCAGGGGGTGTTCCTGGGCGGCACGGCCGGGGGGAATTCGATCAGTGTTGTCGGCGGGGCGGCGACGGTGCTGGGCGGCGGGGACGGCGATGTGATGCGGTTCTCGGGGGCGGCGCATGGGGTGGCGTTTGCCGGGGCGGGGGCGGAGGTGTTCGACGGAAGCGGCGGCACCGGGGATGTGACGTATGTGGCGGCGGGTGGGGCGGCGACTGTGTTGACCGGGCTGGGGCACGGCATGGTGTGGCTCGGTTCGGGGGTGGCGCAGGTTGGCGCGCTGGGCAGCGATACGGTGGTGGGCGGGAGCGGGGCGGCGACGGTGCGTGCGGGGGCGGCGGGAACGCTCGCGAGTGCGAACGGGGCGATGGTGTTTGGCGGCGCCGGGGCGATGGAGTTCGTCAATGGGATGGGGGCCTCCACGGTGGTGGGCGGCGCCGGCGCGTTGACGGTGTATGGCGGGCTGGGGGGCGGGGTGTTTTTCGGCAGTGGCGGGGGGTATTTGGCCGCGACGGGTGGGGCTTCGACGTTGGTGGGTGGCGGGGCCGGGGATGTGCTGACGCTGTCGGGCGGGGGGAATAATCTGGTGGTGGGTGGGGCCGGGGCGGAAACGCTGGGCGGGGTGGCGGCGACGGGTGTCAATGCGATCTATGCCGGGAGTGGGGCGGATTTGCTGCTGGGTGGGGCGGGGACGAGTTTCCTGTTCGCGGGGGCGGGGAGCGATACGTTGGCGCAGGGGACGGGGTTGACGCAGTTCGTGTTCGCCAAGGGGATGGCGGGGGGGCATGCGGTGATTTCGGGGTTTGACCCGGCGCATGGGGCGGTGGCGGTGCAGGGGTATCCGTCGGGGGAGGTTGCCGCCGCGCTGGCCGGGGCGACGCATGGGGGCGGGGGGACGACGATTGCGTTGTCGGATGGGACGGTGGTGACGTTTGCCGGGGTTGGTGGGGTTTCGGCCGCGAGTTTCATCTAAGAGTCTGACTCTGAACTCATCCGCAACGAGCTAGCCTCCTGACGAGAAGCATAACTGAGGCGGCGTATAGGAAGGCGGTTGCGGAGGCGATGGTGGCCTCGAACTCCTTGGCCAG
>CAIMWH010000183.1 GCA_903845065.1 uncultured Rhodospirillales bacterium | reverse complement strand
GCCGTGGCGGCGACCTGAACGCGGTCGGGAGCGGGAATTGTCATGGCGCCTCGATTGCGGATTGGCAGAAATCTGCCGATGGGGGCGTTTGACCCCCTATGCGACTTTCGCGACTATGCGCGCGGATGCCCAACACGGTTGTTGGCACGATTTTTGCTTGGTCGAAAACCCCCATCCCCCAGGCCGGTGACCCTCCCCAGGCCCCCCGGCACGCCGCGGCTACTGCCGCCGCGGGTCGAGTGGCCACCCGTTGGCGTCGGCACCACGGATGCGGCCGGCCCCACCTGACCGGCTGCCGGTGGGCCGTTCCTTCAGCTGGGCGTCATGATGGGCACAGAGGGATCGTAGGTTGCCGAGATGATCGGCTGGCGTGGGCGTTGGCGCGCGAGGGCGGCGTTCGATGTGGTCGGCGTGGGTGGCACGACGGGCGCAACCCGCGACGGCGCAGCGGTGATCGTCACGGGTGAGGCATTGACGGCGAAGGTCTCGCCAGAAGGACGACGCATAGAACACGGCGCTGTCAGGGTGGGGCATGGTGTCACGGCCGAGGGCTCCGGGGAGAGGTTCGTCCGTCTGCCCGGGCTCCGGGCACAGTTTTTTAAGGTATCCAGATCATAGCCTTGGGGATTTCATTGCTCAATACGACATTCACGCGCATAGCTACGCTTGACTACGCTTCGTGCATTTTTCTTCCGGGTTGTCGCACCGCGTCACGCCGCCCTCGGCGTGACGACCAACCCAAAATGCGCGGCCAGCACGCTCAGTGTCGCCACCAGCATGCCCTGGGCCTGCGGCGGCGCGACCGGCTTGCCGCCCCAGCCGCGGCGGATCGCCCATTCCCGGACCGAGGCCCCGGTGCCCAGCACGTGCCAGGCGCACGAGCCCGCCGCCGTGTCGTGGCCGCCCAGCACGTCCATGGCGTCGGCGATCTTGATCCGGGCATGCACGCTGGTCTCGGACAGATGATCCGCCCTGCGGCCGGGCATCCGCAGGAATGCCGACGTCGCGACGTGCTCGATCGCCGCCTTGCGGAACAGCGAGCCAAACAGCGCGCCCGCGTCGTGCATCTCCTGGCTGATCGTCCCATTCGCCAGCATCATGCCGAGCGTATCGACGGCGCGGCGATGCACGACCACCGCCCCCGTCTCGGGATCAGCGTCGAAGCCTGGCGCGCTGAACCCGCCATGCTGGAGGCGCCACTGACTGGGCTTCGACAGATCCTCGCGGCCCTGCGTCGGGCGTTTGCTCTTGCGCTTACCGGCCATGGTGATGTCCTCCGTTGCGGCGCCCCCAGCGCCGGTTGGCCTCGTTGGTGATGGCCTGCCGCAGCCAGGGATCGGTGATGTCGTCGACGGGCAGGGCGGCGATGTGATGCTCGTGCCATGCGCGTGCCCGCATGGCTTCGAGGTCCTGGGGCGTGGACGGGCTACGAGCCATGTCCAGACACGACCGTGGGGATTGCGGCGCACCGGGTAACTTCATACCGCACCGCCCCGGGCGTCGATCGCCCATAGCAGGATGGCCAGGGCATCGGCCTCGTTGTCGTCAGCAGGGCGGAAGCCGCGGGCCTTGATGGCGGCGATGACGGCGTCCTTACCGGCGTTACCCTTGCCGGTGGCGAAGCGCTTGATCGTGCCAACGGGCACACCCTCGTAGGGCAGTTCCCGTTCCTCGCACCACGCGGTGAGATGGGCCAGGAAGCCGCCGTAGATGTGCGCCGCGTCCGTGCCGGCGTGGGCACGCACTTCCTCGAAGACCACGCGATCAATGCCGCGGGCGAGGCGCGAGACCTCGGTGAGCCAGGCGCGGAAGCGGAGATAGCGCATGCCGCCGCCCTCGAACCGGCTGGGGCGGAACGTCATGGTGCCCGAGGTGATGATGGCGTCGCGGCTGCGCAGGGCCCAGCCGGTGGTGGAGCCGAGATCGAGGGCGAGGATGACGGGCAGTGCGATCAGCACGGGTGCCGATGTGATCGGTGCGACAGGAGCACTTGCGCGGGGCGCGAACGCGTTCAGAGTCGTGGAAGCCATGATGGTCTCCTGAGAGGGGGAGCTTCGTGGTCAGGGCGACGTCGGCATGGTTCTTGGCGGAGCTTGCCGGCGTCGCCCGCCTTGCAGTGGGGCGGGTCGTTCGGAGGGGGATCACGAGCCCGACCTACGGCACCAAGGGTGCGGTGTGCGCGCGTCTGTTGGACGCGCACGCACACCCCCCGTAGGGGGGTGGATGCAACACCTAACTCCTCCGACCTCGTTAGCGCGTTGAATTCATGCGGGAATTGAGGAGTTCGGAGGAGTTCGGGAGGAGTTAGGTGCCTCACTCCTCCAATTTCACAAGCCATTGAATTCATGGCGAAGTTTTCCTGGAGGAGTGAGGAGTTAGGCCTAACTCCTCAGGAGTGAGGTCATCCAGGACGCCCTCCGGGTAGACCCAGATCGAGGGGTTCTCGACCTCCAGGCAGTTGCCCGTCTGGGGGCATTTGAAGTGGCTGGGGAGCACCGGGCGGGGCAGGTAGGTGACCTCCCCGGTGGCGGCATCGACGTTCTCGACGCCATCGCCAAATGTCATGCCCTCGACGCAGAGGTAGCCGAACCGCGACCGGACGGTGGGGAGGTCGAAGTCGGTGCCATCGCGTCGGAACTTCACGAACCCCTTCGTTGCCAGGACGCTGAGGCGTTCGCGGATAGTGTGCTTGCTGCCGAGGCCCACCTTGTTTTCGAACGCTTCCGCGAACTGCATCGTCGAATAGAGGCGGCCCGCAGCGGCCTCGTCGAGCAGCGTGCCGAGAATGACATCGTGCTTGCGAAGACGTTCGGCATCGAGCTTACGGCCGATGTCCTGCCGCACGAGGCGCTCGCCGCGGGCATCGAGCTCGATCCAGCGGCCATTGCGCTTGTCGATCACCATGGTGTCCAACGCCGGCCCATTGCGCAGTTCGATCTCGAGGCGCCGTTCCGGCTGGTCCTCCTCGGGCCGGTACATGATCATGCCGGAGGTGTAGAAGCTGCGGAGCGCATGCGAAGGCCAACATGCTGGTCTTCATGTGATCGGCGATTGGGCCGACGCGTGTTGGATTTTGATGCGGCATGTTTGCGTTCGACGCGCGCGCCGCCAGAGGCGTGGGAGTCATGGTGATCTCCTGCTAGGAGGATTGGTGCGGTCAGGGCGGTGTCGACGCACTTCTTGGCGGAACTCGCGGGATCCCCCGCCTTGGGGGCGGGTCGTTCGGAGGGGGATCGCGGGCCCGTGGCTGGCTTGCGGTGGGATGTTGACGTGCCCAGCCCTGCCGCGCTGCGGCGTTCAGAGCCTTTTCGCCCTTGTGGGGCCAAGGACGAGCGCCGCTCGATTGCCCACGGGTGGGCATTCGATCACGGTTGCCGCCGTTGCGGTCGCCTGCGACAAGCACACGTCCAGTCGACATGGACGACACTGCGACGGACGGGGTTCCCACCGGCCGCTCGGTCCTGGACTGGTGGGCTGGTGGTATCGCCTCGGCGCGGGTCATGCCGCTTCCACCCTTGGCCTGGCGGCTTCCAGACGAGCGGACAGCGCCACAAGCCTGGCGCGGTCATTGGCGATGCGCTGGTGGATGGCGGCATCGAGGCGGGCGCTGAGGTCAGTCAGGCGGGCCCTTGCATCGGCGATGTCGAACGTCGCGGACATGGCATCCGACACGGTTGGGCTGGCCGTGATGGAGGGCTCGATCGTATCAGCTGTCGCGGCAGCGGGTGCGGTCGCCATGGCGATATCGCCACCGACCATCTCGAAGTGCGCCAGGTCGCCAAGCCGCCGTTGGAGCCATGCCCGCGGATCGGCGATGAGGTCAAGGTCGAACCGGGCCTGCCTGTCCTTCTGCCCGGCCCCCGCCGGCCGGTAGGTCACAACCGACGAGGAGTGTGACATTTTGCTATTATAGGAATCTCTATAATAGCAGTTTGTCACACTCCTCGCCTTTTCCTGGCGGGCGGCATCATGGCTGGACCAAAGGTCCGGGAAGGTCTTGGCCATGTCGGCGGCGTTCTCCAACACCACCCCGGTGACGGCCATCATGTCGTGCCGTGTAGGCTGGACATCCTCCCAGGACAGCACCTCGTTGACCGTGATCGGCAGGACGACGTCGGTGAGCAGGTCGATCTCTAACGGGGTTTCAACGGTCCGGTTCACGCCGCGGCCGCGACCGAGCGCCTGGACCAGTTCTCCCTCGCAGATCGACCAGCGCACGGCCTCGGCCATCGGGTCGGCGTGTACCTCGCCGGACAGGGCATGCACCCCTCCGTCGGCGAGGTTGATCTCGTGGTCGGCGTTGCCATACCACCACGTCTCCTCTTTCGTGGCGGCCTCGGGCGCTTGGTTGGTGAGCGCCGTGGCGATGGTCTCAACGGTTGCTGGCGCGGGCAGGGTGCGCCCGATGATCACGAGCCCGGCGACATTGCGCCAGCCATCCATGCCGCTGAGGGCATTGAAGTGCGCGGTGCCGACGTTCGCCGGCAGGCCCTGGCCGCGCAGTGCTTCGATGGCGCCCTTCTGCGCGATCACCAGAACGTCGGGCGGGGATGGGCTGCGTCCCTGCAAGCCGCCGGCCCGCAACGCGATCAGCGTCTTGAGCTCGCGCAGATGCGTCTCCGCGGCGGTGCGGTAGCGCGGCGCTGCATCGTCACCAGGTATCAAGGCCTTGGCGCTGGTCGGCGCGCCCAGGATCTGGCGGACATGGACATGCGGTTCGGTCGCCGTCACGGGCTCCTCCACGGTGATGTCTGGGATGAATTGCGTCACCAGTTCCGGGCGCAGGGTGGCGTCGAGATGCAGGATCGGTCCCTTGCCACCCCAGGTTGTGCGCAGCGGCGCCTTCCAGCGCAGCTTGAGGGAGCGGACGGTGCCGTTCTCGGTGACGTCGTTGAACACGACCACACCGGCCGCATCGTGATCGTTGTCCAGGGCCTCGCCGAGCAAACGCCACATGGCCGCGGCACGGCGCGGCGGTGCCCACGGCTCGCCGGGCTCGGGCAGGACCAAGGCCATACGTTTCGCGCGTTCGGACGGGTCCATGCCGGGGAGGATGCCGGCGTTGCGCATGCGCCGATGCTCGAGGCCGACGGCCTTGTCGCACATGTCCTTGGTGAGACCGACCGCATGCAGTGCCGCGACGGGGATGGGTCCGTTGGGGGCAGTGCGGAGGTAGCGGAACAGGCGTCCACGGTAGTCGGCCAGATCAGCGGTGTTGTCGACGTGCTCCTTGCCGGTGGCGGTGTAGCACTGGACCGTGCCGAGCGTCGGCTCCAGCCCGTCAATGGTGACCACCTGCTTGCCATCGAAGCCGCGCAGCCCGGCGGTCCAGAAGCCCTCGTCCAGCACCAGCAGCGCGAACGCGCCGAGGTCGCGCGGCGCCTGATGGAACAACGTCTCGTGGGCGGTGATGATCACGCTGGCCTGGCGGGCTGGCTCCTTCTGCGCCTGATAGCCGCACCTGCGATAGAACGGGCAAATGTGCTCGACCCCGTTGCGCACGACCCGGCAGGATGTTTGCTCCACCACGCGTTCGACCTCGATGGCATCGGCCGGGGCGGAGGGATCGAGACACATCAGTTGGTCCGGATTGGTGGGCGTGGGATCCGGCGCGCTGCGCCCTTGCCAGACCGCTGCCCGAACCCCTAGCGCCTCAAACGCGCGACGCTGCTCGGCGGCCAGATCGAGCCGTGGCACCCCGACGACGATCTTGCGCCGGCCGAGGTGGCCGTCGTCGATGAACTGGGCGACGGCCCGCTGCATGGCGGTGGTCTTGCCGAGCCCGACGCCCACCGGCAGGGCAACTTGTGGCGGTGGGGGCGGCAGATTGAGATCGATCAGCATGCGCGGCTCAACATCTCGGAGTTGGCAACAGGGACGTCAGTCAGTTCCCATGCCCCCGGCCGATCACTTCGCCAGTCGGGCGGCGTGCCGATTTGGCCCGTCCCATCGCCGAGCCCGGTGAAGGGATGTCCGGCAAACTCGGTGCCGTTCACCGCCGTGGCAAAGGCGGGCACATCGGCCAGAGGATCGGCGTTCCAATACGCGGCGACACGGGACATGAAGCGGCCGACCATGGCGTCGAGCACCAGCCGAGCGGTGGCTGTTTCAAGGTGCGGACGCGGATAAGTGCCAACCTGGGGCGCCGGTGGCGCGGCGGCCTCGATCACGGCGCGAACGGCCTCCAGGCCCGCGGCAACGGCAAGATCGTTGAAGTCACCGGGCACCGGCGGGATGGAGATCAGCCCAGCAACGGACCTAGCGGCAGCGGTGGCGGCTGTGATGCCTGGGTTCTCGATCCGACCAGGCTTATCGTCGTTGTCGGCCAGCAGGACGATGCGTGCCGAGGGGAAGCGTTCACGCAGCAGCGGGGCGACCAGACGGAGGTTTCCGGCATCCATGGCGGCCACCACGGGCAGGCCAGTGGCCGCATGAGACGAGGCACCGGTTGCCCAGCCCTCGCAGACCAAGATGGTCGCGGCGTCATCCGGCAAGTCGCCGATCGGGGTGAAGTGGCCAGCCTTGGCGCCGCCGGTCAGATAGCGTTTGTCTCCCGCTTCGGTGATCCGTTGCAGGGTGTGGATCATGCCATCGAGGTCGAGCAGGGGAACAATCAGGTTCCGGACGGCGTCCATCCGCACACTGACCGGCGGCACGCCCTTGCGGACCAGATAGGCATGGTCGGGATCGACGGGTCCGGCCCGATCCCATGTTGCTTGCGCGGTGCGTTGGGCGATGCGACGGCGTTCGACCTCGGGATCGGGCTGCAGGTCATTAGCCGGGGTCATGACCGGTGGCGTGACGTCTGGGGCTGTGATGATGCGAACGCTGGGCGGGCCGCCATACCGCGCCTGCCAGTCAGGCCAACCAAGCCAGTGCCGCGCCCAATCGGCCGCTGAGCGCCAGTCGCCGCCGCGTTGGCGCATGATCAACTCAATGGGGCCGCCACCGGTGCTGGCCTCGTGATCAAACCAGGTGCCGGCCTTCGGACCACTCACGACGGCGGAGAGGCTTCCGCGGCTGTTCCAGCGCCACTGCCGAGCCCGCTTGCTGCTGGGCTGTCCGAGCAGATCGATCAGGAGGGTGGTCCAACTGCCGATCAGCGCCAGCCGGAGACTGCGTATATCATCGCTCATATGCGCGCCGCCCCGGATATCACCCCCGCGCCGGAGGGCTGCATGGCGGTAGGCCAATTGTTAGAACCCGGAATGATCATGCGAATGGCTCCTGGCGGGGCGATCGAGTGACGGGGCAGTGGCGGCGGAGAGACGGTGGGGGAGGGGGCTACGGGCTGGTGGCGCTCATGGTTTCCTATTTGGCTATATACCGACCGAGGCGGCTTTTTTTCTCACGAGGGGGGTAGCCAAGGGCGATGGCGCATGAGGGCGCAAAATGAGGGTGGGGGTGATGCGACAGGCTATTCGGTCGGGTTTTGCGATCCAGCGCGGCTTTGGTTGACCCAGGATCGGTCGGGTAAGAATGGCAGATAAGTGGGGTGCAAACAATAACGTCATTCGGACGCACGACTACGCGGGACTACGATCACGCTGATAAACCCAAAAATCATCCAGCGGGAGGGATTTTATTGTAACATAGGGCGCGTATGGTTTTGGTAGGTTCCTTTCCCCTAGCAGTTGAACATACAAACTCGCTCTGGGGGTCCCGAGGTCGATATTATATTGAGAAATATACTATTCAAACGAGCGTTGATTGGCGATATTGCTTCCAGCAAATATCGAACGCCGCCGCCTGGCGCGAGCCTCCAATCCGATCGGTGGACAACCGAGCTAGCAGATTTAGTGGGTGTGTGACGGGACCGACCCTCAATGTAATGGATCAATTTCCTATTTCTCGGCATGAGAATCTCCCGCTCCCGGTGCAATCAATTCCGGCAGCGGGCCCAGAGCAATGGGCCGGAAGAACGCGCAAGTGGCGCTTCATAACCGGCAACGACCGCACGACGATCGCTCCCTCGACCCGTGAGACGAAATTCAGGGTCGGTGGGTAATAGACAGGTAGGGCAACCCGCATGGAGCGCCGATGCAGACCGCACATCACACTCTGAGGCTCGATATCCACCCATCGACGAGTGGGCCGGGCCTACTGCCGGCCGTGGACGCCGGAACGAGGCCAGCGCCCCAGCACTCGGGGGGCCGTACATTTCGCGGTCCTATGGTGCGTAGCAACCTACTCGGCGATGGAGCCCGTTGTCCCATTTCGGCAGGCTGCCGAATCGGAACACACCCAATCGTAGCGTATTCCGCCACGGGCCGCGGCGCTCTCGATCCGAGCGATAAGCCGGATGTTCATTTTCGGAACAGTGCGGAAATTGAACACCCCCATCGCGAGCCGGCGTGTCGCTCTTTCGAACCTGATTGTGTCTGCCGCATCGCGTGCTGCGGAGGCCTTAGATAAGGCGGAGCTCATATTGCAATACAGTTCTGGTTCTAGCGGACCGCATCTTCTGCCAACGATTGATCG
>CAIMWH010000182.1 GCA_903845065.1 uncultured Rhodospirillales bacterium | reverse complement strand
GGCGATGCAGCGAACGGTGCGCTCGCCAAGCTGCTGGGAGACTTCCATCACCAGCGTGTGGTCGCCCATTTTGGTGTGCAGGCCGTTCAGGATGAACGGAAGTTCGCCGTCAAACTGGACGTCGACGACGGCGCCGAGAACCTGGCTCACGCGCCCGACAATATTGCTGGCCATTCTAGTCTCCTGTCTTTGTCGCGTGATCGATCAGACGGCTTCGGCGCCGGAGATGATCTCGATAAGTTCACGTGTGATGTTGGCCTGACGCGCACGGTTGTAGTTCTGCGTCAGCCGCTTGATCATGTCGCCCGCGTTGCGCGTGGCGTTGTCCATCGCCGCCATCTGCGAGCCGTAGAAGCCGGCGTTGGTTTCCAGCAGCGCCCGGTAGACCTGGATCGCCAGGTTCTGCGGCAGCAGCCGGGCCAGCATGGTCTCTTCGTCGGGCTCGAACTCGTAGGAGGCGGTGCCGGGGGTCTCGGCGACTTCCGGCAGCGGGGCCGGGATGAGGCGCATCTCGGTCGGGATTTGCGACATCACCGACTGGAAGCGGTTGTAGACCACCGTGCAGACATCGAATTCGCCGGCATGCAGCATGGCGACGATCTGCTGCGAGACCGCTTCGGCATCGGGATAACCGATGGACTTGCGGCCGGCGTAGCTGACATCGCCGATGATCCGGCTGGCGAGTTCGCGCTTCAGGTAGTCGCGCGCCTTGCGGCCGATGGCCAGGATCTTCACCGTTTTGCCTTCCGCCTCAAGCTGGCGGCACAGGTTGCGGGTGAGGCGGCCGACGTTGGAGTTGAAGGCGCCGGCCAGGCCGCGGTCACCGGCAACCGGGACCAGGAGATGAACCTGGTCCTTGCCGGTGCCGACGAGCAGCTTGGGCGCGGTGGGGCTGTTGGCCACTGACGCACCGAGCGAAGCCATCATCCGCGCCATCCGCTCGGCGTACGGCCGGGCGGCCTCCGCCTGCGTCTGCGCGCGGCGCAGTTTAGATGCCGCGACCATTTTCATGGCCGAGGTGATCTTCTGCGTCGACTTCACGCTGTTGATGCGCATGCGCAGAGATTTCAGGCTGGGCATCGCTTTCCTACCTTACGGAGGTCGGGATCGGGGTCAGGAAAACGTCTTGGAGAAGCTGTCGAGGAAGGCAATCAGCTTCTTTTCAACGTCCGGCTTGATCTCGCGATCATTACGGATGGCGTCAATGATGCTGGTGTCCTTCGCCTTCAGACCGGTCAGGATCTGGCTCTCGAAGCGGCCGATGGCGCTGACCGGGATCTTGTCCAGGTAACCGCGCACGCCGGCGAACAGGGCAATCACCTGCTCCTCGACGGGGACCGGCTTGAACTGCGGCTGCTTCAGCAGCTCGGTCAGACGGGCGCCGCGGGCCAGCAGCTGCTGGGTCGAGGCATCGAGGTCCGAGGCGAACTGGGCGAAGGCGGCCATTTCGCGGTACTGTGCGAGTTCCAGCTTGATGCGCCCGGCGACCTGCTTCATCGCCTTGATCTGGGCGGCGGAGCCGACGCGGGAGACCGAGATGCCGACGTTCACGGCGGGGCGGATGCCCTTGAAGAACAGTTCGGTCTCAAGGAAGATCTGCCCGTCGGTGATCGAAATCACGTTGGTCGGGATGTAGGCCGACACGTCACCGGCCTGGGTCTCGATGACCGCCAGCGCGGTGAGCGAACCGGCGCCGAACGCGTCGCTCATCTTCGCGGCGCGCTCAAGCAGGCGCGAGTGGAGATAGAACACGTCGCCCGGATAGGCCTCGCGGCCCGGCGGACGGCGCAGCAGCAGCGACATCTGGCGGTAAGCGACGGCCTGCTTGGACAGATCGTCATAGAAGATGACGGCGTGCATCGCGTTGTCGCGGAAATACTCGCCCATCGTGCAGCCGGTATACGGCGCGAGGAACTGCATCGGCGCCGGATCAGAGGCCGTGGCGGCCACGATGATCGAATACTGGAGCGCGCCGTTCTCTTCGAGCGTGCGGACCAACTGGGCCACCGTGGAGCGCTTCTGACCGACGGCGACGTAGATGCAATAAAGCTTCTTGCTCTCGTCGTCCCCGGCGTTGATGCCCTTCTGGTTGATGATGGTGTCCAGGATGACGGCGGTCTTGCCGGTCTGACGGTCACCGATGATCAGTTCGCGCTGGCCGCGTCCGATCGGGATCAGGGCGTCGATCGCCTTGATGCCGGTCTGCATCGGCTCGTGCACGGACTTGCGCGGGATGATGCCGGGCGCCTTCACCTCAACGAGGCGGCGCTCGACGTCCACGATCGGGCCTTTGCCGTCGATCGGGTTGCCCAGCGCGTCAACCACGCGGCCGAGCAGGCCACGGCCGGCGGGGACGTCCACGATGCGGCCGGTGCGGGCGACGGTGTCGCCTTCACGGATCTGGCGGTCATCGCCGAAAATCACGACGCCGACGTTGTCGGTTTCGAGGTTCAGCGCCATGCCGCGAATGCCGGCGGACGGGAACTCGACGAGTTCGCCGGACATCACGTTCTGCAGGCCGAAGACGCGGGCAATGCCGTCGCCAACGCTCAGAACCTGGCCGGTCTCGGCAACATTGGCCTCGGTATCAAAAGAAGCGATTTGCTTCTTGAGAATCTCCGAGATCTCGGCGGGGCGGATCTCCATATCAGGCGGCTCCCTTCATGGCGTACTGCAGTCGCTGCAGCCGGGATTTCAAACTGGTATCGTAGAGGCGGGCACCGATCTTCACCACCAGGCCGCCGAGCAGACTCGGGTCGACCGACTTGACGATGTTGACGTTGCCATAGCCGGCCTCGATGAGGCGGGCACGCAATTGCTGTTCCTGAACCTCGCTGAGCGGCTGCGCGGTGGCAACCTCAGCGACCACCACGCCGCGCTTCTCGGCCACCAGGGCGGCGAAGGCGGCTACGATGGCGCGCAGGGCGGTGAGCCGCCGGTTGGAGGCGACGACGCCCACGAAATCCTGCACGATCTTGCCGAAGCCCTGGGCCTCGAGCACCGCGCGGGCGGCTTTCTGGGCGGTGTTGACATCGACCAGCGGGCTGCCGAGCAGGCGCCGCATATCGGCGCTGGTGTCGATCAACTCGCCGAGCTTGTCCATCTCCGCCAGCACGGCGTCCAGCGCATGCTGGTCGCTCGCGTGCGAATAGAGTGCTGCCGCGTAGCGGTCGGTAAGACCGCCGCCCGAGGAAATCGTGTTGCCGCCAGACGCCAACGGTGCGGTTCCATATACTGTGCCACGCCGGGGCGTGGACGGTGATCAATACCAGCTACTTCTAGCCGGCGGCGCGGCACTAGCATGGCGTTCGGGCCCGCGCAACACGTGACGGGGAGATGAATGCAACGCCAGTGCAGAAACGCGCAGGGCTCCGGAACTGACGGCTCCGGAGCCCTGCGTCAAGTCTTGACTCCCAACGCTCAATCGGCGGCGAGGGCCATCGCCTTGCGGG
>CAIMWH010000181.1 GCA_903845065.1 uncultured Rhodospirillales bacterium | reverse complement strand
GGGTTCGGGGGGTGGCGGGTCGGCTTGCGGGGGGGGCGGGGTGTCGGGCGGGGGTGGCGGTTCGGCGGGGTCCGCGGTGGCGGTTTCCATGACGATTTCGATCGGGGGTGGCGGCAGCACCATGGGGGGCGTGGCGGGGATGGCGAGGAAGGCGAGGGGGACGGCGAGGTGGACGGCGAGGGAGAGCACCACCGTCGATCGCAGGGCGTGGCTTTGTCGGGCGCGAGAGACCAGGCGTTGGGTGCCGGGTGGCATTGCGCCGGGGCGGGTCAGGGTGTGGCGAGAGCGGATTGCAGGTCGTCCAGGAGGTCGTCGAGGTCTTCGAGGCCGACGGAGAGGCGGATGAGGTCTTCGGTGACGCCGGTGGCGAGGCGGGCTTCGGGCTTGGTGCGGCGGCGGGCGTAGGTGAGGGAGGCGGGGTGCATGATTAGGGATTCGGCATCCCCCAGGCTGACGGCGCGGGAGATCAGGGTGAGGCCGTCCATCATGCGGCGCGCGGCTTCGAAGCCTTCGGTGAGGCCGAGGGAGAGCATGGCGGAGCCGTTGGACATCTGGCGACGGGCGGTGGGGAAAGCGGGGTTGGAGGGGAGGAAGGGGTAGCGGACCCAGGCGACTTTCGGGTGGGCTTCGAGCATTTCGGCGATGGCGAGCGCGTTGGCGGCGTGGACGTCCATGCGGAGTTTCAGGGTTTTGAGGCCGCGCAGGACGAGGAAGGCGGCCATGGGGGAGAGGGTGGCGCCGGTGATGTAGCGCAGGCCGGTGCCGCGAATGCGGGCGATGGTTTCGGCATCCGCGATGACGGCGCCGCCGAGAAGGTCCCCGTGGCCGTTGATGTATTTGGTGAGGGAATGCAGGACCATGTCCGCGCCGTGTTCGAGCGGACGCTGGACGGCGGGGGAGGCGAAGGTGCTGTCGACGACGACGCGGGCGCCGAAGGCGTGGGCGCGGGCGGCGATGGCGGCGATGTCGAGGATTTCGGCGGTCGGGTTCACCGGGGTTTCGAAGTAGACGAGTTTCACGCCGGTGGGGTCGATGGTGTCGAGGTTGGCGGGATCGGAGAGGTCGACCGGGATGACGCGGATGCCGAAGCGGGGGATGGCTTCGTGGGCGAGGGCGAAGGTGTTGGAATAGAGGGTGGCGTGGACGACGATGGCGTCGCCCTGGGAGAGGAGGGAGAGCAGGAGGGTGCCGACGGCGGCCATGCCGGAGGCGACGACGACGCAGGCTTCGCCGCCTTCGAGTTCGGCGAGGCGGGCTTCGAGGATGGCGGTGGTGGGGTTGTGTTCGCGGGCGTAGGTGGCGCCGGCCTGTTCGGCGATGGTTTCGGCTTCCTCCACGGTTTCGAAGGCGTAGGTGGAGGTCATGTAGATGGGCGGGGTGACGGCGCGGTGGTGTTCGGCGGGGTTGAAGCCGTGGTGGATGGCGCGGGTCTGGAAGCCGGGTTTGCGGTTGGGGCGTTTCATGCGGCGGATTCTTCGGATTTCCAGGGGACCCAGCCGGCGGCTTCCTGCCAGTCGGGCGCCAGGGTGTCGAAGCGGGAGAGTTTGAGCTGGGAGAGGTCGGCGAAGTCGCACTTGCCCTGGGTTACGAGTTGTTCGACGGCGTGGCCGGTGGCGGGGGAGAGGCCGAAGCCGACGCTGGACATGGAGGCGATGACCAGGTTGTCGGGGCCGGTGAGGCGATCGAGGATGGGGCGGCCGTCGGGGGTGTTTTCGATGACGCCGGCCCAGGAGCGGATGACGCGGGCGTGGGCGACCTTGGGGAAGAGTTCGAAGACGCGCTTGGCGACGGATTGCATGACCGGGGAGTTGACGGCGCGGGGGGTGGTGGCGTCCGGCAGGTCGATCCATTCGTGGGGGCCGCCGCCGTAGGCGAGGTTGCCGCGCAGGGTTTGGCGGCCGTAGACGCCGTTGCCGTCGGCGCCGCCGAAGCGGATGAGGGGCAAGGGTTCGGTGACCACCATTTCGGCGCGGGCGGCGGCGACGGGGACGCGGATGCCGAGTTTGGCGGCGAGTTGGGCGGTGTGGGGGCCGGCGGCCATCACCACGGCATCGCAGCCGAAGGTGCCCTGGTCGGTGCGGACGGCGGTGATGTTGCCGCCGGCCTGGTCGAAGCCGGTGACGGTGGTGTGTTGCTGGATGGTGCCGCCGTGGTCCTGCACGGCCCAGGCGTAGGCTTGCAGGGTGCGCTGCGGGTTGGCGTGGCCGCCGTATTCGAGCAGGACGCCGCCGGCGGCGTGTTCGGAGACGAAGGGGACGAGTTCGCGGAGGAATTTGTTGTCGAGTTCCTGGGCGGTGAAGCCCTGTTTGCGGGCGATGGTGACGCCTTCGAGGATGAGATCGAGCTGTTGGCGGCTGAGGCCGATGCGGATGCGCTGGCGCTGGTATTCGGTGGGGTAGCCGAGGAGGTCATCCATCATCGGCCAGAGGCGTTGTTCCTCGGCGAAGAGGGGGGAGACGGCGTGGGTGGCGCCGCCGCCGTTGCGGCCGGAGGCTTCCCAGCCGACGATGCCTTTTTCGATCACGGTAACGGCGACGCCGGCGCGGCGGAGCCAGAAGGCGGTGGAGAGGCCGGTGGCGCCCCCGCCGATGACGACGACGTGGCTCATTCTTCCACTCCCGGGTTCCAGCGCGTTTCGTATTTCAGGTCATCGGGGACTTTTTCCCAGTGCGGGTACCATTGGGCGGCGATGCCGAACCAGGCGGTCCATTCCTGCTTGACCTCGGGCGATTCCTCGAAGGCGGCGAGGACGGAGAGGGGGAGCGGGCGAAGGGGGGCGCGGTAGCTGGGCATGGGGACGCTGGCGGTGGCCTGGTTGCCCTGCATGGCGAGGAGGGCCTGGACCTGTTCGCGGCAGCGGCGGCCCTGGCAGGGGCCCATGCCGGCGCGGGTGAGGCGTTTGACCTGGTCCTGGTTGACCGGGCCCTCGGCGGCGAGGGAGCGGAGGTCTCGGGTTTCGAATTTGGTGGCGTCGTAGGCGAGGTAGCGGGGGGGGCGGACGCCGAGGAGATCTTCGAGGGGGACTTCCTCGCAGCGGCAGATCGGCAAATCGGGCGTGGTGGCGTGGGCGGCGAGCCAGGCGCGGCGCCATTGGTCACGGTCGGGGGTGGGGGGTTCGGGGGGGGCGAGGTCGTCGGGGGCCGAGAGGCCGGCGTCGCGGGCGGCGGCGCGGGCGGCGCGGCGGCCGGCGGCTTCGGCGTGGGTGGGGTTGGCGAGGGCGGCGTCGGTGATGCCGGCGCAGTCGCCGGCGGCGTAGACGCCGGGGCGGGAGGTTCGGCCGGTGGGGTCGGTGACGGGGACCCAGCCGCCGCTGGTGCCGTTGAATTTGGTGGCGCAGGCCAGCAGGTCGAACATTTCGACGGTGGGGACGACGTCAACCGCGAGGACGATGGTGTCGCAGGCGATGGTTTGGGCGCCGGTGCCGTCGGGGCGGGCGATGGTGATGGCTTCGACTTCGGTGCCGGTGACGCCGGTGATGCGGTGGTTGGGGTGGGTGGGGATGCCTTGGATGGGGGCGATGGGGGCGACGTCGATGACGCCTGCGATTTCGATGCCGGCGGCTTGGGCCTGGCGGATGGTTTCGCGGCCGGCGGCGCCGCCGCCGAGGATGGCGATGCGGCGGCCGGTGAAGGCGCCGTAGAGGCTGGTGGCGGCGGCGAACCCGTTGGCGCCCATGACGCCGGGCTTGTCCCAGCCGGGGAAGGCGAGGCCGAGATCGCGCGCGCCGGCGGCGACGATGATGCGGTCGAAGCGGATGAACCAGGCGCGTTCCTCGTCGGCGAGGCCGAGCATGGGGCCGGGGAGCGCCTTGCTGGTGGGGCCCTCGACGAAGGCGGACCAGGCGTAGACGCCGAGGCGGACATCGACACCGGCATCGAAGGCGGCTTGCAAGGCGGGGCGGGCGGCGACGATGTGTTCGAGCATGCGGCCCTGGTTCTGCACCGCGGCGCTCATGCGTTCGCCGAACATCCACGGCACGTCGATCCCCATCAGGGCGGAGGCAACGGGGTGTTCGTCGACCAGCATGACGCGCAGGCCGAGATTTGCGGCCTCGACGGCGGCGGCGATGCCGGCGGGGCCGGCGCCGATGACGACGAGGGGGACATGGTCCTCGACGGCGAAGTTTTTCCGGGCAATCGACGTTGGATCAAATCCCGCCACCATGGCGCACCACCTAACTGCTGAACTCTGGTCTCTGACGCTGGCCAATCGTGTCCGAGAAGGCCTGGATTGGGAAGGGGGTCGGCGCTGCCCGCGGTGCGTGGCGTGAGTAGTTTCCGCAAATAGGACCGGCGGAAAGGCGGCAGATGGACCTTGAATAGATTGGTACGTCTCTTTATCTTCATGAATACAATCGATTCATCCCTAAATCCCGGCAAAGATGAATGTCAATGCCGGCAATGAAATTGCCCGCGCGGCGGTGCGCGCCGCCGGCGTGAAGGCACTGGCCGCCGGGTTTGAATTTCGCGTTCGCGTGTCGTGTTTTCCCCCGTATTTCAAGGCCTTTGCTTATGCCCCATCGTCGCCATCCGCACGACGCGCCGCTTCGTCCCGGCGCCGGCCAAAGTATTCAGGCGGAACGATTGCCGCACGGGGGAGACGCGTTCCCGGTGATCGGGATCGGCGCCTCGGCCGGTGGGCTGGAGGCGTGCCGGCGGCTGGTGCGGGCGTTGCCGGGGGAGACCGGGATGGCGTTCATCCTGATCCAGCACCTCGACCCCGACCATGACAGCCTGATGGCGGAGTTGCTGGCGACCAGCACGGCGATGGTGGTGGAGCAGGCGGTGGACGGGATGATGGTGGCGCGGGACCATCTCTATGTGATCCCGCCCGGGGTCTATCTGTCGGTGAGCGGTGGGGCACTGCATCTTTCGCAGCCGCTGGCGCGGCATGGCGCGCGGCTGCCGGTGGATTTCTTCCTGCATAGCCTGGCCGAGGCCTATGGCCTGCGGGCGGTGGCGATCATCCTGTCGGGCACCGGGTCGGACGGGACGATGGGGCTGAAGTCGATCAAGGATCGGGGCGGGCTGGTCATCGCGCAGGACCCGGAGGAGGCGAGCTACGACGGCATGCCGCGCAACGCGATCCGCAGCGGGCTGGTGGACATGGTGTTGCCGCTGGCGGGGATTCCGGTGGTGTTGTTCGACCAGACGCGGGCGCTGGCACGGGTGCAGCCGGCGAGCGACGAGGTGGCCGATAAGCGATCACAGGGCGTGCTGCACGATGTGATCGCGCTGCTGCGGGTGCGCACGGCGCATGATTTCACGCTGTACAAGCTGGGCACGCTGGAGCGGCGGATCGAGCGGCGGATGGTGCTGGCGGGGATCGCGGCGCATGACATGGACCGCTACCTGGTGCTGCTGAAGGGCGACACGGCGGAGCTGGACCTGCTGGCCAAGGACCTGCTGATCAATGTGACCAGCTTCTTCCGCGATCCCAAGGTGTTCGACCTGCTGGAGGAGGAGATCATCCCCGACCTCGTGGCCGCACAGCCGGCGGACGAGCCGTTGCGGGTGTGGGTTCCCGGATGCAGTTCGGGCGAGGAAGCGTATTCGCTGGTGATGCTGTTCCATGAGCATCTCGCGGCGGCCGGGATCAAGATGCGGTTGCAGTTTTTCGCCTCGGACGTGGATGCCGAGGCGATCGCCAGCGCGCGGGAGGGGCTGTATCCGGATACCATCACCGAGGAGGTATCGCCCGAGCGGCTGGCGCGGTTCTTTGTGAAGGAAGGGCGGGGCTACCGGGTGGCGCCCGAGTTACGCACCGCGGTGGTGTTCACCGTGCAGGATGTGCTGACCGATCCGCCGTTCTCACGGCTGGATATGGTTTCGTGCCGCAACCTGCTGATTTATCTGCTGCCCGAGGCGCAGACGCGGGTGTTTTCGCTGTTCCATTTCGCGCTGCGCAAGAACGGCATCCTGCTGCTGGGCAACGCGGAATCGGTGAAGGACGGCGACGAGCGGTTTGGCGTGGTGTCCAAGACGGCGCGGCTGTATCGCCATGTCGGGCGGCATCGGCCGGGCGATCATCGCTTCTCGGTCAATCCGCGGGACGGGGTGCGCAGCATCGCGCTGCCGCGGCCGATGGCGCCGCAGTCCCGCCAGACGGTGCTGGCGGATTTGTGCCGGCGCCTGGTGCTGGAGGCGCATGCGCCGGCCGCGGTGCTGATCAATGCCAAGAACGAGTGCCTGTTCTCGCTCGGGCCGACGTATCGGTTCCTGCATGTGGCGCCCGGCCATTCGACGCATGACCTGCTCGCGATGGCGCTGCCGGCGATGCGGGCGCGGTTGCGTTCGGCGATCCAGCGCGCGGTGCCGGGCAGCCGGCGGACGATCGTGCCGGGGGGCACGATCGAGCGCGACGGCCAGGAGATCAGCTTCAACATCGACGCCCAGCCGCTTTCCAACGAGGGCGAGGACCTGGTGCTGGTGTGCTTCGTGGAGACGACGCGCCATGAGGCGGTCCGCGTGCGGATGCCGGCCTCCGAGGAGCCGGGGCCGGAGGCGGCGCTGGAGCATGAGCTGGAAATCACCCGCGCCGAGTTGCAGGCGGCGGTGCATGACCTGGAGATTTCGGGCGAGGAGCAGAAGGCGATCAACGACGAGGCCTCCTCGCTGAACGAGGAGTTGCAGTCGACCAACGAGGAGTTGCTGACCTCCAAGGAGGAGTTGCAGTCCCTCAACGAGGAACTCACCGCGCTCAACACCCAGTTGCATGAGGCGCTGGATGGGCAGCGCACCACGTCCAACGATTTGCAGAACGTGCTGAACAGCACGAACGTGGCCACCGTGTTCCTCGATACCAGCCTGCGCATCCGTTCGTTCACGCCGGCGACGCGGGCGTTGTTCAATGTGATCCCCGGGGATATCGGGCGGCCGCTGGCGGACCTGAAATCATTGTCGGCCGATGGGGCGTTGCTGATCGATGCGCGCACGGTGTTGCAGGACCATCAGCCGATCGAGCGGGAGATCGAGGCGCAGGGGGCGGTGTGGTACATTCGCCGGGTGCTGCCGTATCGGACCGACGAGGCCGGGGTGGACGGGGTGGTGATCACGTTCGTGGACAGCACCGAGCGGCGGCGGACGGCCGAGGCATTGGGGGCGGCGAAGCGGGAGGCGGAACTGGCAAGCATTGCCAAGTCGCGCTTCCTGGCGGCGGCGAGCCATGACCTGCGGCAGCCCTTGCAGTCCCTCAGCCTGATGGGCGGAGTGTTGGCGAAGAAAATCCGCGATGGGCGGACGGAGGAGGCGCTGGCGCTGGTGGCGCGGCTGGATGAGACGACCGGGGCGATGTCCGGCATGCTCAATGCGCTGCTCGACATCACGCAGATCGATGGCGGGACGGTGGCGGCGGAGATGACGCGGTTCCCGGTGGGCGAGCTGCTCGACAGGATCCGCAACGAGTTCATCGACCAGGCGGACCAGCAGGGCATTGCGCTGCGGGTGGTGCGCAGCGGGATGGTGATCCATTCCGATCGCCATCTGCTCGGGCAGATGATCCGCAACATCGTGTCCAATGCGCTGAAGTATACCAAGCGGGGCAAGATCCTGCTGGGGTGCCGGCGGCGGCAGGGGGTGCTGTGCATCGAGATATGGGATACCGGGATCGGGATTCCGACGCAGGAACTCACCGCGATTTTCGACGAGTACCACCAGATCGACAACGGGGCGCGCGAGCGCAACCGGGGGCTGGGGCTGGGGCTGTCGATCGTGCAGCGGCTGGCGACGTTCCTGGGGCATCGGGTGCGGGTGCGCTCCGAGGTGGGGCAAGGGCTCGATGTTCAGCATCGAGGTGAAGCTGGCGGTCGTGGCGCCGCATGATCCGTTGGCGAGCGATGGCGCGCCGGCGGAAAGCTCGGGGGCGATCCTGATCGTGGAGGATGATCCCGAGGTGCGGGAACTGCTCGATATCCTGCTCAAGGGCGAGGGGCATCACACCACCACGGCGCCCGATGGCGTTGCCGCGCTGGCGTTGCTGGCGCAGGGGATGATCCGGCCGGACCTGCTGCTGGCGGACTACAACCTGCCCAACGGGCTGACCGGGCTGCAACTGGCGGGCAAGCTGCGGGAGAGCCTGCACCGGGAGGTGCCGGTGATCATCCTGACCGGGGATATCTCGCCCGAGACGAAACGCGACATCGCGCGGCAGAACTGTGCGCAGCTCAACAAGCCGGTGAAGGTGAAGGAGCTGACGCACGCAATCCAGCTGCTGCTGCCCTCGCCGCGAGCCGAGCCGGTGCGCGCGGCGGCGGTGGATGTGTCGGGCGGGTCGCCGACGGTGTTCGTGGTGGATGACGATCCGCAGATCTGCGAGGCGATGCGGATGGTGTTCGAGGATAACGGGCAGCACGTGGAGGTTTATCCGACCGCCGAGGCGTTCCTGAAGGCGTTCCGGCCGGGGCGGCGGGCTTGCATCCTGGTGGATGCGTATCTGCCGGGGATGAGCGGGCTGGAGCTGATCAAGCAGTTGCGCGATTCGGGGCATACGCCGCCCGCCATCATGATCACCGGCAGCAGCGATGTGCAGATGGTGGTGCAGGCGATGAAGGCGGGGGCGGTGGACTTCATCGAGAAGCCGATCGGGCGGGATGACCTGATCGCGGCGGTGGAGCAGGCGCTGGAGCATGATCGGGATGCCACCAAGGTGGTGGCGCGGCAGGAGGAGGCGGCGGGGCATATCGCCAGCCTGACGCCACGCCAGCGCGAGATCATGGAGATGGTGCTGGCCGGGCATCCGAGCAAGAACATCGCCGCCGACCTCGATATCAGCCAGCGCACGGTGGAGAACCACCGGGCGGAGATCATGCGGCGGACGGGGGTGAAGTCCCTGCCGGCGCTGGCGCGGCTGGCGATCTCGGCGCGGCCGGCGGATGTGCCGAAGTAGGCTTGCGGGCGGGCGTTGCTGGAATGGCGGGGTGCCGAGGGCATCCCGCCATTTTGCTGTGCGGGGGGTGGCACGGCGGGCCGTACATACAGAAATCGTGGCCGGTGGGGACACCGGCCACGATGATGGTCAAGGCACGTTGCAGTCTGCGCGCGCCCCGAGGAGGATCGGGGCGCGCGGCAGGGGGTGGTTACTTCAGGACGATCTCGACGCGACGGTTCTGCGGCTCGCGGGCGCCCGGGGCGGTGGGGACCAGGGGGCGGGTGTCGCCAAAGGCCTGGACCGAGATGGCCTCCTGCTTGACGCCGAGGCGGACGAGTTCGGCGCCCACGATGCGGGCGCGGCGCATGGAGAGGCCCTGGTTGTAGACCGTGGTGCCGGAGGCGTCGGCGTGGCCGGCGACTTCGATGCGGGTGACGGCCAGGCGGTTGGAGGCACCGGCGGCGTCGGCGATGATCTGCTTGGCGCGGCTGTTGAGGTCCGCCACGTCCCAGTCGAAGAACACCAGGTAGGTGCGGGCTTCCTCGGCCTTCATGGTCTGCGCCGGCACCGCGGTGGAGACGGTGGTGGCCGTGGTGGTGGTGGTGGCGCCGAAGGCGTAGCGCACGCCGATCAGGCCGGAGACGTTGACCGGGTTGTTGAGCGACCCGGTGCGGAACTTCTGGTCACCGACCGAGGTAAGCGCGCGGGCTTCGAGGGTGAGGGACAGGCCGGGGGTGCTGAGCGGGAACGCCACGCCGGCGATGCCCTGGGCCGCGATCTGCGCTTCGGAGCTGCCGCGGGCCGGGATGTGCATCCAGGTGGCGCCGGCGCCGAGGCCGACATAGGGGTAGAAGCTGCCGCCGGTGTTGAAATCATACAGCAAATTGACCATGGGGCCGAAGCTGTAGCTGGTGCCGGCGCGGCCGCCGGGGGAGATGTGGCTCTGCTGGGTGCGGAAGTTGCCTTCGAGCTCCACGCGCATTCCGCCGCCGAGGCCGTAGCCGAGGCTGACGACGGAGCCGAGGCCGATGTCCGAGTTCAGCTCGCGCTGGCCGGGGACGCCCTTGAGGTTGGTATCGAGCAGCTGATTCACGCCGACGCCGGCGCCGACATACCAGCCGGTGATGGGCTGGGCCTGGGCGGCGGCGGGGATGGCGAGCACGGCGACGAGGGGGAGATATTTGCGCAATTGCATTCGAGTGGTCCCTGGGTTGGTTTTATTGGTCGCGAGACAATGCAGGCCCGCGCGATGGCAGTTCAGCGGGCGTCATGTCTTCGTAAGAAGGAGATAGCGCGGGGACACGGGGGCGCGGCAGCTTCGGAATATACTCACCGGGCCGTGCGGAGTGTCCCCGCGCCGGGGGGCGGGACTATAGGTCGTCGGCGCCGCGCTTTTCCCAGGCTTCCGCCAGCGAACGGGAGGCGCGTTCGTAGCCGCGCTTGGCGTCCTGCCAGCCTTCGGCGGAGGCATCGCGCAGGCGGCGGCTTTCGATCTGGGTTTTCTGCCAGGCGTCATCGAGGCCGGCGCGGGTGGCCTTGCTCGCCTCCTTGCCCTTGGCCTCGGTGCGTTCGCCGAAATCGTGCAGTTTCTGCTGCCAGGTGCGCACGTCTTCGCCGGCCTTGCGGTTGTAGGCGTCCCGCTCGGCGGGGGGCAGGTCGGGCGCCGGGGGCAGGGCCGCGGCGGGGCGGGTGACGGCGAGCGCGAGGCCGCCGGCGAGCAGGCCGAGGGCGAGGGCGCGGCGGGACAGGGGGTGCGTGCTCATGCGACGGCTCCGAGTTCAGGGGCGGTGGTGGGGTAGGTGGCGATCAGGGCGGGGTTGGACAGGCCGAGCACGGCTTTCGCGCGGGCGGCCGCCTCGGCGTTGCCGTGGGCCATGACGAGGTAGCCGTCGGCTTTCACCGCGGCCTCGTATTCGATGACGCTGTCCTTGGGGATGCCGATGCCGTAGAGCGCGGCGCCGATGGCGCCGAGGCCGCCGGCCATCACCGCGCCCTCGACGGCGGCGAGCATGGTGGTGGCGAGGTAGCCGAGCACGATGACGTGGCCGACCACCGGGATGGTCATGAACAGGCCGCCGAAGAACAGGCCCCACATGCCGCCCCAGAAGGCGCCGCGGCTGCCCCAAACCTTCACGCGCTCGCCGGTGTTGTAGAACCCGACGGCTTTTTCCTCGGTGTGGAAGCCTTTGCCGACGAGGCCGAGGTCCTTCATCTCGAAGCCGGCGGCGACGAGTTTGCGGATGGCGTCTTCGGCGGCGGTGTGGTCGGCGTAGACCGCGACGACGGTATCGGAGTGATCCATTGCGATATCTTTCATGGAGGGGGCCGCGCCCGGGGGCGCGGGGTGGGTCAGAAGCGGACCGAGGCGCTCAGGGAGCCGAAGTTGAACAGGCCGCCGCGCTGGCCCTTGAAGGTGTGGGTCTGCCAGGTCTGGGTGTAGGCGATGCGGACGCCGTGCCAGATGACGGCGGCGCCGGCTTCCATCTCGCCGATCAGCGGAGCGTGCGGGACATGGGCGGAGTGGCGCATCAGGTCTCCGTCGAGGAAGGCGTCCCGTGCGACGGCCTGGCCGTTGGCGCCGGCGAAGATGTACCAGGGCAGTTCGGTGCGCGCGGTGAAGGCATCCCCGCCGGTGATGCCGGGGCGGATGCGGCCGGGGCCGAAATCGCTTTCGAGGCCGTGGCCGAAGCGGACGCGCAGGCCGGCCTGGGCATAGTCGCGCACGGTGCCGACGCCGAGGGTGAGGGAGGGCAGCGTGTCCACTTCGAGGGGGCCGGCGCGCAGGAGGCCGATGCGCCAGGTGCGTTCGGCGAGGAGTTCGAGGGCGGGTTCGTCGGGGATCTGGCCGCCCCAGCCCTTGTTGATGCGATCATGGATGAGTTCGTGGAAGCCGTTCTGCACCTGGCGGCCGAGGGCCGAGGGGCCGATCATGCCGGCCGAGACGGCGATGACGCTGCGGCTGTTGTCGGCGTCCTGCAGGATGGCGAAGGTGCCGCCTAGATAGGCCGCCACCGGGCGATCGCGCGGGTTGGGGCGGGTGATGTCGGTGTTGCTGGGGGTGAAGATCTGCTGGTTGATGTCCAGGCTGATGCGGGTGATGCCGTCACCCCAGACGGCGTTGGCGAGGCGGGCGATGGAATCGGGCACCATGTCGGTTCCCGAGGTCCAGCCCAGGCGCAGGCCGCTGGTGTAGTAGCGATCGGAGCCGCCGGGGGTGGTGGAGGCGGAGTCGTTTTCGCCCTGGATGGTCCAGGTTGAGCCGGGATCGGGCGGCGAGGCGGCATGGGCGGGGCTGAGGGTGATCGCGAGGACTGGCATCGCGGCGATCGCGGATTTCAGGGAGCGCATGGTGGCTGGAATCTCCTTCGTGGCGGACGCAGCACGGCGGCGGGCCCTGATGGACCCGCCGCCGCGCGGCATCAGCGGAACAGCGGGAAGTTGAAGTTCAGCGAGGCGCCGGGCTGACGGTAGTAGTTCGGCTCGACGTAAATCACCGGCGGGGCGCTGTAGTAGCCGTTGTAGCGGTGCTCCTGGCGCCAGTGCTCGTTCTGGCGGCCGCGCTCCTGCCACTGGCCGCGGCCTTCGAAGCGGTTGCGGTCGGGGCCGTCGGCGCGGGCCGGGGTGGCGACGAGGGTGCCGAGGGTGACGGCGCCGAGCAGCATCGCGGTGCTGGCGGCGAACAGGGAGCGGCGCTGGGTGCTCATGTGATGGCTCCTAGGTTTTCGGCTTGTCCGCGCCCTGATGGGCGTGGTCGACGAATTCGGCGTCGGCGGTCTGCTTCTGCTCGGGGGACAGGGCGCCGTAGAGGGTGCCGAAGGCGGGGGCCATCTTCTGCATGCCCTGGGCATGGGCGGCGGACATGTCGGCGTAGTTCCGCATGTTGTCGGCCGCGTTCATGCCGGCCATCGAGGTGACGCGGTGCTGGTAGGCCTGGTCCATCGCCTTGGCGTTGTCACGCATGGTGAGGGCGAAGGCATCCCACAGGGGCTGCTGGGCCGGGGTGATCTTGAGGGTGGTGTGCAGGGCGGTGATGCGCGCCTCGACCTTGGCGGTCATGTCGCGATCCGGGGTGGCGGCGGCCTGGATGACTTCGGCGCTGGGCGGGGTGGTGGTGGCCGGCGCGGCGCTGGCGGCGAAGCTGGCGAGGCCGAGGATGGCGGTGGTGGCGATCAGGTTTCGGCGAAAATTCGGGCGCATGGGAGGTCCTTGGGTTTGCTTGTTATTTTTGGGGGGGGAGGTTGTTCAGATGCGTCCGAGGAGCATCAGGACAACGAGAACGATGAGGATCGTGCCGAGGCCACCGCTCGGGTAGTAGCCCCAGCCCGCGCTGTGCGGCCAGGTCGGCAGGGCGCCGATGAGAAGGAGAACGACGATGATCAGGACAATAAGGGGCATTTATGGCTTCCTCGGGTTTTCGGCGCGGACAGGGCGGGGCGATCAGTTGGGCTGATGCCAGACCGGGCGGCCGAGGTTCACATCACGCGGGCTGGTGGCGGCGCCGCCGATGGCGCCGACGGCACCGCCGATGACCGCGCCGCCGGCCGGGCCGATGCCGGTGACGGCACCGATGACGGCGCCCGTGCCGGCGCCGATCAGGCCGCCGGAGACGGCGCGGTCGCCCTGGCTATGGCCGCAGGCAGCGAGGCTGACGGTGAGGCCGGCGAGAAGAAGGATTCGGGCGGAGAGGGTTTTCATGGCACGGGCTTTCGGTGAGGGGCGCGCCGTTGCGGCGCACATGATGGGGGGGCGGGCGGCGCGGTTCGGCTAGTTTTCCCAGACGGGCTTGCCGAGATCGACCTGGCGCGGCTTGGTGGAGGCGCCGGTGATGGCGCCCACGCCACCGCCGATGATGGCGCCGCCGACGACGCCGACCGGGCCGCCGATGAGGCCGACGGTGGCGCCGGTGGCGGCACCGGCGGCGGCGCCGCCCTGGACGCGGCCGGGCTCGCTGGAGCCGCAGGCGGCGAGGAGGGCGAGGGTTCCGACGAGCGAGAACTTGGTGATCATATTCATGGTGGATGCCTTTGCATGTGTCCGGGGCTGCCGGGCTTCAGGACCAGATGGGTGGCAGCCCAGGTAGAGATGCTGCTTCGGTGTGGTTGGTTTTTCTTGATCCATACATGGCGACCATTCGGGGCGCGGCAATAGTGATGAGTATAAGTACTAGCTCCGCCTAATAGAACAGAGACATGGGTATTTTCCGATCCTGCCGCGCGAGACAAACGATCCCCATCTGGAGATCGTGGCACCGGGCCGTCCGGCCTGCCGCGCAACCATTGGAAGCATCACATGAACACGTATCTCGCGGCGGGCGCCCTTGTACTCGCACTGAATTCTGGCATCGCGATGGCACAGACCACCTCGTCGCAGAGCACCACCACGACGACGACCCCGGCGACGCCCGCCCCGGTGGTGACGTTCCCCGCCATTGTGGCGCCGCCGTCCGGCACGCTGAGCACCACCACGACGGAGAAGGTGATCGGCAGCGATGGTTCGAGCAGCAACTCCACCTCGTCGACCTATCGCAACAGCAACGGTGTGGCCGCCGACACGGTGACCAAGACCGTGACGATGCCGCCGGCCGGCGTGGTGACGACCAACCAGTCGACCACGACGACGACCGTGAAGCCGTGATCCGCGTCAACAACACTCCGAACGAGGAAATCGCCATGACCAAAGCCATTGCCGTTGCCCGCGCCCATTCGCCCCGCATGACCGCATCGCTCGCGGTGTTGCTGGGCGTGACGATGATGCTGGGGGCCTGCGGGTCTGCCCGGACCACGACGACGACGACCGAGGAGAGCACGACGCGCCAGGTGGCGCCGGCGGCGATCCCGACTTCGACCACCACCATCACGCGGACGCAGCAAACCGCGCCGTGATGGCGGTTATGCGGGCGGGGCCGGGGCTTCGGCTTCCGGCCTCGCGCGGGATGCCCTCAGGTGGCTATGGCGTGCCGTGCTGGGCGACGAGGGCGCGCCAGAGGGCGCCGAGTTCGGGGGCTTCGGGGTTGCGGGTGGGGAGGGGGCGGACGGCGGTGTGGACCATGACGAGTTTGCTCGCGGGATCGACGTAGAGCATCTGGCCGTGGATGCCGATGAGGGTGAACTGGCGGCGATCGCCGGGGAGGAGCCAGACCTGGTAGCCGTAGCCGTAGTAGCCGGCGCCGGCGCCGGGCTTGAGGAAGGGCGCCGCGGGAGTGGTCGCCTCGATCACCCATGATTTCGGGATGAGTTGCTGGCCCTCCCACGCGCCATCATGCGCGAGGAGGCGGCCGAGGCGGCCCCAGTCGCGCAGGGTGAGATTGAGACAGCAGAACGCGGGTTCCTGGCCGTGGGCGTCGATCGCCCAGGCGGCGTCATGCTCGGGGCCGATATGGGACCAGATGCGGGTGGAGAAATAGGTGGCGAGGTTCTGCCCGGTGGCGGCGGCGAGGACAAGGCCGAGGGTTTCGGTGTCCAGGCCCTTGTAGTGCCATTTGGTGTCGGGCGGGGCTTCGCGGGTGTTGAACTGGCGGACGGCGGCTTCGGCGCCGGTGCCGTTGCGCGACCAGATGGCGGTGTTGAGGGTCGCTGCGTCATCATGGCCGTCATAGACTTCGCGGTAGGCGATGCCGGAGGCCATGTGCATCAGGGCGCGGATGGGGGTGGCGCCGATTTCGCTGCCGGCGAGGGAGGGGACGTAGGCGTCCGCGTGGTCATCGATGCTGCGGATGCGGCCTTCGGCGACGGCGATGCCGACCAGCATGGCGACAACGGTTTTCGCCATGGACTGGGAGAGGAAGCGGTCCTGGTCGGTGCGGCCGTACTGGTAGTGCTCGGCAAGGATGACGTTGTCGCGCAGGATCAGCAGGCCGGTGGCGGGGTGGCGGGAGAGGTAGTCCGCAATGTCGTGGGAGTGGCCTTGGTAGGTGTAGTGCAGGGCGATTTCGGCCGGGGCGCGGGTGAGGTGCGATGCCGGGCCGGCGCCGCGCGGGACAGGGCGGGTGCGGCTGACGCTGTCGTAATGGCTGAAGTTGCCGATCAGGGTGCGCTGGGTTTGCGGGTAGCCGGCGGGGTAGCCGTCGGCTCTGCCGTAGGCCGCGGCGTCCGGGCCGGTGGGATTGAACACCGGGAGGGCTTCGGCGTGGGCGGTGGCGGCCAGCGCGAGGAAGGCGAGGCTGGCGGCGAGGCGGATGGCGCGCTGCATCATGAACGGGGGGCCACCGTTTCGGATGGCCCCCCTGCCCTGCTAGCCCGGCTTGCGGTCCGCCTGCGGGGTGACCGGCAGGGGGATGAAGCGGGGGGAGTCGCCGGACTGGACCAGCATCAGGACGGACTTGCGGTTGGCTTTGCGGGCCTTTTCGACGCGATCGTTGACGTCGGCAGGGGTTTTGACTTCCTGCTGGGCAACTTCGACGATGACGTCGCCGGGCTTGAGGCCGCGTTCGGCGGCGGGGGAGCCGGCTTCGACATCGGTGATGACGACGCCCTTCTGGTCCGCGCCGATCTGGAACTTGCCGCGGGTTTCGGGCGTGAGCTCGGCAAGCTTGACGCCGAGGCCGGTCAGTTCGGTGGGTTTGCCGGGGGCGGGCTTGTCGGGGGTGGCGGCGGCCTGCTTGGCGTCATCGGGGAGTTCGCCGACCTTGACGTGCAGGGTGACTTCCTTGCCGTCGCGCCAGACGGTGACGGGGACATCCTTGCCGATGTCGGTCTGGGCGACCAGCAGGGGCAGGTTGCGCATTTCCTTCACGGCCTGGTCGTTGAATTTCAGGATGATGTCACCGCTTTTGACCTGGCCCTTGTCGGCCGGGCCGTCATCGTTGACGCCGGCGACCATGGCGCCGGAGGGTTCTTTCAGGCCGACGCTTTCGGCGATGTCGGGCGAGACCTGCTGGATGCGGACGCCGAGCCAGCCGCGACGGGCCTTGCCGAAGTCCCGGAGCTGGGCGACCACGGTTTTGGCCATGTTGGACGGGATGGAGAAGCCGATGCCGATGGAGCCGCCGGAGGGGGAGTAGATGGCGGTGTTGATGCCGACCACTTCGCCATCCATGTTGAACAGCGGGCCGCCGGAGTTGCCCTTGTTGATGGCGGCGTCGGTCTGGATGAAGTTGTCGTAGGGGCCCTGGTCGATGTTGCGGCCGCGGGCGCTGACGATGCCGGCGGTGACGGAGCCGCCGAGGCCGAAGGGGTTGCCGATGGCGAGCACCCAGTCTCCCACGCGGGCCTTGTCGGAATCGCCGAAGGGGACGAAGGGCAGCGGCTTGTCGGACTCGACCTTGAGGACGGCGATGTCGGTGCGTTCGTCACGCCCGATCAGCTTGGCCTTCAGGTTGGTGTTGTCCTGCAGGATGACGGTGATTTCGTCGGCGCCGTCGATCACGTGGTTGTTGGTGATGACGATGCCGGACGGATCGATGATGAAGCCCGAGCCGAGGCTTTGGGCGCGCTGCTGCGGGCGGTTGCGCTGCGGGGCCTGACCGCCACCGGGGCCGTTGGGGCGGCTGCGTTCCATGAAGTCCTTGAAGAACTGCTCGAACGGGGAGCCGGGCGGGAACAGCGGCACTTCCGGGCCGCGGCCATCGCCACGGGCGGGGACGAGCTGGGACGAGGAGATGTTGACCACGCCGGGCAACAGCTTCTCGGCCAGATCGGCGAAGCTCTCGCCGGCCACCCGCGCCTGGGCCGGCGGGGCGGCCATGGGCATGGCGAGCGCGAGACCGAGGGCGAACACGGTGGCTCGAAGGGTGATCTTGGTCAGTCTCATGGGCTGTGGGTCCCTGGATACGAGGCAAAGTTGCAAGCGGAACGTATCACGGCGTGGTTTCCGCGGGATGCGGCATCTCATGAAGAAACCGCAAGAACGCGTCACCTGGGGTCATGACCAGGCGGGAGTTGCCGCTGGCGAAGGCTTCGCGATAGGCCTGCAGGGTGCGCCACACCTCGAAGAAGTGCGGATCGCGCTGGAAGGCGTCGGCGTAGACGGCGATGGCCTGGGCTTCGCCCTGGCCGCGCAGCTTGTCGGCGGTGGCGCGGGCTTCGGCGAGGAGCACGGTGCGTTCGCGTTCGGCATCGGCGCGGATGCGGGCGGAGGCTTCGGCGCCCTCGGCACGGGCCTGGCGGGCGACGCGTTCGCGTTCGGACTGCATGCGCGACAGGATGGCCTGGGTGTTTTCCTCCGGCAGATCGGCGCGGCGGATACGGACGTCATCCACCGCGATGCCGAAGCTTTTCATCTCCTCGTTCACGTGATCCCGGATGAGACCCATGATGCGGCCGCGGTTGGAGGACAGCACGTTGAGGAGCTGTTCGTTGCCGAGGACGCGGCGGAGGGACGAGGAGACGACGGAGTTGAGGCGGGCGCGGATGCCTTCCTCGGTGGGGCCGACGGCTTGGTAGTAGCGCAGCGGGTCGGTGATGCGGAAGCGGGTGAAGCTGTCGACGATGAGGCGGCGCTGGTCCCCGAGGATGACTTCCTCGGACTGGACTTCATAGTCGAGCAGGCGGCGGTCGAAGCTGATGACGGTCTGCATCAGGGGGATTTTGTAGTGCAGGCCGGGCTCGGTGATGACGCGCTTGGGTTCGCCGAACTGGGTGATCAGCACCTGTTCGGTCTGGTGGACGGTGAACAGGGTGGAGGAGGCGATGAAGACCACCACAAAGAGGGCGGCCACCGCGATGGTGAGGACGCGGCTCATGGCGTGGTTCCCTTCGCGGGGGCCGCTTGCGGGATGGGCACCGGGGCCGGGCGGGGTACCACGGGACGGGTGTTTTCGTTGAGCGGCAGGAAGGGCACCACCCCGCGCAGGTCGTTGTCGACCACGACGGAGGGGGTGTGGGACAGGATGTCCTGCATGGTTTCGATATAGAGGCGCTGCATGGTGACGTCCTTGGCGGCCTCGTAGGCCTTGAGGACGGAGAGGAAGCGCTGCGCCTCGCCGCCGGCCTGGGCGATGGAGGTTTGGCGGGCGCCGTCGGCCTCGGCGACCAGGCGGGCGGAATCGCCGCGGGCGCGGGGGACGATGTCGTTGCGGTAGGATTCCGCCTCGTTGCGGGCGCGGTCGGCGTCGGTGTTGGCGCGCTGGACGTCACGGAAGCTGTCGATGACGGCGGCGGGGGGATCGACCTTTTGCAACTGGACCTGGGTGATTTCGACGCCCGAGCCGTACTGGTCGAGGATGGCCTGGACGCCCTTGGTGACCTCGGCCTCGATGCGGGCGCGGGCGTCGGTGAGGGCGGGCTGGATGGGGGTGCGGCCGATGACCTCGCGGGTGACGCTTTCGGCGGCGGATTTCACCGTGTAGGCGGGGCTGCGGGTGTTGAAGAGGAACTGGACGACATCGCGGACACGCCAGAAGACGGCGAAGTTGATGTCGATGATGTTTTCGTCGCCGGTGAGCATCAGGCTCTCGACGGCGATGTCCCGCAGGCCGTCGCGGCCGGCGCCGCGGGCGGCGGTGCCGAAATCGCCCGAGGAGCGGTAGCCGACCTCGACGCGGTTGACGCGGGTGACGGCGGGGGTCTGGACGGCCTCGACCGGCCAGGGGACGTGGTAGTTCAGGCCGGGCAAGGTGAGGCGGTTGAAGGCGCCGAAGCGCATCACCACGCCCTGTTCGTCGGGCTGGACGCGGTAGAAGCCGCTGCCGAGCCAGGCGGCGGCGAGGACGGCGGCGATGAGGGCGAAGCCACGCCAGCCGGAGAAGCGGCCGCCGCCACCGCCGCCGCCCGGGCCGCGGCCGTTGCCGAAGCCGGGGGGGAGGAGTTCGCGGACGAAGCCCTGGGCGCGGCTGAGGATATCCTCGAGATCGGGGGGCGTGGGGCCGCCGCCGCCGAGCGGGCCGCGCGGGCCGCCGCCCCAGGGGCCCTGCGGGCCGTTCGGGCGCTCGGGGCCGGGACGGCGCGTGCCGGGGTTGCCCCAGGGGCCATTGTTGTTGCCGCCTGAGCCGCCGCTACCGGAGCCGCTGCCGGAGCCGCCTGGGGG